>CP036352.1:2471193-2780092 GCA_007753915.1 Phycisphaerae bacterium RAS2
GTTGATCAATGCCCTCGCTATTTTCGACGAACAAAAGCTTGCGACGAGCGCCTCGCCCCAAGGCCGCGTCATGCCCTGGCTGGACATGCCGCGCCGCTGGTTGGAAACGGCAACCTCACCAGAAGATCTGGCCCGCTACACGAATACGCTCGGCCTGGTAGCATTTTTGGTGCTCTGCTTGTTGGTTTACCTGGATTGCCGCCGCGCAAAACCCGGTGCATCGACCGGTCCGTCGTTGCAGCATTAAGCCGTGCCTGAAAACATCCTCTCTCCCTTTAAGAGAGAGAGGCCAGAGGTGAGGGTTTGATTCTTAATCGCGAGACTCTCCCCGTGTTCAACTCCCTGTTCATTTGGTGACATGATGACGACCGCGCCGGCCGCCGCAGAACAACCGCCCGCAACCGAGCCGCGTACACGCTTTCCATTCCGCTTCTGGCTGCTGAACACCATCGAGGCCGGTGAACGCCTCGCGTTCTACTTGGTCTGGCCGATTCTCATGATCTACATCGCCCAGGCCGACGACCCGGGCGGGCTGCATCGATCACAGGACGACAAGGGGACGCTCATCTTTTGGTTTTCGCTCGTCCAGATCATTCTTCCCATCATCAGCGGAGGCTATGCCGACCGCTACGGGTTCAAACTCTCGCTCATTATTTCGATGCTCATCAGCACAAGCGGGTACGCCGTGATGGCGATGGAGCATTCGTTTCGCGCAGCCTTCTGGGGCATGATGCTCGTTGGCGTTGGCGCGGCGTTCTTCAAGCCCGCGATTCAGGGCTCGCTCTCGCATTTGCTCACGCGGCAACAGTCTTCCCTCGGCTGGGGCATCTTTTATTGGGTCGTCAACATCGGCGCGATGGTCGGCCACTGGCTTAGCCCGCTTGTCCTCTTGAACCCCACGACAGCGAACACCTATCGCAACTTGTTTCTTATCGCCGCCGGCTGCTGCCTGTTCAACATGATCGCGCTGTTACTGGTGTTTCGAGACATCCCGAGCGGCGCTGCCAAGGACACGCACCCGCTGCGTGTGCTTTGGCTGACTGTCAAGAACATCATCGATCCACGCCTCTTGGCGTGGCTTCTCATCATGTCATGCTTCTGGATGATGATGTACCAACTCTGGGACACCCAGCCCAATTTCATACGAGACTGGATCAACAGCGAATCACTCGCCCGCGCGATGCCGTTCGATACATGGCGAGAGACCGGCTCCGACGGGCTTTTGCGCGTGCCGCAGCAGGTGCTGCTGTCGCTCAACTCCATGTTGATCGTCGCGTTTGTCGTTCCGGTGTCTCATCTCGTACGAACGATGCGCAGCCTCACGGCCATGCTCGGCGGAATGATCGTGGTGACGTTTGGCGTTCTGACCGCAGGGACGACGCAGAGCGCTTGGGTTCTGCTTTTCGGCATTACCATGTTCTCGCTGGGCGAGATGCTGGTCGGCCCGAAGAAAAGCGAGTACTTAGCGCTGATCGCGCCTACCGGAAAGAAGGCACTCTACCTAGGTTATGTCGTGATTCCGACCGGCATCGGCCGCGGCGTCGGGAACAAGATTTCCGGTTGGCTGTATCGCGAGGTCGGCGAGAAGGCAAATCTTTCACTTCGTTACCTGATGGAAAAAACGCCGTTCGGCCAAGGCAAACAGTGGAACGGTCGCACCGACTCACTGGAAGACGCCGCCGGTGTAACGCGAACGGAGGCATTCACGAAGTTGCAGGAGGTAACGGGCCTCGGTGCGAACGAAGCGACGCAGCTCTTGTGGGATACCTATCACCCGCAGTACTGGTTCTGGCTTCCTTTTGTTGCAGTTGGCGTTCTCGCGGCGATTGCGTTGTATATCTTCGGGCGAATGGCGCGACGCTGGGCGGACATGAACGCGTGAAAAAAGAAGCCGGCGGATGGCAGCCCGCCGGCTTCGAATGCTCGCGTCATTAAAACTCAAGAGCGATGCGTCATTGCAGTTCGCAATGGCTCACGCACGCTTCTTGGATTCCGCGACCACCGGGAATGCGCCCGCGTGATCGTTGTGGCTTTCGATTCTCGCCTTCTCCCACCGCTTGATGATGGGATAGATGACCAGCAACAAGACCGCACAGGCGATCGACGTCACAAAGATGACCGTATAGAGCTTGCTGTAGCCCCAGTCGGCCGAGTAGCCGGCCAGCTTGCCGCCGATGACGTGCGCGAAGGCCGCCGAAAGGAACCACATCCCCATCAGCAGACCGGCGAGCCGGGTCGGCGCCATCTTGGTAACCATTGAAAGACCGACCGGCGACAAGCACAGCTCACCCGTCGTGTGGAAGAAGTACGCCAGTAGCAACAAAAGCAGGCTTGCTTTCGCGCCGCCCTCCGCCTGCTTGGCAGCCAGCACCAGCGCGACAAACCCAAGACCGAGCTGGACCAAGGCGAGGACAAACTTCATCGCGCTGGAAGGATCGCGCCCGACGCGCCCCAGCCGCAGCCAAATGACCGAAAACACCGGAGCAAGCAACACGATGAACAGCGCATTGACTGCCTGAAACGCCGAAGCAGGAATCTCCCAGCCGAATACGGTCCGGTCAACGTGGCGGTCGGTGAACAAGTTGATCGAACTTCCGGCCTGCTCAAAAAACGCCCAGAACGCGATCGAGAATGTCGTCAGGATGACAACCACAAGGGTGCCCTCGCGTTCAGTCTTGCTCGATCGAAATGCCTCCCAAAGGATGTATGCGATGAACGCGAAGCCGATAATCGGCGCGGCGTAGGCCTCCACGAAGTGCGGTTCAGACACAAGGAACGCACCGATCGGTATGAAGGCAATGATGCCTCCATACAGCAGCATGGACTTGGCCAGTCCGCCCCCGCCGGCTGCGGTTGCCGAAACAGGCGGCAGCCCGCGCTCACCAAGGTGCTTCGTGAACAGCGTGAAACAAAGCAGACCGATGACCATGCCGACGCCGGCAAGGCCGAAACCGTAGTGGTATCCGTATCGCTCGCCGATGATGCCGCAGATGATGGGCGAAAGAAACGCTCCGATGTTGATCCCCATGTAGAAGATCGTGAACGCACCGTCACGCCGCGGGTCGCCCTGCTTGTACAGCGTCCCGACCATCGTCGATATGTTCGGCTTGAAGAAGCCGTTGCCCGCGACGATGAATGCGATGCAGGTGTAGAAGGTCCACTTGCTGTTCGGCAGAATGTTCAGCCCGGCAGACAACAGGCCGAACTGGCCGCAGGCCATCAGGATGCCGCCGAGCACAATCGAGCGGCGATAGCCGAGCATCCGATCGGCGATCATGCCGCCGATGAGCGGCGTCGCGTAGATCAAGCCGTTGATGGCGCCGTACGACGTCGTCGCGAACTTGTCTTCAAACATGAACCATTTGGTCATGTAGAAGATCAGCAGCGCGCGCATGCCGTAGAAGTTGAATCGTTCCCACAATTCGGCGAAGAAGAGGACAAACAGCCCCAGCGGGTGCCCTAAGAACGTGCGTTCGCGGCCGGCGTCCCCGGCGTATTCTACGCTGCTGCCGCCTGAATGGCTCATGGATTCGATCTCCAGGTCCTTCGCTGTTTGACCGCCGCTTGTGGGCTTCCCATAGCGGCGAGTCTAACCGACACGGCGGGTTGGTCCAGCGCCTTCGGGCCGGATCAAGCAGCCTCATTGAAAGGAAAGAGTTGGCGTTCGCCGGTCTCGATTGCATGCGCAACCGGCTCTTTTTGCACATGATTGCACACGCGATCGGCTAATTGCCCAATCAAATGCTTGCGCAATCTGCTCCTCATCTGCTTGGTTGCTCGCGCGAATGGCTCCCTTGCGAACGCTAACAAACGCCCGATAAGCCTGCGGCGCGACCTTTTATCTAACGAGTGCCGTGTGCCGGGCCGTTATGGGGGCTGCTATGAATACTTCCAACAACCCAACACCGTCGAACGAATCCGGCACGCCTTCGAACGCAACCGTCAACGCCGGCGAATCGCATGTCGAGACCGGCCGGTTCTGGTCTCGCGTGCTGACGATGACGGGGCTGACCATCCTGGGCATCACGCCTTGGGCCAATGCCGCCCTGCCGCAGCCGGACCTGCCGGCGGTCTGCCCGCCGCTGACGGCCTTCGCACACCCCACGTTGTTCGATGTATTCTGGGGGACGACGCCGATCAAGTTTCCGTATTGAGCGCGCTGCCGCACCACAACAACGCGGCGTCAAACCGAAGCACCCGCTGACAAAGAGCCGATTGCGAACGCAATCGAGGTTCGGGGATTCCCGTTCAAAGAGAGTGCTGTTCGCGCGAGCGCGCAAGGTCCTAGTTGTTCGAACTCAAATCGGAATTGAATCGCTATCCGTTCACCGGTGCGATTCGCCGCGGCTCTAAGAACGTGACTTCATTTCGCGACGACGCGTGTGCCCTGGATTCCACACTGGACCGTGCGGACTCGCCATCCTGCGGCACGTTCCACAAGTATTGAGATGGCTCCTCCCAGACGGCGCGCTCAAGCGATGCGAGCAAGTCACGTGTCAGATCGCCTTCGTTCATTGCAGCGCGCCATTCGTGTGTCGAGTGCAACGCAAGCGTAAAGCGCGTCGGCTGCGGCTCGCGGCGACACGTCACCACGGCCACGGGCACGTCGTACCATCGTGCCAGCCGCTCCATTGTGGGGTACGCCTGCAAATCCGCTCCGAGAAATCTCGACGGAACCCCCGGACCACGACGGCGCGACTGCTCGCACACCATCAAAACCGCCCCGCCGCGCTGCAACACCGCCGGAATCTCGCGCGCCGCACGCGCGCGATCCACAATTCGAATGCCTTCGATGCGCGACAGATCGCGCTGCCACGCCGCGAGGCCCGGTTGCGCGGCCGTGTCCGCCACAACGTGAATCGGCCGGAAAATCTGCCCCAGCGCGAACGCTCCCATTGTCAGACTGCCGTAATAACCCGTGGCCAGCAGGCAGCCGCGCCGGTCCGTGGCGAGCCGCTCCAGTTGATCGCGCCCATCCACGCGGAACATCGCCTCCCACCGGTCCGGCCGCATAAGCCGTCGCGTGAAGAGCACCTCCACCCAGAAGCGAGCGACGTGTTCGTACATTTGCTCGACCGTGACATCCGTAGCGATGCTTCGGGCGCCCACCGCGGCGACGATTCGCCGGCGCGCGAGTTGCCCTCCCGGCGTGTTCATCCGGCAAACACCGCGCGCAATCGCTGCCGCAAGGCGCGTCGTCGCGCGCATCCCCAGCGCGCGCAGCGTCGGCGCGATCACCCAGCGCAGGTAAGCGTGTCGAGCGGATTCAAGGCTCATCAGGAGTAATATCGGATTTTTTGCGGCGGCAGGCTGACGTCTTGCAATCGATCAGAAATGGGCGGGCCGGATCCGCTAGGCCACCATCGCCGAATCGTTGATTCCGTCGCCCGGCGGCCGGCCGGATCGCAAATTGTCGTAGAGTCGTTCGTAGTTGTCGGCATACTGGCGCAGGCTGAAGACCTCATACGCCTGGGCGCGGGCTGTGTCGGTCACGGTGCGGGCGAGCGCCGAATCCTCGATCGCGGTGAGCAACCGCGCCGCCAGCAGTTTCGGCTCGGCCCGCTTCACGAGCAGTCCATTGGATCGATCGGCGATCATTTCGGCGATGCTGCGAACGGCCGACCCGACAATCACCAGCCGGGCAGCCATGGCGGATGCGAGCGGCTCGACGCAAACCTCTTCCCGTGCGGGCGCGAGAAAGACATCGGCGCAGGCCGCGAGTTGCGGCCAGGTGAGCCGGTCGCCGGGAACAATGACCATCGCTTCGACGCCGATCGATCGGACAAATCGCAGAAGTCGCTTCGTTTCGTGCGATTCATACGGCAGGATGACACGCAGGTTGCGGTGAATCTGCCTGACAATCGCCGCCGCCCAGAGACCGTAATACTGCCCACCGTCGCGCGAGGCCGGCCCATGCATCAGGACCACCGGCCCATCACCGGGCGCGATGGATGCGCGAAGTTCGCTGTTTTGCGCCGCGTTGACGGCCTTGAAATCCGCCGGTCCACGAATCACGACGACGCGCGTCGGCGCAACACCGGCCGTGAGCAGGCGCGACCGAATCACTTGCGTCGCCGCGACGACAACAACTTGCGTCGGTGCCGCCAGCACGACGCGCGCGACGCTTCGCGCTTCGGCCGGGTCGAGCACGGTCACAACGCGCGGCCCAGCCCCAGGGATCGCCGCCGCGGCAGCCAGCGCAGACTCTCCCCACGCATGAACAATGCCCGCACCGCTGCGCGATGCAAGTTGATTCAACCGCGGTGCATAATGAAACCATCGGCCCAGGCGCAGCGGCGTCGCCGCGACCAGCTCATTCAGGTATTCCGCCTGCCGCCGGGCTGACTGCCCGTGGATGCAGCACAAGGGGTGCAAGTCGGCCCCGCCGAGTCGCGCGCGCAACGCACCCACCGCCTGCAGAGTTGTCACATCGCAAGTGCCGTCCAATACGTGAAGGACAGGAGGAGTTGACATCGCGCGCGTTATTTCTCCATCTCGCGATGGCCGTAGAACATGAGTGCGACTTCCTTGCCGAGCTTGATGCCCAGCTCCGTGGCAATGTCGCCGGCGGATTTGTCGCCGTCCATCGGGGTCGGGTCGGTCGTCACAACGATGCGCTTGCCGGCTTCGCTGTCGGGCCAGACGCGCGCTTCCTTTTTCCGGTCGGTCGAGATGACTTTAACACGAACAGCGTATTCACCGCGAAAGATCGGCGCGCCCGGTTCGGATTGCAGACTGAAGCGATCCACGCGCAGGTACAGCACATTGGCGGCGCCCAGCTTCTCGCCGATCTGCCGGATCGACAGCTTCGCGTAATCTTTGTCGGACTGCATCATCCGTCGCCAGTCCTCGATCGGCACGATCTTGTCGTTGACATTTTTCGCGATGAAGACCGTGGCGATCGTTTTATGCGTCTCGTTGATCGCCCGCGGCTCGGTCACATGCCCATCGCGATCGTCGATCAGCACCAGCAGGGGTTCATTGGGAATCTTGTATTGCGCATCGATGTACTCGCCGCCGGTGATGTTGGCCCACGCTCCGGCCATCGGCACGCATCCGCCCGCGCCCGCAAGCAGGACCGACCAACACAGCCCCTGCACAACTCGAATCATGTTTTTTGAAAAAGACTCTGGCATGTAACGGCCTCACCGGCGCTCCGGGCCGCGGAGCGATTCCTCATGATCGTAGAACTTCTTCGCCGTGGCCTGGCCGAACTGCGCCACGGCTTCGCGCATCAGCTCGCCATCCGAGAGATCGTTGATCGAGCTTTGGCGATCCGTCGGAAAGTTCGCGACGATCTCCGTTTCGTACACAGCCTCGGTCATGGCGCCCTCGCCGCACTCGTACAGGTTGACGGTGCCGCGCACGCGCCCGCGGCGCAGTTCCTTCGTCGCCGCCGCGCGCGTCGTGTATTCAAGCAAATCGACCTTCAAGACCATGTCGCACTTCAGCTGCTTGCACAACTCGGGCGCGCGCATCGACTCCCAGTCCAGGCCGCTGTCTTCCTGAAACTCCTGCACGTCTCGGCTGGGAATCAGCACGGCGTCGGGAAGGTGCTTCTTCAATTCATAAGTAATCGCGTCGCACACGCGGCGACGGGCCTTCGGATCGATGTCCAGCGTCGTGCGATCCGCCCAGACCAGCACAGCCACGCGCCGATTCCCGATCTTGTTGTACTCCGCCTGGACCGGCCGACCCTTCTCTGGGTCCGTGAAGAAATACGCCAATTGACATCCGGCCCACGGCGCGGACATCGTCAGAATGAGAAACACCGCCATCATTCGCCGCATCGACCCACCGCCTCACCGCAACGGATACGCGCCCGTTGCAAAGCCCATCGCCAGCTTGATCGCCCACCCCCCAACCAGCACGAATCCGACCGTCAGGCTCAACCGCACCGCGCCGACTCGCTCCCAGTTAATCGTCACGATCTCTCCGCGCATCGCAGCAATCAGCGATGCCACCATCAGCACGACCGTCACAATGCACAGCAGGAAGCCCGCCGGCTGGGCCTTCAACGACGCAAGCGGTTGCCCGTGCATCAGATACGCGAACGAAGTTGTCATTCCGCAGGTCGGACACGGCAGGCCCGCCATGAACACAAATCCGCACGGTTCCATTCCGAGGGCTTCGTGTGTGCCATACCCTCGCGCGTCGGGCTTGAGCACAGTAGCCACGGTCAGAACGCCCCCGCAGGCGATACCAACCAGCGCCCAGGTCGCCCGCAGCGCCGCCCGCAGCCGAACCGGCGGACCAAGCCATGGCCCGGTACTTGGCCGGATGATCGGCGGGGGAATGGGGCGGGCAATCTGCACGGTCGCATTGTGGTCGATGGACGACATTTCGCAAGGCGGGCGTGGCCATCGCGGCTCACCGGCCGGTTCACACGCTTCATGGCGGCGGGTGCTGATTCACCTTCTCAATCTTAGGCACGGCCTTTTGGTTAAGTTGGGAAATCTCACAGGCGTTGATGGGTCCGCTTCGCCCCCGCGTATAATCGAAACCGAACCGCCCACGAGGAGACTCGTACTTGAGCGCACCGACCGACCATTCGATTGCCGACGCCTTGCGCGATCGGTTCGAGTCCGATGCGATTCTTGGCGCACGCGTCCTGCCGATTGCACCGAGGCAGCCCGTTACCCCCGCGCGCGGGGCCGCTGCTCGCTCCGGCACGCCGGCCCGGCAGAATGCGCCCGCGGGTCCGGTGCGGCGCATCGCGTCCATCTCCGAGTCGGAACACGTCGCGCGCTCGTCGGCGCTTGCGGTCATCGACGACGGCGAAGTAAAAAGTTGCGCGAAATGCGGCCTGCACGCCGGGCGGACGAAGACGGTCTTCGGCGTCGGCAGTCCGGCCGCGCGAGTGATGTTCGTCGGCGAAGCGCCGGGCTTCAATGAGGATCAACAAGGTATTCCGTTCGTCGGGGAAGCAGGCAACCTGCTCACGAAGATGATCGAAGCCGGCATGGGGCTGAATCGGGACGATGTCTACATCTGCAATGTCATTAAGTGCCGCCCGCCAAACAACCGCACGCCCGCGCCCGATGAGATTCACGCCTGCAAGGATTATCTGTACCGCCAGATTCGCATCATTCGCCCGGAAGTGATCGTCGCCCTCGGCGCGCCGGCCACGCAAACGCTGCTCGAAACCAAGCTGGGGATTACCAAACTACGCGGCCAGTGGCATGAGTTCCGCGTGCCGGCGGCGCGAGGTGACGCATCCGAGGCATCGGGCGACGAGGCGTTACCGCCGATCCCGCTCATGCCGACCTTTCACCCGGCGTACCTGCTTCGAAGCCCATCGGAAAAAGGCAAAGCGTGGGAGGACATTCAGCAAGTCATGCAACGATTGGGGTTGCCGATTCGCAGAACGTAGCGTGCGTCCTCGCCACTCTACGCAGAATGCGTCCTAGACGCATTATTTCAAGCCTTTGTGCGCCGACCCTTCTTGAGCAACGGGTGCACTGATAAGGGGCCATGCGGCCACGCCAAGATACCAGGGTACACGATGGAGAGTGAGGCGTGTCATATGACGATGGGTCGCACAACCGCGCTTGCTTTCATCGGAGCTCTGGCAGGAATTGGTTTAAGCGGCTGCAAGCCAAACAGCCGTCCTCCCTCAAGCAGTAACTGGACCAAGCTGAGAGCAATCTCCATTTGCCCTCAATACGTCAAGTCAAACGATGATTTGAGCGGTCCAACCGAGATCAAGACAGATGTTTCAATTGAAGATATCGGCGATTTGAATCAATTCGCGGCAATAACAAAGAGCCTGGAGGGAAGCTGGGAAGAACTTGATGGAGCAATCGGTGCGCTTCCACTCTTGACTTTCGAGGCGACGCGCAACAGCGGCGAGACGGAGTACTTCATGGTCATTGGCGGAAATCATATTCTGCACTCTGGATGGCTCGCGAGACTATCAGGCGAGCAATCGCAATTCTTTAGAACGCTCGCACAACGGGCCTTCGAACAACATAACAACAATCGTCAATAGTTTGGAGCCTTGGGAAAGGTCCGCACAGCGGCCCCTACGCTAGGAGCCGCCCGCGGCTTCTAGCTCTTCTTTCGGTCGGCTCTTCCAACGGCGATGGATCCACAGGTATTGCTCGGGCGCCTGTCGAATCATGTTCTCCATCGCCGCCGAGAACGTCTGCGTGATCCAGAGTAATTCGTCGGGCTGGCCGTCCCATTCCGTCGGATGAATAATGCGCTCGACGTGAATCTCGTACTCGAACCGTCGCGGGCGCAGCCGCCGGGCGCAGCCGACGATGATCGGCACGCGGTGCGAGATCGCCAGCAGGCCAATGGATTTGTACGTCGATGCCTTGCGCCCGAAGAAATCGACAAAAAGTCCCTTGCTTCCGGCGTTCTGATCGGCGATGAAGCACAGCGTCCCGTTATTCTCCAGTACCTCCTGCGCCGAGCGCGTCACGCCCTTCTTATACAACAGGCGCAGGCCGCTCCGCTCGCGCCGGTCGAGCAGAAACGAATTGATGTACTCGTTGTCCAGCGGGCGCATGACCGCGTCGATGTCGAAGCCCAGCGTGGCGAGCGTGTAACCGAGCAGCTCCCAGTTGCCGTAGTGGCCGGTGATCATGATGCAGCCGCGGCGGGCCAGCAGCTCACGGATCGCCCCCGACAAATCGCCGAGGCAGACGTGCCGCGCCCAGGTCCACTGCGTGATGTAGCGCGGCGCGAGCAGCACCTCGACCGCGAGCATGGCGATCTGCTGCATCGAGGCCAGGGCGACCTGCTCGACGCGAGGCGTGTCCCATTCCGGGAAAGCGAGGCGGATATGCGTCTCGGCGCGGTTGCGATGCTCGCGAAACTTGAGCAGCAACTTATTCAGCGCTCGTTCAATGCCGACCAGCCAGCGAAAGGCCCCCAGCGCCGTCAGCCACCGGGGAAAACGCGTCTCCGGCAAGGCCCGCGGCAGGTGAAACCACACGCCGCCCAACGCAGACATCAAGCGAAGATTCCAATCAATCGGGAACATCGCCATGGCCGTGGCGACGCAGCGCAGCGCCAGATAAGCCGCAAAGTCGATCCACCGGATGCGCTGCTTCATGCACGAAACCTGACCGCGTCACCCCGCCCCCGCCAGACCCGCCGGTGCGGAGCGCGGCGCGCGAGGCTACTATACCCGAATGATGCACGGTCGCTACCGAATGTCCCGCCCGGCGGTCTTTGCGCTGCTCATGGCGCTTTCGTTGATCTCGCTCTTTCTGCCGCCGCGCTGGACCGACGGCCTGAAGCACGTCGTGCAACTCATGGTGCCGGCACAGGACATGGCCTACACGGCGGCACACGCCGCGGCGAGGAGCGCCTCGGCGCTGGACCCGAAGCGATCGGCCAACGTCGATGCCGCCCACGAGCAATTGGTGCAGTCCATTGCGTCGCAGGCCGCGCTGATCGAGCAACTCGAAGCGCAAAACCGTCGCTTGAGCGCGCTGCGCCGCGATCATCTCGATGTGCACGTGCCGCTTCTCGCCGCGCACGTCGTGTCGCTCGACGTGGTTTCCTGGCGCGATTCGCTTCTGGTGGCGCGCGGTTCCACCGGCGGGGTTGCCTATCGCGACTGGGTGACGGCGCGGCTCTTTGCCGATCGCGGCTTTGCCTCGGATGTCGCGGATCATCAGCCGGTCCTCGCGACACACGGGTTGATCGGCCGCGTGGAACAGGTCAGCCCGTATCTCTGCCGCATCCAATTGTTGACGGATGTCAGCGCGCCGCGCGTCGAGGTGCGCGTCGCGCACACTACAGGCGGTGAGGCGCGCATGATCGATTATCCATGCAGCGTCAAGGGCATCGGTCAGGGCCGCATGGCGATTGATGACATTGACTATCGCTGGATCGAGGGCGCCGCGAGCGCCGATGCGCCGACCGATCCCGCGCGCGCGGCCGGTGATCGAATGGCCGAGGGCGATCTGGTTTACACCGCTCCCGGCGCGCTGGGACTGCCGCGGCCGGTCGTCATTGGAAAGATCGTCCTGCTCGCGGAGAATCCGCGTCGCCGCCTGGTGTACACGGCGCAGGTTGCGCCCATGCAGCCCATGGAGGACGTTCGCGAGGTGTACATCGTTCCGTTGACGCCGACCGCGTCGCTCCAGGTTCCAAATTAGGAGTTCGTCTCACTCATGAAGCATCGGCCCGCCCCCCGTCATCGTTCACCTCACGCCCGGTTCCGCGCGGCTTCCGCTGATGAAGTCGAAGCCCCGCGCCGAAAGACCGAGCCGGCGGCGGACGTGCTGTTTCAGGATGAGCATTTCATCATCGTCAACAAGTCGCCCGGCGCCTGGCTTGACGAATCGCTCGATGATTCGCCCTGCGTGCTCCAGGAATTGGTCGCCGCGGGAAAGATTGACAACGCCGACGGTATCCAACCGGTCTATCCGCTCGAACCGGGGCTTAGCGGCGTAGCAATCTTTGCTCAAACGCCGCGCGCCATCGAGGCTTCGGACCAATTGATTCTCGCCGACGGTCTTCGCTTGACTTGCCGCGCGATCGTCCAGGCACATCTTTTGACGCGTGAAGGTGTCATCCCGGGCGCGGTACCGCAGCGACTTCGGACAGGCTCCGCGCTGCGATACCTGGACACCTACGCCCGCGAGCCGCGTACCGCCTGGACGCTTGTCGACGCGCTGGTCGCATTCGCTGTGATCGACTGCCTGCCGTTCCCGGCGTATCCGTCGCTCGTTCGGGCGCATCTGGAACTGGCGGGCATGCCGCTGGCCGTCGATCCTGCGTTTGGCGGCTCACGCGCGCTTCTGCTGTCATCGTTCAAGGCCGGCTACCATCCCAGCAAGCGCCACGCCGAGCGCCCGCTGATTGCGCGCACAAGCCTCCATGTGCACCGGATCGAATTCCCGCATCCGTTCACGCACGAAGAAATCTGCATCACGGCCGAGCCGCCGAAGGATTTTCGCGCTACACTGCACCAACTGGACCGTTTCGGCCGCATCGCCCGCGCATGAGCTTCGCGCTTCGGGCCTGAATCGGCGATGCCCATTGTTACTTGAGTAATTCTCATGAACTGCGTATGCTCGGCTTACCCGAGCGGCGCGATCAGGCATTTTGCCCAAGGGATGACTCGTCTACGCTGACATGCGAATGCGATACTCATGGTCATGGTGCTTTTTTGTCGCACTGCCGACGATTCAGGCTGTCGCGCAATCTCCTGCGACTCAACCTGCTGATCCTCCGGTCGAGTTGCGTACGACGACAACGCTGCGCGACGCCGCTTCGATTACGGCATCCCTCGAATCCTTGCGCGCCGAATTGCAGGCGCTGGCTCCCACGTCCAAACCGGCCACCTCGCAGCCCACGACCCGGCCCGACGCAGAATTGCCCAGCCGGCTGGACGGCTGGCGAATCGAGTTGTGGCAGGCGCTGACTGAATTGGACGCACAGCTAAGCGAGCTGCTGCGATTGACGCAGTCCCTGGATACCACGTCGACCGATTCCGACGTTCAGGCGCTCACCGAGCAGATCAGCGAATGGAAGAGCCTGACCGAGCAGATGGTAGACCATCCGATTCCGGACGACGTGACCGATGCGCTGATTGCCGAGCGCACCCAATTCTATGAGGAGTATCAAAAGCGACTTGACGAGATTAATAACACGGTCGCCCAGCAGGAAGCCCTGATCAAGGACGGGTTCCTGGCCCAGCGGGATCGACTCAAGGCAGATCTGGCCCGGGCCTCAACCCTCCGCGATTCGCTGCTGGCGTCGTACGAATTGGACTTGAAGGCCGCCGACTCGGAATCCCTGCGCGAGATCGTGATGGCGCGGCGGCGTGCGGCCTCGGCACGGGTCGCTGCGCTGGAGACGTCGCGCCAGGCGATCGAGCTGAAGGAGAAATCGACCCAGAAGGAGCTTGAACGCAACCGCCTGCGGGCCGAAGCGCTTCGCCCACTGGTGGCCGCGCTGCGGGAGCGCCTGGCCCGGCTCAACGAGGAAAAATCGCGATCCCAGACGGACAAACTTCGCCGGCTGCTCGACTCGGACACCATCAGCGGCACGCGGAAAGAATACATTCGCCTGCAATTGCTTTGCGCCGAGCGGCTGGGGCAGTTGCACCAGACGGTGGACCCGGACCTGTTGGAGCGGTGTTCGGAGTCGGAGGTCGCGGACCTCACGACAAACCTCACGCGCGACAAGCAATACTGGGAGCAATTCACCGATTCGCTTGCGCGACGCAGCGCCGCCGATGTCCTGTCTGCCCACATCCAGGCCAATCGCGAGGAGGAAGCAGCCAGGCGTTATCTGGGGCGGCTGCTCGCACAAATCGACCAGACGATCTCGGAGCAGCGCGCCATTGAGGACCTGGAGCGCGCCGCGCTGGAGGCGTTTGACCTGCAAGTGACGGCGTTCCGCTCGCTGGCGGCCGGCGCGACGGACGCGGAGACGATCAAGCTCAGCCAGGATGTCGGGCAACTGCGCATTGATCTTCGCAATGAGCACGAGGAGCTGCTAAGCCGGCAGCAACTCATCCTGGAGCGCTTGCGCAAGGCGCAGGATCTGGCGCGACGGCGCGTGCAGCTCTGCGAGCAGGCGGTCAGCCGATTGTACTGGTCGCACCTGATCACGCGCGGACCGCATTATTTCGACATGCGTCGCTATGACGCGCTGACAGCGGAAACAGCCGCCATGGGGGCCGGCGCGCTGGGCGCCGCGGCACGACAAGCCTGGGACTCCACGCAAGCCCAGTCCAGAACCATGCAGCGCGGCGACTGGATCGTCGTCGTGCTGTCACTGTTGGCGAACCTCCTGATGGCGCTTTGGTTGGTGCGACGGCTCCATTCGCTGCGTGCCCCCGAGCCGGCCGCTTCGCTACCGCCATCGGCCGACGCGGCTTCCGAGCCTGAACCGCTCACATTTGTCCAGCGGCTGGTTCCGCAAGTTGGACGGTTTCTCCAACGGTCCGTGCCCTGGCTGTTGCTCGGTTCGATGATCGGCACCCTCATCGTCACGCTTGGATTGACGGGGCTGCCCGCGCAAGTCGGATATGCGTTGGTTTCGCTGTGGTCGGGGCTGTGGCTTGCAAACACGATCCTGCTGATAGCGTTTTGGGCGCCCAAGACCCGCTTTCGCGTGATCCCTTGCAGCGGCGTGGTGGCGCGGCATTACCTCCGCTGGGGACGCGTACTCCTCACACTGGCCGTACTCTTTCTCGTGCCCGGCCGCATCCTATCGGCCGCGCAAATCCTCCCTACCACCGCCGCCCTGCTCAATGAGTGGTTCAAATTCTCTGCAACCATCGCATTCTTCTGCTTCCTGATTCGACGAGAAACGGTTTTGAGCGTTTGGCCGCGCAACCTGCGCGGTCGCTTTGCGGGCACACTGACGACTTTGCATGCGATCTACCCGGCGATTGTTTTGTTTGTGCTGGGATTGATCTTTTGTCGCGTTGTCGGCTACACGGCGCTGGCGGACTACCTTTCCACGGGGGCGGTCTCAACCGTGCTGCTTCTGCTCGCGGCGTCGGTCGTCTATCAATTCTTCCGCGAGACACTGATTCGCATTGCCGCGCGCATTCGCGAGACACACGACGAACTTGCCGCGACCAGTCCGGCGACTCCTACACACACTGCGCCGGCTCCGGCTCCGAACCAGGCGGAGGTCTCTCCGACACTGCCGACTGATAAGCTTCCCTCGATCATTCGCCTGCCGCTATCTATTGCCAAGTGGACACTCGCACTGACCGCGCTGGTCAGCGCGCTGACCATTTGGGGAATCCGCCCGTACGAAATCAAACGCCTGCTTGACTTCGGGCTATGGGAGCATTCCGGCCAACCGGTCACGCTCTGGCGAATCGGTGGCGCGGCGCTCGCCGTGTTCGCCGCCGTGGTCGTCTCACGCGGAATTCGACAGACCTTGCAGACGCGATTTTACCCGGCCCATCCGGGGATCGATGTCGGCGCCCAGGCTGCCATCGATACGCTCCTGCATTACGTCATCACCTTCATCGGCGTGTACGTCGGGCTGTCCACGCTGCGGCTGGACCTGGGCGCGCTGGCTGTGCTGTTCGGCGGTTTGGGTTTGGGTATCGGGCTTGGGCTTCAATCGCTCATTGTGAATTTCATCAGCGGATTGCTGATCTTGTTCGAGCGGCATATCAAGGTCGGCGACATCGTCATGCTTCAGGACAAGCAGGGCGAGGTGGTCAGCGTCAACATGCGATCAACGACGCTGCGCACCCCCGACGGGCTGTTCATGATCGTGCCGAATGGGGAGTTTATTAATCAAAAAGTCGAAAATTGGACGCTAAAACGTGACCCCATCCGGGGCCTCCTTGTGGTCGGTGTCGCGTACTCGGCCGATCCGAAGGCCGTCCGGCAGACGCTGCTGGAAATCGCTGAAGCCGAACCGCGCGTGCTCTTCGACCCCCCGCCCGAGGTGCACTTCCTTGGATTCGGCGACAGCAGTCTCAATTTTCAGATCGCGGCGTGGTATCGAACTCCCGGCGACCGCTGGTACGGCATGATTGACATGCGATACGCCATCATGAAGCGTTTCGCCGATGCGAAGATCGAGATCCCCTTCCCTCAACGCGATCTGCATGTTCGCAATGCCTACCTGGATGTGCGACTGCGACACGAGCATGGCTCCGCCGACGCGCCGATGGAGCCTCCCAAGCCACCCTCACCTTGACGGGCTCATCCCCCCTTCCGGATCAGCCTAACTGCGCCATGACCGCAGTCATTGTTTCACCGATGCCGGCGCGAATCACCAGTGCCGCTGCGTAGTCCAGCGGTGTGCTCTCGCGATTGATGATCACCACGCGTGCCCCGCGCTGCATCGCTGTCACCGGCAGCCCCGCCGCGGGATGCACGACGAGGCTCGATCCCATCGCGATGAAGAGATCCCCGCTTGAGGCCAATTGAATCGCTTCGCGCACCACGTCCGCCGGCATCTGCTGACCAAACGATACGGTGCGCGACTTCAGCAGCCCGCCGCACGCATCACAGCGCAGGTCCCACTCTCCGCCGTCCAGCCGAATCTGAATCTCCCGCGCCGCCCACCGCTTGTCGCATGCCAGGCAGTGCACCGTCATCGCCGTGCCGTGTATCTCCACGACGCGCCGGCTGCCGGCGCGCTGATGCAACTCGTCGATGTTCTGCGTAATGACGCCCAGGAGCTTGCCACGCCGTTCCAGTTCCGCCAGTGCGAGATGGCCGGCGTTGGGGATTGCGGAGAAAAACGACGGCATCATCTCGCAGCGAATTTCCCAGAACCGCCGCCGCTCCTCCGGATCATTCACAAAATCGTCGAACATCACCGGCGCATGACGCGACCACAATCCGCCGGGACTGCGAAAGTCGGCGATGCCGCTCTCCGTGCTGATCCCCGCGCCGGTGAAAGCCACCGCCCCACGGCTGGCCCGCAGCCACTCCGCCAATTGCTCAACCGCATCCATCGATTCTTTCATTTCGAGCGATGCCCCCGTGCCGGCAACGAGGCCTCGACGCGCTCCAGCGCCAAGGCTGCGGCCGGACCGGCATCTTCCAACGGGGCGGCGGGCAACTGCTCCGACCCCGTCGGCTCTTCGAGCTTCGCGTGCCGCGCCTGTTCTGCCCGGAGCAAAAGCCACGCGCCTCCGAGCATCACGAATCCGCTGACCCATTGACCCGCAGTCAGCTGTTCACCGAACAGGATTGCCCCACCGATCGCCGTCAGAAACGGTGATATCTGCACGATCGCCGTGCTGACGGCGACGCCCAGTCGCGTGATCGCGGCATAATAGCACGTGTGCCCGGCCGCGATTCCTACCAGTGCCGAGACAATCAACAGAGACCAATTCATCGCGGAAAGGTCCAGCACCTCCAATCCGTGCCGACGCCCCATGGGAATCATAAGGGCGACCATTCCCAGCGCCGTCAACAGCGAAATAACTGAAAACGCCGTGAGCGACGGCACGCCGCGCATGCAATAGCGCACCGACACGCCATACAGCCCGAAGAATGCGCCCGATAGCAGGGCCATCACAATTCCGAATCCGCCCGCCCCGCTCAACGGCGTCGTCCCCATCAGGACGGTCCCGATCGTGCCCCCGGCCACCAGCGCCATACCCATCCAAAAAGTACCGCTTCGCGCCAGGGGACGCTCATCCACAAACAGTATCAACGCGCCGGCCGTCGACGAGATCAGCGACACGCGCAGCAGGAATCCTGCCAGCCCCGGACCGATGTAATACGGCGCGAACGCATAAAGCACTTGCCCCGCGATATTGAAAGCGGCCGGAATGAGGGCGCGCCGCCACAAACGCTCGGGCAGGTCTCCGCGCCGCCAACCCATCAGCAGGATCGGCAGCCAGAACACCGCCGCGATGCTGTATCGCCAGCCGTTGGCCGTCCAGGCATCGATGTGACCGGCCAAATGCTTGAGGAACAGCAGGACCGTGCCCCAACTGATCAGCGTCATGGAGACGAACGCGATGCCCGCGGCTCGGGAAAGGGGTCTGGGTCCGGACATGCGGCGCAGTGTAATCCGCCGATAACGCCGCCGCACACTCGGCACGGAAAATGCCAAACCCTTGTTCGCAGGGCGCAGTCTGCCGGGCAAGGCGCGTGCGACGAACCTTCATGCGTCGCCGCCCGCACCCGCTGCGGACCAGCCCGCATCAGGAAAGGGGTTGGCCATGCGCATCATGAACTATGCCACGCGTGATGTCGTCACCCTCTCACCCGGCGACTCCATCGATCGCGCGATCTCGGTCATGGAAGAGCGGGGGTTTCATCATTTGATTGTGCGCGCCGACCACCGTGTCGCCGGAATCGTCAGCGACCGAGACATTTTGCTATCCACCGGCTGGATGCTCGCCGTCGAGCGCCAGGCCGACCCATCCAAGCCGCGCTCCGTGATCGGTCCGACGCTCATCGGACAGATCATGTCTTCGCCGGTGCATTGCGTGGCGCCGACGCTGGGCGCCTACGAAGCCGCCCGCATTTTTGTGGAGCGCAAGATCGGCGCGCTGCCGATCGTCGAGGGCGACGTGTTGCTGGGAATCCTCACGCAGACCGATTTGCTGTGCGGCCTGCGCGATCACTTTCGAATGGACGACCTGGCGGACAGGCTGCTTGAGTCGCCGATCTCTTCGCTGATGCACTCGCGGATCGTCAGCACCGCGCCGACAAGCGCCATCTTCGAGATCGTAAGCATTTTTCGGCATCACCACATTCGGCATGTGCCGGTCGTCGCCGACGGAAAACTCGTCGGCATCCTGTCAGACCGCGACGTGCGCCGCGCCATCGGCTGGGCACACATCCGCGACATGCAGGCCGAGGCGCAATCGCGCGTGTTTGAGTCCCCGGTCTTCGTCGAGAACATCATGCAGCGCGACGTGCGAACCGTCGCCCCCGGCGATGCGGTGCGCGACGCGCTCGGCCGGATGCTCGACTCGCGCATTCACTCCCTGCCCGTCGTGCAGGGGGATCAACTCGTGGGCATCGTGACGCAGACAGACTTTCTCAACGCCATCGCGCGGGAGTTCCTGCTCTGAATCTGCGGAGCAAATCACTCCCGAACAAAGCGAAAAGACCGCACGAATCCACCCTACCGTTTCGCGGCGTATCGCCGCCATGCGCTCCCTTGCCTGCCGATTCCATGGCGATATCATTGACCCGCACTAAGAATGATCGGAACTTCCAACCGGAGACTTGCACCATGCGACGCGCCAAGATTACCGTCATCGGAGCCGGAAACGTCGGAGCCACCTGCGCCCACTGGGCCGCCGCCAAGGAACTCGGCGACGTCGTGCTGCTGGATATCGTCGAGGGCATGCCGCAGGGCAAAGGGCTGGACCTCCGCCAGGCCTCGCCCATCGAGCGTTTTGATTCGAACATCGTCGGCACCAACAACTACGCCGACACCGCCGGCAGCGACATCGTCATCATCACGTCGGGAATCGCCCGAAAGCCCGGCATGAGCCGCGACGACCTGCTCAACACGAACATGAAGATCGTGCGGTCGGTCAGCGAGGAGGCGGTCAAGCACAGCCCCGACGCCGTGTTCATCGTCGTCTCCAATCCGCTCGACGCCATGGTGCAGACCTGCTGGAAGGCGACCAAACTGCCGACGCACAAGGTGCTGGGCCAGGCCGGCGTGCTGGACACGGCCCGCTACCGCACGTTCATCAGCATGGAGCTTGGTTGCAGCGTCGAGGACATCACCGCCGTGCTGATGGGCGGCCATGGCGACGACATGGTGCCCCTGCCGCGGTACACGTCGGTCGGCGGCATCCCGGTGACGGAGTTGATCCCGCGCGAAAAACTCGATGCCATTGTGAAGCGCACGCGCGACGGCGGCGCGGAGATTGTCGGCCTGCTAAAGACCGGCAGCGCCTATTACGCCCCGGCCGCGGCGACGGTTCAGATGGCCGAGGCGATCATCAAGGACAAGAAGCGAATTCTTCCCTGCGCTGCGTATTGCAAGGAGGAGTACGGCGTCGGCGGGTATTTCGTCGGCGTGCCGTGCGTGCTGGGCAGCAAGGGCATGGAAAAGGTCATCCAACTCAAGCTGGATGCCGACGAGCGGAAGCTGTTCGAGGCCAGCGTGTCGCACGTGAAAGAACTGGTCGCGTGGGTGGAGAAAAATTGGGCATGAGGGGCGACCTGTGACGTATGGGCCGGGCTGATTCCCGAGATTCAATCAATCCAGAATCAACTCGACGCCATCCTCGGCCTCATCGCCGCCGGGTCCGTGCTTCCGGATGATTTCGACGAGTGTGTCGAAAAGTGTTGGGCCTTCACAGCGCTTGGCGCGAGCTAGTTTTTCTGCGACGTGTCGCGCCTGCTCAAATCGAAGATTTAGCAGAAGCGCGTACCATCGCCACCGCCAGAGTCGCACGGTTGCGGAATAGCCCAGCCGATCGCGCGAAATCGCTGAATGCTTCCACCGCAAAACGAATCCCTCCTCGGGCGTGCCGAAACCGCCACTTAGGATGTCATTGAAGGCGTCCAGGCTGCGACCCCATGCCGCGCCCGGGATGACCTCGCGCGAAATCTCGCGGCAGAAGCCGTGAAGGCTCTTAAATCGACGCCCATCGATGACCAATACGCGTTTCGCCAAATGTCGCGTCCTCGCGAGTCTTTGCCAGTTCAAGCCGGCTGCAAGCCTCAAGCGTTGGTGTTTCGTGATTCGCGGTACTTTCGCCACGCAACCATGAAGCACTCAGGATTCGGCGGCCCGTCGATCGGTAAGGAAAGTAGTGCTGAACCGTCTAGCTTGATGCAGTCATAGAGCAACCCGAAAAACATTGACACTTTCGCGGGGTCCCATTCACAACCCATGCGGTAGTCAAACTCAACTCCATCTGGCCAAACGGTGAATCCGAGATTCGGCAATGTCACGCCATTGGCTGTACGATACTCAAGCAAGAGGTGAAAAGTATCCGCCTCTCCACTCACAACCAGGGCCGCGGCATTGTCAACCGAATCGAGGTTCTGCTCATTTCCTGTCGCCCGATTCCAGAAGGTCGGGGACGGCCCCTCGACGGTGGATCGCCCAAGAACCATGGCATAAATCGAAGCAACACCATCAGCCGTCAGATTGTTCAATTGAATGCTCGGCAGAGACCCATCATCTGCATCAAAGCATGACCGAACCTCCTGCCACAATTGTTCAGATGTCATACGAGGTTCGCCCAATCAGACTTCACAAAGTCGCCCCTCTTACCAAAACCGTGATCGCCCCGCCACAACAGCCGCCCATCTATCACACTACCCCACTTCCATGCAGAACCCGTACTCCTTCAGAATCCGCGGGTGGATCACGCCTTTCACGCGATCCAGCACGCGCTGTTTGAGTCGCGTGCGAGGGAAGAGCTTGCCTCGCGCCAGGGCGCACAGCACGAGGTAATCCACGATGCAGCCCGGGGTCCACTCGATGCCGTGGCGATAGCCGATCACGGCGAGCGCGCCGGTTTCCTTGAGAATCTCGCGCAGATCGACCTTCTTCAGCACCTCGCACGCCGAGATGTAAAGCACGCGCCCGCGACACTGGCCGCGAAGCACGTCGAGCATGTCGCCGAGTTTGACCTTGCGCTTCCAGTTCTCCATGAGAAACTTGCCAGGCTCGCCGTGCATGGAGAGATACAGGATCGGATACTTCGCGTACGCCGCATCGCACCATTTGCGCAGGTAGAACAGCAGGCTCGGCCCGGTCGCCGCCATTCGCAGGATGAAATAGACGTTTGACTTATCCGCCTCCTGCACGAGCTGCAGGATGTGCTCCATCGTGTAGCGCTTGCGGAAGTCGGACTCCCACTCGGCCTCGATGCAGTAGATTCCGTTGCAGGTGATGGGCATGCGCAACGCGGCCTTGAACCTTGACCCGGTGGGGCCATGTTAAGGCGAAGAGACGGCACTGGCGAGCGGTTAGTTTCGGACTGGTTGGCGCCTACGGCGACGCGTGAAGGCTGTGACCGCGATCAGAAGCACCGCCGTCGAAGGCTCGGGAATACCGACGATGCGGAACCCGATGTAGTGTGCTTCCGTCGTGGGGCGGGTGTAATTGCGAAGCGCTGCGTAGAGGTCCGAATGAATGCTTTCATAGCCCCCGCCACGAATTCCGCGATTCAAGCTGGCAAAAGCTGTTTCGTTCCACTCCCATACGTTGCCGCCTTGATCAAAGGTTCCGTAAGGACTCTCGGAATTCTCATGCGAGCCAACGACCGTTCGATAGTACGGCGGGCCGATCGTCATTCCTGGATTGGAAAAGGTTGCGTTGTTCCCCGGATCGGAAGGGTTCCCCAAAACACTGCTGGGAGTGTTATTGCTTGCGGTCGGATAATTCCAGTAGTTGCTCCCAAGGCCGTCATTCTTGTGATAGGCAGCTTTGTACCACTCGCTTTCGGTCGGGATGGCCCAGGCTGCGGTGGGCCTGCGCGTAACGGCCATTAACTGCGCAATCGACGTCGCACCATTGAGGTGGTAAGCGCCATCCTCGGTCGTAGTCAGACTTTGCGGCCCAGTCGGCTGCCCGTTTTGCAGCCAGTTTGCGAATCGCGCGGCGTCTCCCCACGAGACATAATTCACCGGGCGGTCGGCCCAGTCGTCCGGAACGCTGTAGGTGTAGCTACCCGGCTTGCCGCTTCGTTGAATGTTTGCGCCGGAAACAACTCCCCCGGTCGTGTTCCCCATGCTTGGGTTGTACAACCCGTGCGGGTCCGAGGCCGCGACCGCGTTAAGAAACATCGTGTATTGCTTTGCGGTCACTTCGAATTTGCTGATCCTGAAATCGTAATCGACCTTTCCTATGTTCGGCGCGCCGGCATTCGGAAAGCGCGTGTCGCCTGCGTTGCCCGCGTTGCCCACCTGCACGGTCTCGACCAATTGAGCCGGCGCCGGATGGACAGTCACGAAGCCCGCGATGGCCAGAAAAAACATCGCTCGTTGAACTAACTTCATTGCATCCCTCCATCACGCATGAACAACATGCTACCCCGGAGCGGCCCCGGATAATTGGCATCAATATGGCAATTGCCTGGAAATGGCTCCCGGACTTGACCCGGCATATTACCCTCCACCAAGGGCCATGTCAAGGAGAATGTCTCTTTACCGCCTTGGTTCTGTCACGACCCGTCGCAAATCAAGGCACCTGCAGGATTCGGTGCGCAAACATTGACATGACTTTCAGTTACGCTACTTCGCCTCCCAGTTCACCAGTTCCGTCAACTTGTCATCCGGAGGCGGGTCGTGCGGGCTTTGCCACGCCGCAACAATGCTGATCGCCTCGCGCTGGGTAACTGTCCGCCGGAAGCAGCCGCCGGCGTGCGTCCAAAGCTCCAGCACCAGAACCGAGGTCTTGCCCGTGTGGATGTATCGCAAGGCGAGGCACGAGTCATCGCGCGAGAGCACCGTGATGCGCGCGGGGCCGCCCCGTCGCGCCGGCCGACGAATCACGGCCACGCCGCCGGGAAGAAGGAACCAATGCCCGCCGCGACGCGAGAGTGCCACGACAATGACAATCGTGAACGCCACAAGTCCCGCGCCCGCCAGCAGTCCGCTCATGGCCGCCAGGCGCTGCCCGCTCGCGAAACCCACCGCCAGCCCGGCAATCAGCGCCACCCCGGTGATCCCTCCGAGCCACGCGAGTGTCTTTCCGATGCGCTCTTCGCGTGTCGGGTTCTCACCGGACAGCGTCTTGAGCCGGTCGGTCTCGTCGCCCAGGCCGCGGCCGACTTCGATCGGCTCGAACTTCTCCGTGAACGGCGGCGGCATGTCAAACGGAACGCCCGGACCAATCAGCACCAGCCCGCCCCGGTCCCGCGCCAGATCGCGCACGGCATGTCGAAACACGGCGTTCGCCCAGCGATCCAGCCCCCAGAAGCGAGTGAGAAATGCCTGCTTCAATCCCGCAAGGGCATCACTGCCCAACGTGGGCGACGTGAACTGTTTGCAGCGATCGACGTGGACGAAATGGACAGCGGCGGAAGACATGCCG
Organism: Phycisphaerae bacterium RAS2; assembly: GCA_007753915.1. Classification (NCBI taxonomy): domain Bacteria; kingdom Pseudomonadati; phylum Planctomycetota; class Phycisphaerae; species Phycisphaerae bacterium RAS2. The sequence continues at coordinate 2,495,635 of CP036352.1, forward strand.
CGAAGTATAAACCCCGCGCGACGAAATGAGCTACTTGACGATCAGCGCAATCACCAGAATCAGTATCAACACGCCCTCGGCAATGACGGCCGCAATCAGTGCCGGGTTTGACGAGGCCCGCGCGGCGCCGTCAGCGCGACCTGTTTCGTAAGTTTCATCCACTTCGCCTGCGCCGAGGCCCTTAAGCAGGCTGTCGGCCACCCCCTCCCGTGCCTGGAGCGGCGCCTCGCCCCGCGCGACACGTTCCAGATCCTGCAGCATGTCGGTCGTCGACGCATAGCGCTTGTTGCGATCCTTCGCCATGGCGCGCTCCACGACCTCTCCCAGACCCGTCGAGATGTTCGTGTTGAGATGATCCGGTGGGACGAGCGGTTCTTTCAGATGCTTCTGCATGATCTGACCCGGCGTCGTTCCGTCAAACGGCACGCGACCCGTGATCATGTGATACAACGTCGCGCCCAGCGAATAAATGTCCGCCCGAAAATCGACATCTTTCACGCCGCGCACCTGCTCCGGCGAGATGTAGTACGGCGTGCCATAGGCCCGGCCCTTTTCCGCCTCGGCTGCCGCCTCGTCACCGGCCTCCCGCGCCAGACCCATGTCGGCCAGCTTCGCGTTGCCGTCGCGGGTGATCATGATGTTTTTTGGCTTCACGTCGCGGTGGATGAAGCCGCGCGCATGAGCATGTTCCAACGCGCGGGCAATCTGAATGGTCACCGCCAGCGCGTCCTTCTCCAGATACACGCGCCGCTCGGCGAGAATGTCGTACACCGTCTTGCCGTCGACGAACTCCATCACGAAATAGTGGTAGCCGGCGTACTCGCCGACGTCGATCGCCTGCACGATGTTGTTGTGGTTCAACTTCGCGGCGGCGCGGCCCTCTTTGTAAAACCGTGCGACGAATTCCGGGTCCTCGCTTAGCCGTTTCGGAAGAATTTTGATCGCGACGATGCGGTCGAGCGAGAGCTGTTTGGCTTTGTACACGCTGGCCATCGCGCCCGCGCCGATCCGCTGCATGATTTGAAACCCGGGAATCTGCTGGAGCGACTGCGACACCGAATCGTCGGCCGGGTTCATCAGCCGCTTGAGCTGGGTGGCCGTCACGATTCCATACTTGACGAGCAGTTCCGAAAGCGTGGCATCCTTGCCCTCTTCGCGGAGTTTCTTCTGCTTGACGAGAACCGCCTGAACTTCTTCCGAGGTGGCGAGGCGCGCGTCGATCACCATGCGGCCGATGGAACTGTGTGCACCCGCGCCGCTGCGCTGGCCGGCGGCGCTGCCGCTGCCTGCGCCCGTTTTGTTGCCAACTGCTTTGGGTTCGTTCGCCATGCCGATCAGACTCCACCTGTCTAACGGCCTGCAATTTCATCGCCGGCGTGGACCGCGAGTTCCACTTGGCAGCGATTTCCATAAGTGCGAGTCTGTAACTCGCGCCGACACCTTACTTTATGGCATCCGTGGGTTGCAAGTCAACGCAATGACGCCTGGCCTGATTCCGACCCCGCCCAGCCACTTCTCACGGCGCCTGCCAGGGCACGTCTTCCACGCCCGAAAAAGCATTCGCGCATCGAGCCCAGGCGAAGAGAAGATCGCTCAAGCGATTCAAATAGATCACCACCTGCGGATTCGAGCAATCGGCCCCCAATGCGACGACGTTTCGTTCCGCGCGACGGCATACGGTACGACAGACGTGCAACGCCGAGGCCGCCGGCGCGCCCCCGGGAAGAATGAACTGCCGCAACGGTGGCACCGCCGCGCTGGCTTCGTCGATCCAGCCCTCCAGCCGTCTCGCATCGCTCTCGCTGATCTTCGGCACTTTGTCGCGATTCGGCGCGCCGATCGGCGTCGCCAGCTCCGCCCCGATCGTGAACAGATCACGCTGAACGTGCATCAGACGATCAACAAGGCGCTGCCAATCCTGCCTCGCGCCGCCGGACGCACTAACCGCCAGCCCCTGGGCCATGCTGGCAGCCACGCCGATGAATGCGTTCGTCTCGTCGACGTCGCCATAGGCGCAAACCCGCGGGTCGTGCTTCCGCACTCGCGTGCCGTCGAAAAGCACCGTCCCGCCGTCGTCACCCTGCTTGGTGTACAGCTTCACCGCCGATTCCCGCCTCTCTCCGCGTCAAGACAGACACGTTACCACAATCTTGCGGCGGCCCCAAATTCACCCGGCGCAATGAAAAGGCCCGCCGGGCGGTCAAACCCAGCGGGCCTCTTATTCATGTCGAATCAATCAACCGATGAGGCGATCACTCGCCATCATCCGAACTGTCTTCATCCGAGTCGCCGTCGTCCGAGCCGGATTCTTCTCCATCCGAGGACTCGTCTGCGGAATCTCCATCGTCCGAATCGGACTCGTCGCCGTCGTCCGCCATGTCGGCCGCTTCGGCGGCTGAATACTTCTCGAACATCTCCTTGCACGCCTTGATCAGCTTCATCGGCACAACGAAGTCGATCCGGCTGGCCGTGTCTTCCACCGCCGACGTGACCGCCACCGGCGCGTTCAGGGTCGGCATGTCAAACGGCACTTCGTCCTCTTCGCCGACCGCCGCGGCGACCTTCTTCACCGTCTGCATGATGTGATCCACCGCGAAGTACATCTCCGCGACCTTCTTCGCCGGCAGACCCTTGCTCACAGCGGCGATGCCCGCGTCGGTCGACAACCCGCCGCTCGATTTCGCACCGGTCGCAATCTTCTCAAAACGCTTCTTCCCGCCGCCCAGCGACATCACGACGTGATTGTCGCCCACAGCGCCGAAGCGGATTCGCATGTCCGAGCCGAGCACTTTCTTCACCTTCTCGACGTCGCCCTTGTCGCCCTCGGTCGCATCAGCGATTTCATCGACGCGAATCTCGATCGTGTCGGCCTTGCCGCCGCCGACCGACTCTGCATCGGCCTTGTGAACAATGTGCTTCTTGACCGCGGTAAAGTCCTCGTCGTCCGAGAGACCCATCGCTGTCGTGAACAGCTTCCGTAGACTTGCAACAAACGCCGCGGAGTCGTTCGTCTCGGCCACAATCGCCAGCCCGATCATGCCCTCGGCCGTGTCTTCCAGCGCACTGAACGACAGCGCGACGCGCTTCAGGTTCTCATGAAGCTTGAGATACTCCTTGTCCATGCTTGCGAGCTGCTCGGGGGTCGCCCCGGGAATGCGCATGGACTTGAGCAAGCCGGAAATCGGCTTGTCGCTGCTTGCCGTCTTGCCGGCATTGCTGTGGTTGATCGTGCTGGCCAGGCTGAACAGGTACTTGTCCTTCGGCAGAACAGCCAGCAACTCGTCCTCGGTGCCCTTGTCGGCCGCAATCATCTTCTCGAGGTCGCCATCGGCCGTCGGCGTGATTCGCGCGACCACCGCAAGGCCTTCATCGTTGAAGGTCAGCCCCAGATCGAAGGCCGCCACCTCACCAAACATCTTGATGATGTGCTGCGCCGTCTCGCCGGTCGGATCCTGCGCCGCCATGGCCATCTGCATGAACGGCATGACCCTGTCTTTGTACGCCGTTGCGACCGCGCCGAGCGAAATGCTCATGTAGACGTCCGACGCACCCATTGCCTCCGATCGGCCCGCCGACACCGAAGAGCCGATTGTCTTCTTCGACTTGGCCACTTTGGTCACCGCGTCCTGGCCCGGACCGATGACGACAACCTTGCCCTTGATCGCTGCAAAGCCCGGCTCGCCCATCACCGTCACGCGCGAAACGCCCTCTTCCTCGCTCGGCTCGGCCGACAGCTTCTCCAGCACGGCCTTAGGGTCCTTCGCCGGAACAATCGCCACAGCGGCTTCGTTCATGCCGCCCATCTTCTGCACGTCGAGCACGACGACGCAGATTGGACGCGTCATATCCACGGCATCCACCAGGTTCAGCGGGGCCAAAGCCATCGCCGAAATCTGCGGCGGAATCGGCAACCCCAGCGATTGCTGAATACGCGACGCCGTCGAGTCGAGCTGATCCAGCGAGCGGATCATGACAAAACCCCAGGCATCGCTCGGGATAAGGTCCAGCGTCTCCTTCACGCCCGATGCGCGCGCCGTTGATCCAAAGGCCAGCGCCGTCAGCAAGCACGCGACCGTCCACATTCGTTTCATCACGGAAATCCTTCTCATGTTTCTGCTCCTACGATGGACACGGCCATGCCGCGCCGACTTCGTTCCACATTCAAACGGCGACAGGCTTCGGCCCGCGCCGCTTATTTACGGGCGTCGAACTATTCCCCGGGTTCTCCCTGACCGCCGCCAGGACGCGGCTGCCCCGGCATGCGCGGACGAGGCGCCACACCGGGCCGTGCCGGCGGCCGCGACGGCACGATGTCTCTCGGCGCCGACTGCGTACCAACAACCTGCAACAATCGGCCAGCCATTTCCCGCACGGTTTCACCGATCGCGGGCAAGTCTGCAGCCGCGACGCTCAAACGACCGGTGATACGGCCGTCTTCGACCGTCGCGCCCCACCCGATCATCGGGCCCGGCCTGGCCGGCGGAGTGCCCTTGACCGCCGTCGCCGGGGCCCCCGGTGCAGCATCGTTCATGCGGCCGGCCAACGTCGCAGCCGTAAGGGCTGGAAGCGTCGCGGCCACCTCGCCCACGTCCAGCAGGGCTGCAATCTGACACGACTTCGGCAATCGCGCGAGCGCCGCTTGCGCGGCCTCGTTCTTCTTCAGCGAGCGGCCCTCCTTCAGCGCCTGTCCCACTTCACAGACGCCATGCTTCTCGTCCGCCATCGTGAACAAAAGGTGACGGTCGTCGATCGCACCGATTTGGAGCGAAGACTTCTCTCCATACAGCGCCGCGACCTCCCGGCGAAACGACTCGGATGTTTCCGGGCCGACTAACGGAGCCTCGCGATAGTCCAGATCTCCGCAGCGCTTCGGGCCGAACTTGACCTTGCCATAGCCCATCCCCGGCATGAACGAAGCCATGATCTCCGACGAATGCTCATGGACGTACTGCGCCTGCAATACGCCGCGCTTGGCCTCGGTCATCAACGTCCCGGAAATGATCTCCAGCGGGAAGACATCGCCTTGCTTCGAACCAAGGACCATGTACAGCCCCTGGGTCCGGCCGCTCATGTCGTGAACCGTTTCAATCAGCTTTTCGCGCTGCGTTGCCACCGCGGTGCGCTGCACAACCGGCTGCTTCAGAAGCATGTCCATGACGCGGCAACTGAAACTGTGTTCCGCCGTCACCTGCCAATCGAGCGCCAGGATCACCATGAAGCGTCGATCCGCGATGAGGCTGCTGAAATCCAGCCCGTTGCTTCGAATGCCGTTGAGATACTCACGGACTGCTCCGTTGCGCGTGAAGGTGTGATGATGAGCCAGTTCCAGCGTCTCGCCGTCAAACCGAACCGCCGCCGAAAGCGTCTGCATTTCATCCACAACCTGCATCACGCGATCAGCCGCCCAGTCCGCCACGACGCGAACGCCCTCGGGCATCGCATCGTCGGGCTTGGCCGACTCCAGCATGCCCAGCTTCATTGCGTTGACCGCCAGCGACGCGAACGGGCGAATGCGATCGCGCCACGCCGGCGACCAGAAATAGACAAACACATCGGAATCGCGCGCCAGCGCCTGCTGGACCGGATCGAGCGATGCCGGCAGCCCCTGCTCCTTTGAAACCTGTTTGAGGAACCGCTGCAGCGGAAGCCGCCGGCCGGCGACGAACGCCGTGCCGCGCCGCATCAGGAGGCATCGCTTCCCACCGATCCCGGACACCGTTTGAATCGCTCCATCCGGCGGGCAGCCCTCCGGTGCGATCGGCTCGAGGTTCTTCGGTTGAAACAGCAGCGCGAGATGCTCACGCGCCATGGTCGCCCGTGTCGAAACGATCACGACCGGCTTGCTGAAATCCACGACTCCCCGCGGAAGGTCGAACGAGTCGAGCACGTCGTCGGGGGCAAAGAGCTGCGCCCGGGGAAAGTTCTTTTCGAGATAGGCGTTCAAACGCTCCGTCGTCGCCGCAAGATTTGGAAACACCACGACGGCCGCGGCATCGCGCGGAACTTCGGCCAACGGATCGGCGGCCAGGAGCCTCGCGCTGAACACACAAACGACCAGCGCCAAGGCCCGCGCCTCCCACCCGCGAACGGGAAGAATCGCTGTCGACCTGGCAATCGGCTGTCTGGTTTTGAGTGAGCTAGTCAACGGTCACACAGAGAATGCATTCGCGAAGAATCCGATGCCGCCCGGTCCAACCCGGAAACCGGGTCGATCCAAAATCAATTGAGCCGCAGGCCAATCGGGCACCATCATCGGTCACGGTTCCCGGCGCGCGGACTCTTGGAGACGACGTTTCATCGTTGCTCGGTCCACACCGGCAACATCAGCGAGGCAGGGATTCTAACGGAATCGCCGCCGCAGTCTAACGCCCGATATCACCGAACGTTTGCGGCGGTATTGAAGGAATTCACAACCTGCCGGGGGACAGCCGCTAGATCGCGGCGGAACGGGTGACTCGCTCGCGAACCCAATCCACGGTCACGCCCTTCTCCGCCAGCATCTGGGCCACGAACCCCTCCGGCTCTCGCAAAATCGCCAGCAACAGGTGTTCGTCGCTGACCTCGCCGTGGCCGAGCCGGTTGGCCGAATCCACGGCCATGATGAGACGATGCCAGAACCGGGGCGAGTGAAACGCCTTGGCCAGTTCCTGCTGGTGAATCCACTCCATCGCGTCGTGACCGCTGGCGACGCCGGCGTGATCCTCGTAAGTCGAAGACCGCAGAAGGGTCAGAATCTCTTCGCGGATGTGCTCGAGCTTGACGCCCCGGCCGTTGAGCAGTTTGGCCGGGATATCGCTCCCCTCGCGCAGGCAACCCAGCAACAGATGCTCGGTGCCGACGTATTTGTGGCCCAGCTTGCGAGCCTCGTCGATCGCATATTGCACGACCTGGCGCATGGCGGCGTTTTGTGCCATCTTCGTGGCATGAATGTCCTTGCGCCCCGGCTCCACCATCTTGTTCAGCTCGGACCGGAGCGTCTCCAGGTCGACGCCCATGTTGCGCAGCACAAGCGTCGCCACGCTCGACGTCACCGCCAGAATGCCCATGAACATGTGAACCGGCGCGAGGAAATCGTGATGAAGCCGGATGGCCTCCTGATTCGCCAGGGCCATCGCCCGCCGCGCTCGGTCGCTGAATCGTTCGTGCACAGTTGTCTCCCTCGGTATTCCGGAAGCTTACGGATTGCAATCCATTGGCTTCGTATTTGAACTCGAATCAACGCACTCAAAGAGCCGATCGCGCGAGCGATCGAATCGCTGTCTCACGTGCCCGTGACTATTTCTTCGCCGGCGCCGGCGGCACTTTGCCGCTCTTCGCCAGTCGCACCGCCTCGATCACTTCCGCCTGAATCGACTGCGGCACGCGCTTGTATTTCTGAAACTCCATCGTGAACGACGCCTTGCCCTGCGACAGCGACCGCACGTCCGTCGCATAGCCGAACATCCGCGCCAGCGGAACTTCCGCGTCGATCACCGTCGACACGCCCCGATTCTCGCTGCCAAGCACCAGCCCGCGTCGGCTCGACAAGTCGCCGATGATCGGCCCCTGGAACTCGCTCGGCGTCTCAACCTGGACCTTCATGATCGGCTCCAGCAGCACCGGACCCGATTTGAGGAAGGCCTCCTTCATCGCATCTCGCGCGCAAATCTGAAACGCCATGTCCGACGAGTCCACCGCGTGCGACGAGCCGTCCTCAAGGATCATCTTGATGCCGGTCATCTGGAAACCCGCGAGCGGCCCCTTGCTTAGGACCGACTGAAAGCCCTTGTCCACCGAGGGGATGTATTCCGTCGGAATGCGCCCGCCGAACACTTTGTTCTCAAACTCGTATCCGCTTTCGTGATCTTCCGGAAGCGGCTCCAGCTTGCCGACGATGTGCGCGTACTGACCGCTGCCGCCGGTCTGCTTCTTGTGCTTGTAGTTGTAGTCCACCGCTTTCGACGGCGCCTCGCGGTAGCTCACCTTCGGCTGACCGACGGTGACATCCACCTTGTACTCGCGCCGAATGCGCTCGCAATACACATCAAGGTGCAACTCGCCCATGCCGGAGATGATCGTCTCGCCCGTGTCCGGGTCGCTGCTGACGTGGAACGTCGGGTCTTCCCGGGCGAATCGACCCAGCGCCTTGGAAAACTTGTCGCGATCGCCCGTCTTCGTCGGCGAGACCGCCAGCGAAATCACCGGGTCCATCACGTGCATCGACTCCATCGACATGTTGATGCCATCGCCGCAGAACGTGTCGCCGGAGATGCAATCCAGCCCGACGACCGCCACGATGTCGCCCGCCGTCGCGAAATCAAGGTCCTCGCGATCGTTCGCGTGCATGCGAAGGATGCGGCTGAATCGCTGTTCTTTCCGCGTCCGCGTGCAGGCGTATCGCTCGCCGCGCACCATCTTGCCCTGATAGATTCGCATGAACGTGAGCTGGCCAAACGTCTCGTCCACCAGCTTGAACGCCAGCGCCACCAGCGGCGATTCCGGGCTGGCGTCGATCGGCACTTCGGCCTCGTCATTGTCCATGTCCAGCGCGAAAACTTCGCGATCGACCGGCGACGGCAGGTACTTCACCATCGCGTCGAGCAGCAACTGCACGCCCTTGTTCTTGTAAGCCGAGCCCATCAGAACCGGCGCGATCTGGCCGGCGATGGTCCCGCGCCGCAGGATCGTGTGGATCAATTCCTCGGGCACGGGTTTTTCTTCGAGCATGATCGAGAGCAGTTCGTCGTCGTACATGCTTAGCGCGTCGAGCATGCCGGTGCGGGCGCTCTTCGCCTCGGCCGCAAAGGCCGCGGGAATCTCCTCCCAGCGGATCTTCTCGCCCTTTTCGCCGTCGAAGTACGCCGCCTTCATGCGGATCAGATCGATGATGCCCGCCAGGTCCGGCCCGACGCCGATCGGCATCTGCAACTGAACCGTGGTGAGTTCGAGCTTCTCCTCCAGACCCTTGATGACGTTGATCGGGTCGGCGCCGGTGCGATCCAGCTTGTTGATGAAACAGATGCGCGGCACGTTGTAGCGCTTCATCTGGCGGTCGACCGTGATCGACTGCGACTGCACGCCGGCAACGCCGCACAGCACGAGGATCGCGCCGTCCAGCACGCGCAGCGAGCGCTCGACCTCGACGGTGAAGTCCACGTGGCCGGGCGTGTCGATGATGTTGATCTTGTTGTCTTCCCACTCGACCTGCGTGGCGGCGGACGTGATGGTGATGCCGCGCTCCTTCTCAAGCTCCATGTAGTCCATGGTGGCGCCGTCGCCCTCTTTGCCCTTGACTTCCTGGATCTTGTGAATGCGGCCTGCGTAGTACAGGATGCGCTCCGTCAGAGTGGTCTTGCCGGAGTCGATGTGGGCGCTGATGCCCACGTTCCGCAACATGCTCATGCCTGATGCTGTCATCGCGTTTCGCGCCTTGTTAGGTTTCGCACCGGTCGGGCGACTTCGCTCGCCGGCATTGTTATCCATTCGCTCGGCCGAACCAACGTCCGCGCCGGTCATCTGCGTTTCTTCGTCCGGTTGCACCGCCATCGTCGTCGCTCCGCAAAAGCCATTAGCCGTTAGCTGTTAGCCGTCGGCCATATGCCTTGGGCTTGAGGCTTGGGACCCGAGCCTTGAGGCCTGTTGCCTGGGATTCGCAGGCAGGGTCAGCAGACATTACATCTAACTGCCCACCGGCCACTGACCACTGACCACTGACCACGTGAAACTTATCGGCCTGCACCTCTGGCCGCTGGAAAACTCCGTTCCGCGAATCTCAAGTTGTAAGGGATTCCGCCTCGACCTGCTACGCTGATTGCGTAACCCAAGACATGACAACGCCTTACATCTCTCCCGCTGCGCATTTCACAGCGGCGAGCCGTGTATCCTAATTGTGCGGTTGCACAAAGTCAAGGAAATTCCGTGGTCGCCTTGGTGCGATTTCGACCGCCGACGGCCCGTTTCCTGCCCTGTCGATCACGCCGGAGATTGAGATACAGTTTTGTATAATGAGTGCCAAGTTCAATCCACTCGCTGATTGTCCGGGCGATTGCATCGCCGTTGAAGGAGGCCCAACGCGTTGGCAAAGTCCAAGATAGAGCTTGAAGGGGATTGTGAGAAATACTACCAACACTTGGCCGAATCGCGCGCAGCGCAGGAGTCCGGCGATTATTTGCTCGCACTCGAATGTGCTGCGAAGTGTCTCGATTTTGTAGATGGAATGATGCGTTTTGAACGCAAATACGAAGAGAAAGAATTCCGCAGTGTAACTGCAATCGATTTTATCTTGAGAATTGCACCGCTGTTCCTATGCAAACAACTGCTGCTTCAAATCGAAGCATTATTAAAATCGCAACGGCTAATAGAAAAAAATACTTCACAAGATTTAGGCGACAAATTATCAGAAGCGTGGTTGGCGCTGAAGAATGCCTACCGGCTATGGAATCACTTGGAACAAAATCCTGATTCACGGCAGGATGAGTTGGAAGAGATACTTGGCTGGGTACAGGAAGATTGGAGACAACTTTGCCTCCGGTGGGAAGAATTTGGACTCGTATACCGCGAGCCCGAAGGTGTGTCATACAGAATACGACTTCGTTATCCCATGCGCGAGCCGACGGAGGGCAAGTGCCCGGCATGCGGCGAAACAGTCAAGAAGCCTAGATGCGAGCTGCTTACTCAAACGCCGTGCGATGCATGCGGCAAGGTTGAAGTCTTCGTATTAGTAGTTAACAGCGCATCAGCTTCAGTTTAGCGAAAGCAAGAATATGGCGTACGTACTAGCCGTGATCATTGGCCTCATTGCAGGCGCCCTATGTGTCTACCTTGGTATGGAGCAACGCCGATTGTCGCTGCAAAGAATCTCCACTGCAATAGAACAGAAGTTACGGGAGGTCGACGAACTGCGCAGTAGTTCACGGCGGGAGCTAGCACAGAAACGCGAAGATCTCCTTTCTCTTTACGAGAAGGCAGCGAGTCGCTTAGAGAGTCAGCGATCGCGCTTGTCTCGGCTACTAAAGAAGGAACGGGACAGAATACAAACCAGCTATAAAGCGGCACTTGAGAGAATCGAGTTGCGAAAACGCGAGTTAGACTTGCGCGATCGAGAGTTGAATAGATTGATTGAGCAGCAAAAAAAGCAAGTCATTTCCTATGAAGAGCACAAGAATGAAAACGTCATACTCAAGCGCGACTTGCTATTACTAATTACGAACCTTCGCAAACTTGAATTGGACCGCGACCTATTGAAAGAGGAGCAGGCAAGTCTGGACCTGAAGATCAGTGAATTAGGCAGCCGCTATTTGAAAGAAAACGTCAAGTGGATAGGCCGGTCGCTTCGCGACGACAATTTTACGCAATGTAAGGATCGGCTGCTCGATGTAATCAGTCGATGCCGGGAGGCCGGATTGAAGGTCTCTGTTGATGAAGAGAACGCGCTCGTATCGGAGCTTCGTAGAGACTACGAAGCAGTCGTCAAGACCACGCTTGCCCGGGAAGAGCAGGCCCGAATCAAGGCGCGAATAAGGGAAGAGGCACTCCGCGAACGAGAGATTCAACGGGAGAAAGAGCGCATCGAACAGGAGGAATCCGCGATTAAGGCCGCACTGAAAAAGGCGCTGGCGGACGCACAACAGGACCATACCGCCGAGGTGGAGGAGTTAAAGCGCCGATTGGAAGAAGCAGAAAGCCGAATGCGGACAGTCTCTCAAGCCGAATTGACCAAGACGGGAACCGTTTATGTGATTTCAAACATCGGCTCATTTGGCGAAGGAATCTTTAAGATTGGTATGACGAGGCGGTTGGAGCCATTAGACCGGATCAAGGAGTTAAGCGACGCGTCGGTACCGTTTCCGTTTGACGTTCACATGATGATTACGACGGAGAACGCGCCGAGCCTTGAACACAAGCTTCACCACGCCTTGCACAAGATGCGAATCAACAAGGCCAACCCACGTAAAGAATTTTTTCGCATCGACATGGAGTCGATTGTAAACATTGTGAGGGAGAATCACGGGACGGTGGAGTACGTCGCCGAGCCGGAGGCGCTTCAATACCACGAAAGCCTCTCCATGTCTGACGAAGATCATGAGTACATCGAGAGCCTTTATGAAGCCGATGACGACGATGATCTTGTCATCGAGAAAGATGTATCGCCGGCGTGACGGAACCGCGCCGGGTTGGCCGGCGAATCTGAAGCTCAATCACCTCTGGATTCTCGCCTCCGCGGGATCGACGACCGACGGCCAGCATGGTTTGTCAAAACGGAACGACTCAACCCTTGGACCGGATGTGTGCAAATACCCATGTATTGATGATCCAAGCCCGGCCGGAGCAGGCTGCAATGGGATGGACCGGGCCGATTAACTCCAGTTCGGGTTGGCGGCTGACACAAGTTCCTCATTCAAATTTCCTGAATTTGGTTTCCGGCTTCGGCGGGAGAGAGGTTAGGATTGTGCGGCAGCGGTGGTCACGCACCCATCGCCCATGAAGGAGAACCGTTTCATGCGTATCCAATTGGCTTGCATGGGCCGATCGTGGCGGCCTGTTCGGTTTCTATCGTGCATCGGCTCCCTTGTCGTGGTGGCCGGGATGCAATGCCCGCCGACCGGCAACAACCCACCCGGAGGATCACAGGTTGTGACGGTCACCCCAGCGCCGGTGGTCATTCCCGGGTCGGCCGACTCTGTCACGATGACCGTCGCGGTGCAGGGCGCGCAGCCGAGCGACCCGTTTCGCTATGTGTGGCAATTGCCGGCGGACGCATCGGGCGCGCTGGAAGATGCGAACGGCCCGGTGCCCGCCCTGGGTACGGAGCAGGCCAGCGTCAATTACGTCCTGACCGAACACACGCCGCAGCAGAAGGTGAAACTCGAAACCCTCGGACTGGTGGTCTTTGAGGTGAATGAAGACGGCAGCAACGGTGAGGAAGTCGGCTCGGTCAACACCGAAGTCACCATCCTGCCGAAGACATGCGACGGCTCCGAAGGCACGCCGGTCTACACCGGGTGCGGCCTGAACAGCACGTGGCCCAGCTCCGCCCAAATGGGTGAGGAAATCACGATCACCTTCAGTCAGCAATCGGGCGGAATCTGCGGCGGAACCTGGACGATTTACATGAACATGCCCGGCGAGTTCATATCAGCCGATGGGGGCACCATCTCGACGCAGTCGGCCAGTTTTCCCGACCCGGGCGCAACGACGACCCGGACCGCTGTGTTCCGTCTCGGCGCGAACGCTTTCGACTATGAAGGCAAACGCCTCTGCCCGCGGGCGCTGGGTTACTACGAGTATCCAAGCGACGACACCGGACCGTATATTTACATCACGAACGGAGCGCACGACCTGCTCCCGTTTGTGGTCAATCCATGATTAATGACAAAAGAAGTGGTGACGTCATTGTGCATGGCGGGTCCGTTGCATCAGATTTCCGTTGAGAGAGGCCGCCCACTCACGCGACCCTTCCCTTTGCGAAAAAAATAGCGCATTTCAACTCCAAAATCGGGACTAGCCCCTCCCAAAAGAGCTCCCAGGGTTGAAGTGGCTGGCGGGATTTGTTTACGATGCGGAGATGGCACGCTCTAACTCACCATGGCGAATTGGCGCTACGGCGATTGTCGCGCTGCTCGCGGCTGGCGCAGCAGCCCGCGCGACGATCATCAACGGCGATTTTGAAGACGGCTTGAACGGCTGGACGGTCGTAGACGGAAATTGGATCGTGTTGCCGGGTTCGGGCGGCCAGCACTTCGCCGTGAGCGATGTTGGCGGTTTTATCCAACAGGATTTCTTGATTCCGGCTGGAGCGCAAACGCTAGAACTCGACTATTCACTTATTCAGTCCGGACCAGGCGGGACGCAGGGGCCAACCGACTTTGTCTCGATGTATCTCGTCGATCCGGGGACGGCCGATTCGCTGATACCTCCGGCCGCAGGATTTGAGTTCACGAATCTGTTTCTCAATGAGACGCAGAACGGCGTGGGCGCGGTCAACCCGGACTACGTGACGATCACCTTTGGCGGCGGCGCCAATCCGGATCATGTGTCGGTTGACCTTTCGCATCTCATCGCCGGCCAAACGGTCCGCATTGCCTTCCAATTCAGCGACAATCTGCACGACCAACTCGACAGTTTGCTCGCGGTCGACAATGTGCTGATTACCGTGCCCGAACCCGGGTGCGGGTGCCTGGCGTTATTGGCGTCGGCTCTTCTTCTTGGCAAGCGAAAGTAGGAACCTGGCGGGCCACGCCCACGTTTTCGGCTAACTCCGCACTCCCCGGTCCGCGCCCCGTGTTTCAAACATAGCTCCCGAAAACACCCCCTGCTGCCCTTGAATTGGATTTTGACAAACGTTAAACTGGGGCCTCAATTCTGCGCGGTGCCGTGACTCGCCCTATCTAACCACGGCGACTGGCGCGAGCGGTTTCTTCAGAGGAGGAAAGCCGATGACAAGCGTGACTTCGTTTGCGCGCTCACATGCCGTTATGTCCCCGATGCGAACACCCCGTCGGATACCGCGAGCGACCCACTTCTGCAGCATCGTGGTCGGGCTCCTTATCACAACGACGATGGACGCCCGCGGCGAACAGGAGACGCACCCGGAAGACCTTTTGTTGTCCCCCGGCTCAATCTGCTCGCATGGTCCGACGCTCATCGAGCCGAACCGGGACAATACTTTTCAACAGACTCCAATCAAATTCACGAAACTCAATACCAATTTCGTGGCGTTGCCCACGCTGAACTTCAATTACGGCACGCCTCCGGTCACGCTGCTCGATACCGGTAAGCCGGGTACCGAGAAGACCATCCAGGGCAACATCAATCGCGTTCAGACTCCGACAGCGCCGACGCCCACGGTCCAGATCGAAGGCGGCGAGTGGAACGGAACGTATCACTTGCGACAATTTCACTTCCACGCGCCGGCGGAGCACATCTCAATCAAGGATGTCGAGTACCCGATGGAAGTGCATCTCGTCCATACCCTGCCCGACCCGAATTATCCAAATGACCCGGATCGTTTCCTGGCCGTGCTGGTGATTGGGGCCTGGATGACCGACAATTCCCATACGGGTTTCTATCCTCCCCTGCCGCAACCTCCGGTCGACCCGGCCCTCGTGAAACTTTTCACCTATCTGCCGAAGAACAACAAGCCCGTCGGCGATTCGGTGACGATGCACCTTGACTCGTTTGACCCGATCAAACTGCTGCCTCCCGTTCTCAACCCGAACCCCGCTACACCGTTTCAGGGCCACACCTATCGCTACACCGGCACCCTGACGACGCCGAACTTCAACAAGCCTATACGCTGGATCGTCTACCGGAATCCCGTCGGGCTGGGTACCAACCAGATAAAGAAATTCACGGATCTGTGGCTCGTCGATGGGGTCGCGCAGGGCAACTCACGCAGGCTGCAAAAGCCGCGTGTCAACAATGCGGGGGTTCCTCTTCGGATCGTGGATACAAACGACCCCGAAGCCATGCTCATCGCACCGCAGCCCGCGCCGTGAATTAACGGCGAGGGATGAACTTCCGCGGATTCCACTCGGAATTGAAACTCGCCAGATGGGTGAGGCCGATGGCCTCGCGCAGATGACGAGTCGAATTACTCCCGCCCCGAGTCTCAAGCCTTTCCCCCAAGCAACGCCCGCGAAAGTCGGCACGGCAGCCGCTCGCGCCGCACGTCCCCTTTCTACGTCCGACAATCCGCCGCACCGCGCAGCACCCCATTGCTTTGTGCGAAGTCGAATTGGATGTTTAGTCGAAAAGAGGAGTCGGATCGGCGCGCCGCGGCGGGCGGCGGCCGGGAGATCGACAAACCGTCGGCGCGCGGACGCCGGCGCGGAGGAAGCGAGCCATGACCAATCTTACGTCGGCGATGACGGGTTCGTGCTGGAACGCCAAATCGCGCGCGGTGGGTCCGTGCGATGCAGCGCGGTCTCGCGCCGCCTCACACCCAATCGCGTGCCGCCTGCTGATCGCGCTGAATCTTGTCATCACGGCATGGGTCGCGTCCGCGCCGCGGGCCTGCGCCGATTCCAGTTCGTCGGTGATGGTGGTTTACAGCGTGGATGGCAGCAACCAGCCCAAGGCGTCGACCTGGAGCGGCAGCGCATGGAGCAGCGGTTCGTCGCTTTCGTCGGTCGGAGGCGAGGCGAACTGGGTGATCCTCAAGAACTGCCCGACACGCAATGAAATGGCGTGTGCGACATTCGACCCCGCCAGCGATGTGAACGTCATGTTCTTCAATGGATCGTCCTGGTCCAGCCCAGTTGAAGTGTGCATAAACGCCGACGAGGTGGACGACCGTAGCGTCGATATTGCATACGAGCAGCTCTCCGGCGATGCATTGGTCGTCTATTATGACCTTGATGAAAATAACTTCGGATACCGCACTTACAACGGAACCACCCTCTCCAGTGAGACCGATCTGGCCCGAAGCGGCATTACCGGCAACGACTATGTGCTGCTTGTGTCCAAGCCCGACAGCGACCAGATCGTGCTCATCACGCTGGGTCAGGTGAGCGGAAACGGCGAAGTCATATCAGCGAACATCTGGAACGGTTCGTCGTGGCTCGGCTGGACAACGATCGAGTCATCGGCCCCCACAAACGACAACGAGTGCTTCGCGTTTTGTTTTGAGTCGATTTCCGGCAAAGGCCTGTTGGTCTATGGAGAATCGGGCCAATCGCAGCCGCGATACCGAACGCTGACCGGGACGTCGTGGTCGTCCGAGGCGTCAGTTCCCAGTGTCGGCAGTGTGCCTTGGTGGATGCGATTGGCGCCCGCGCCGAATTCCAACAGTGTGCTGTTCGCCAGTCTGGACGCCGCCAACGATGTAAACGTCAATGTGTGGAACGGCACGTCATGGGGATCGAACGTTCAGGTTGAAACCAATGCACCAGGTTACGCCCAGCGCTATTTCGATATCGCGTTTGAACCCGGTGGCGCTATCGGGCTTGTTGCTTACGTTGAGAGCGGTCAGTCCAGTTTGCGGTATCGCACGTGGAATGGGACGTCCTGGTCATCCGAACAAACGGGGACAAACCTGGGTAATCAGGGGCGGACAATCGCCTTAACACCGGGAACATCGGATCAAGAGATTTTTGTCGCTGCGACGGACGACGGGAATGACCTCGAAGTTTTCAGATGGACCGGATCGGGGTTTACTTCGACGACGCAACTTGAGGGCACTGTCGGCGGACTTAGTTCGACGGAGCCGTTCATGATCAGCGTGCCCGCGAGCAGGCCGCTGGTTCCGGCGAATACACCTTACGCCCACGACTTCGAGTCCTCCATGGGCGCGGAGTGGTCTGCCGGCACGCGGTCATTTGTTTCCACGTTTACGAACTTCGCCGGGCGGCACCACTCCAAGCCGCTCAAGCTCGCGTTGAACACGACGCCGGGCGAAACCTACACCGTGATGTTTGATTTTTACGCGATCGATTCGTGGGATGGCGCTACATCGAACAACAATTCCGCGCCGGACTTCTTCAGTGTCAGCGCCGGCTCGACACAAATCTTCAGCCACACGCTGACTCATGAATGGCCGAGCACGCGCGCCGGGAGCTATCCCTATTCCTACGACCAGATCGGAGACTACGGTTACAACTCGTGGCACAAGGACGCGATCTTTCGCAAGATGCAGGCGACCTTCATCGCGACCGACACAACGACCACCCTGTCGTTTCAGGGCGTGGTGACGGATGAGAACAGCGCCGGCGTCGATGACGAGTCGTGGGGCATCGACAACATCGCGGTGGACGTCGCGAGGTTTGTGGACGTCTCCTCCGCCGCGGGGTTCAACGTCTCCACTTCGACGGCTTTCGACAATTTCGGCGGCGGAATGTCTTGGGGCGATTTCGACAACGACGGCGATCTGGACTGCTACATCAGCGGCAACACGGCGCGGCTCCTGAAGAACAACGACGCCGGTGCCTCGTTCACGGCCGTCTCGCTCGGTGACCTGCGCCGGCAGGCCGCGATGGTCGACATCGACAACGACGGCGATCTCGACCTGTGGGTCGCCACAACGAACGACTTCAACACCGAGCGATGCATGCTGAACAACGGTTCGGCATCGTTCACCAGCGGCGGCAACCTCGGATTCTCCGGCCCCAGCAACAATGAGAACTGCGCGGCCGCCGACGTGAACGCAGACGGCTGGCCCGACATCGTGATGTTCAGTGAGAATGGAAACTGGATCGGGCATCACACGGGGTCGACGTCGCCTGCGCTGTCGGGCACCAATGCTTCGTCGTACGGCCTGCACACGTCGCGCAACTACGGCAACGGCGACTACTCGAGTACCGGCGACATCAATCACGACGGCCGCGTTGACTTCTTTTATCACTATGGCGGCGGGCGGTTGTTCTGCTCCAACGGCGACGGCACGTTCACGTACAACAACCGCAACATCGGTATATCAACGGGCGAATCACTCAAGCTGGGCAGCGCCTGGGGCGACTACGACAACGACGGCGACCTGGACCTGGCCACCGCGCGAATGAGCGAGGCATGCTCGGGCTATCTCTGGCGAAACGACTGCTTCACGTCCAACGGATTTACGGGCAACTTCACGAACGTCACCAGTTCGGCCGGCCTCTCGGTCAATACGGAAGTCGACTACGGGCCGGATGACAAGCCTGGAACGCGCAGCGTCGCCTGGGGCGATTACGACAACGATGGCGATCTTGATCTGTTCATCCTCGGCGCGAAGGGCGCGCACTACCTGTATCAGAATCAAGGCAACGGCACGTTCGCGCGCGTCGCACACGGCATCAACACATCGGGGACGTTCATCGACTGCTGTTTCGTCGACTATGACAACGACGGCGACCTCGATCTGGCCCTGACGCGCGAAAACGGAACAGCCATGCTGTACCGAAACCGAACCAACAATACGAGTTACCTCAAGGTTTGCCTGGCCGGCCGGGGCGCCGGCGGCACGCCGAAGGATGCCATCGGGACGCGCGTGGAGCTTTGGAACGCAAGCGGGACCCAGCGACTCGCTCGCCGCGACATCGGAGTGGCTCGCGGCTACGGCGGCACCGAACCCATTTGGGCACACTTTGGCGGTGTCAATCCTTCGACCGAGTATCAGCTAAAGGTCTATTTCGCAACGACGACAACCGTCAAGACGGTTCGCCCGAGCGAGGCATCGACCACGATCGGAACACGCACGATTCCCCAGATGATCTCCATTTCCGAGTCGTCGCCCGCGACGATCATGAAATGGAAGGAGAACGTGAACAAGCCTTCCTTGTAGTGGCCGCTCTCCCAGGCCGGGCGATAAGTTGTTTAATCCATTAGACTTGCGCACCGCGACGCATTCTGCAGTTCGCGATCTTGCTGAAATAGTACTTAACCGGTACTATCTTCCCCTTGGCTGGCCCTCGATCGGGCTGGCCGGAGGGATCGCTTTGTGTTTGCGCTAACCAAACGCACGGATTACGCGATCATCGCGCTGGCCCACATGGCCCAGAATCCTGGTGCGGTGCACAACGCACGGGAAATCGCCGAGCGGTTTCGCGTGCCCCCAGCCCTCCTCATGAACGTGCTGAAGGACCTGTGCCACGGCGAGTTGGTGCGATCCACGCGCGGCGTAAAGGGTGGCTACTCGCTGGCCATGGCGGCCGATCGAATCACGCTGAATGACATCATTCGCGCGGCGGACGGACCGGTTCGATTTGTGCAGTGTGCCGGCGAAGACGCGGGCGATTCAGCCTGCGAGCTGATGGCGACGTGCCCCGTGAGCCGGCCGGTTCGAAAGGTGCATGACAAACTGACGGATTTTCTAAGTACCGTGACGCTGGCGCAGATCGCGCACGACCCGGATTATCGAGACAACTGTGTACACCTGTCCCTCGAGGGGACGGCTGTTGCCCAAGGAGTGACCCCACGATGAAACTGCCGATCTACATGGATCACAACGCAACGACGCCCGTGGACCCGCGGGTCCTCGAGGCGATGATGCCGTTTTTCACGAGCAAGTTCGGAAACTCGGCCTCGCGCAACCACCCGTTCGGCTGGGAGGCCGAGGAAGGCGTCGAGCTGGCCCGTCAGCAGGTGGCCGCGGCAATCAACGCATCGCCCAAGGAGATCATCTGGACCAGCGGCGCGACCGAGAGCAATAACATCGCCATCAAAGGCGTCGCCCAGATGTATCGCGACAAGGGCAACCACATCATCACCCAGGCCATCGAGCACAAGGCGGTGATCGACCCGGCGAAATACCTCGAGCAAAACGGTTTTGAAGTCACCTTCCTCGAAGTGGACAAGCACGGCATGGTCCACGCCGAGCAGGTGCGCGAGGCCATGACCGACAAAACGATTCTGGTCTCCATCATGCACGGCAACAACGAGATCGGCACGGTGAACCCGATTCGCGACATCGGGCGGCTGTGTAAAGAGAAAGGCGTCTTGTTCCACACCGACGCCTGCCAGACGTTTGCCAAGCAGCCGATCGACGTGGAGGACTGGGGCATCGACCTGCTCTCGTGCTCGGGCCACAAGATCTACGGCCCCAAGGGCGTCGGCGCGCTCTACGTGCGGCGCAAGAAGCCGCGCGTTCGGTGCGAACCGGTGATTCACGGCGGCGGGCACGAGCGCGGCATGCGCAGCGGCACCCTGAACGTGCCCGGCATCGTCGGCATGGGCAAGGCAGCCGAGCTGTGTGTGCAGAATCAGGACGAGGAGATCAAGCGGATCAGCTCGCTGCGGGATCGCATGAAAGACGGGCTGTTCAACCGGCTCGATGAAATCTTCCTGAACGGTCACGCGACGCAGCGGATTCCGAACAACCTGAATGTGAGTTTTCTGTATGTGGAAGGTGAATCGTTGATGATGGGCTTCCACGAGATTGCCGTCAGCAGTGGATCGGCCTGCACGAGCGCGTCGTTGGAGCCGAGCTACGTGCTCAAGGCGATCGGCCGCGGGGATGACCTCGCTCACAGCAGCATTCGTTTTTCGCTGGGCCGGTTCACGACGGAAGAGGAAGTGGATTACACCGTTGAGCGCGTTTGCGCGACGGTTGAGAAGCTGCGCGAGATGAGCCCGCTGTACGAGATGGCGAAGGAAGGCATCGACTTGAGCAAGGTGCAGTGGGCGGCGCATTAACGTAACGACGCGCCTGGGCTGCGAAGGAACGACTCAAACAACGAATTCGACACGGAGAATCGGTCATGGCATACAGTGAAAAAATCGTGGATCACTACGAGAACCCGCGAAACGTGGGGTCTCTGGACAAGAACGACCCGAAGGTCGGCACGGGCATCGTCGGCGCGCCGGAGTGCGGTGACGTGATGAAGCTGCAGATCAAGTGCGACGACGCCGGCAAGATCGTCGACGCCAAGTTCAAGACGTTCGGCTGCGGCTCGGCGATCGCGTCCAGCTCGCTGGCGACGGAGTGGATGAAGGGCAAGACGGTCGATGAGGCGCTTCAGATCAAGAACACGGACATCGTCAAGGAGCTGTCGCTCCCGCCGGTGAAGATCCACTGCAGCGTGCTGGCCGAGGACGCGATCCGGGCCGCGATCAGCGACTACAAGAAGAAGCAGGAAAGCGACGTGGCGACGGCGGCGAAGTAATGGACGAATCTGGAAAACGGCCCGATTGCTTGCGCATTCGGCACCTTGGGATAAATGAAACGGGAGTTTGGCGATCATGGTGACGCTGACTGAACGAGCGGCGACGGAAGTGAAAACGATCATCGACCAGCAGAAGCTGGAGGGTGACAAAACGTACCTGCGCGTCGGGGTGAAGGGCGGCGGTTGCAGCGGCTTTTCATACACGCTGGACCTCACCGAACAATGCAGCGAGAACGACGAGCAGTGGGACGTGCACGGCATCAAGGTGATCTGCGATGCGAAAAGCCAGATCTACCTCGAAGGCGTGACCGTCGATTTCAAGGACGAGGTCATGGGCCGCGGATTCGTCTTCAATAATCCGAATGCGACCCATACGTGCGGTTGCGGCAGCAGCTTCAGCGCCTAGGCCGCACCGCGGCGAAGTCGGCTCTGCCGGTTCGTGGGTCGCCGCGACGGACCGCGCCCGGCGGTCAAACTGCGAATGCGATCATGACAGCGCCCACGACCAGATCGGCGACCTCGTGCGATGTTTGCGAGCGGCTGCGCGGCGCGCTCCCGCGTGACGCGAACTGGGGCGAGCTGGTCTCACACGTCGAGCGTGCGGATTACTTCGAGTTATTCGGCCTCGCTCGCGCGTACCAGGTTGATGTCGCGGCGTTGCAGGCCGCCTACATGGCAATCAGCCGCAACATTCACCCGGATCGTTTCGCTCTCGCCGACGCAGCCATTCAATCGGCCGCCATGCGGGCGTCAGCGATCGTGAACCGGGCCTATGAAACGTTGAAAGACGCGTTCACACGGGCAGAGTATCTGCTGGAGACCGCAGGCGGGCAGACCGCGGCCCAGGACCGACGCGTGCCGCCCGAGCTGCTTGGCCAGGTCATGATGATGCGTGAAGAACTCGAAGAGGCCCGTGCCGACAGCGACGACCTGCGAATTCAATCGATTCGCGCCGCCGTACTGGAGCAACGTCGCGCGGCCCAGTCAGCCGTAGCGGAGCTTTGCAACCGTCTGGCCGATCAATCGGCCGAGGTGCGCGACGCGCTGCGCTTGAAACTGAACGGACTGAAATACTTGAACAACCTTTTGAGTACGATCGATACGCCGTAACGGTCATGACCGCAACGCAGAACGACATCATCATCGGCATCGATCTCGGCACGACGTTCAGTCTGGTCGCATATGCCGACGCGCGCGGGCCGCAGATCATTCGTGACGAAAACGGTGACGGGCGACTTCCGTCGGTCATTTGCTTTTCTCCCGACGGCCGCGCGACGATCGGCTGGGAAGCACGACGTCATGCCGTGGAGCATGCGGAGAACACCGTCTACTCCATCAAGCGCTTGATGGGCCTGGGCATTCAGGATCTTCAGAAGGAACTGCCGCATCTGGCCTACCACGTCGTGCCCGGCGCGCGAGACACGATCAAGGTGGAAATCAACGGCCGCCTGCTGACACCACAGGAAATCTCGGCCTTGATTTTGCGTGAACTGGCGAAGCGGGCCGAGCAGCATCTGAAGCGCCCCATTCGAAAGGCCGTCATCACCGTGCCGGCCTACTTCGACGACGCGCAGCGACAGGCAACGCGCGATGCCGCAACGATCGCCGGGCTGGATGCGGTACGCATCGTGAACGAGCCGACGGCGGCGGCCTTGGCCTATGGCATCGGGTTGCGCAGCGCGACCGACAACTCGGAGAGCGATGCCCCGCGCAAGGCCGGCGGTGCGGTATCGATCACTGTCGGCGACAAGTCCAAATGCGTTTGCGGCAACACCGGCGCGCCGATGGTCTCGGATCGGCCGCACACGATCGCG
This sequence comes from Phycisphaerae bacterium RAS2, assembly GCA_007753915.1. NCBI lineage: Bacteria > Pseudomonadati > Planctomycetota > Phycisphaerae > Phycisphaerae bacterium RAS2. The sequence continues at coordinate 2,519,003 of CP036352.1, forward strand.
GTGTACGACCTGGGCGGCGGCACGTTTGACGTCAGCCTGTTGCGCGTTTCGGGCGAAACGTTTGAAGTCATCGCAACGCACGGCGACACGCACCTGGGCGGCGATGACTTCGACCGCACCCTGATCGAACTGGTTCAGCGCGAAGTGCGCGAGCAATTCGCGCTGGACATTGACGCGCCGGCGACGAAGCAGGCGCTGCGATCCTTCGCGGAAGAAGTCAAGATTCGCCTCGGCGCGCAGAGCGAAGCAAGCATCGAATTGGAACTCGGCGCGGGCCGCGTCTATCGCCGATCCATCGCGCGGAATGAGTTCGAGAATCTGATTGAGCCGCTGGTGCAGCGAACGATCGCCTCATGCAAACGGGCACTCGCGGACGGGAAGATGACCGCAAGCGAGATTGATCAGGTCGTCATGGTCGGCGGCTCGAGCCGCGTGCCGCTGGTGCGACAGCGCGTGCAGGAGTTTTTCGGGCGCACGCTGTACACGGCCCTAAACCCGGACGAGGTCGTGGCGCTGGGGGCGGCGGTGCAGGGGCAGGTTCTGACCGGCTCGCGGCCCGACACGCTGCTGCTGGACGTCACCCCGTTGTCGCTGGGCATCGAAACGATGGGCGGCGCGATGGGCAAACTCATTCTGCGCAACACCCGCATCCCCTGCCAGGCGTCGGAGCCATTTACGACATTTGTCGATGGCCAGACGTCGGTCAAGATCAACGTCCTCCAGGGCGAGCGCGAGCTTGCGGCCGACTGCCGCAGCCTTGGTGTGTTCGATCTGCGCGGAGTTCCGCCGATGCCGGCCGGGATTCCGAAGATCACCGTGAACTTCCTGATTGACGCCAACGGCATCCTGAACGTTTCGGCGCGTGAGGATCGCAGCGGCGTCGAAGCGTCGATTCAGATCATCCCTTCGCACGGCCTGACACGCGAGGAAGTGCGGCAGATCGAATTGGACTCGATCCATCACGCACGGAAGGACATGACCGCGCACCGACTGATTGACCTGCGCAATCAAGTGACGTTTGACACGCACAAAACCGAACAGACGCTCGCGAAGTTCGGCCATCTGCTGCCGTCCGACGAGCGCAGCGCGATGGCGCAGTCCATCCGCTCGCTTCGCGAGATGGCGGCGGCGACGACCGATTGCGACGCATTGCACCAGGCGCTGGACCGATTCGGAAAATCGACTGAGCACCTGGCAAACCTGGCGATCACCGAGTCGCTTCGCGAAGTCACGACATCGAAATAAATCCCACGGAGACGCACATGGGCGGCCAAAACCCCTACATCAAGGACACCGAGATCCAGCTTCCGAAGCAGCCCTACGAGCTGACGATCATCGATGAGCAGGGCGAAGAGCATAAGCTGACGATCGATCCGAAAAAGATCCCCTACGACGATCACGGCCTTCCAGGTTCGATTCTCGATATCTGCATGGCCCATGGAATTGAGTTGGATCATGCCTGCGGAGGCGTGTGCGCCTGTTCAACGTGCCATGTTCACGTCATCGAAGGCGCGGCGTCGTGCAACGAGGCGTCGGAGGAGGAAGACGACCAGCTTGAAGAGGCCTACGACCTGAAATCAACCAGCCGCCTCGGCTGCCAATGCGTGCCGAACGGGACTTCACCGGTGAAGATTCGCATTCCCACCTGGAATCGCAATCTCGCGCGCGAGCCGCACGGGGCCGAGGGCATGACCACGAAGGACAAGGAATAACGCCGATGCCGCAGAAACTCACCTGGCTGGATTCCGAGGACATCGCGCTCGCCCTGCATGAAAAGTTTCCCAAACTCGATCCGTTGACGGTGCGATTCACCGATCTGCATGACTGGGTGGTGGCGTTGCCGGACTTTGGCGACGATCCGCACAAGTCAAACGAGGCCAAGCTCGAGGCGATCCAGATGGCGTGGCTGGAGGAATACAAGGACTCCATCGGCGAAGATAACTAGGGTTCGCGTCAAGGAAGCTTGGTTCAAATTAGTGCATTTTTCATACAATCATAGCGTGCCTTGTTCGTCACTCCCGCGAAAGCGGGAGTCCAGCCCGCGAGTTCACTGGATTCCCGCCTGCGCGAAAATGACGTCGATTGGACGCCCGCCGTTTATCACTATATAAACGTATGAAAGTCAGACTAGGAGCGATTGCCCGCATTCTGAAGATTAACTCGACTCAGAAGCGTGGACCGGCGCTCCCTTACGGTCGCGGCTCGGTTGTTCAGACGCCCTAATTCGCCATTTTCACTTTTCATCGCCCTTGCGCTCCCAGAATTGTAGATACCCGATCGAATCGGTCGGGTTGTAATGCGCGTGAAGGAGCCTTCCCAGCGGATCATCGCCGACCGCGCCGCTGAAAAAATCACCAGTCACGGTGATTGCCAGCGCCGGCAGCGTCGGCTGCGCCATAACGTCATCTGCCATGATCGCGCGCAGCCGCGGCGAGACGCCGACGTGCATGAGCATGTGAAATCGTGAGGGACTTCGCCGCTCGGCGAGGAAGTACCACAATCCGGCGTTGCTCAATTCAAGGATCGTTTCGTCCGGCCGACTGTTCGACTGAATGTAACGGCAAACGGCTTCGACAAAGCGCGCGTCTCCGTACGGCAAGTCGATTCCAACGCGCTTAACTTCGCATTGCGTGCGCACGCCGCCGAGCATGTCCGGCGTCAGCCGCGCCGACACGCGACTGTTCTCTCCGCTGCCAAACCATCGGCACCAGCGCCGAGCCGCGCCGCCTTCGCCCATTGCCAGAAGCATGATCACTGCGGGCCCAATCATCAGTTTGAAAACACTCGGCCCCCGGTGCAAATCCACCCATCGCCACGGTCGTTGTGTCCAAGTCGAGGCGGGCAGTAGCGCAAGCACGGCCAAAGTAAGAAACGGGCCCGCCGCGTAGGCGACATGCCATTCGTCGGGTCGGCCGATGACGACGCACCAGAATGCAAGTGACGCCAGCGCGGCGAGCAACAGCGCGCTGCGCATCGCGAGCGGCCAAGAGGGCCTCCGCCATGCAACAACCGCGACACCACAGGCTGCAAACGGCATTGCGTAGTAGAGCAGAACACACTTCAGGCCGTCGTAGAGATTCGGCGGTCCCGAAGCGTCGGGATTCAGCCATGGCCGAGGATACGCCGCCGGCATCGCTTCGCCGCGAAGAAAGAGTTGCCAGTACACATTTAATCCAAAGTCGCCGAGGATGCCGTGTCGGGCGCACCAGGCCACGAACGGAAGGAACGCGACCATCGCACCCGAAATAAACAGTATTAGCCTTTGCCCAATCGCTCGCTCGCGAGGCGCGCCGACCGGCACGAGATACGCCTCCATCACGCACCATGCTGCGATCGCAACGAGCGCAAAGACGCCGACATCCAGGCTGTACAGTGCAGCCAGCGACGATAGCGCGCCGGCGACCACTAGCCACTTGCCATGTCGCGTATGCAAATACCGCCCAGCCGCGGCGATGGCCAGCAGCCCCAGCACATGCCGATCCGTCACCTCAACCCAGCACAGCAAAAGAAGCGCCGCCGCCAATGCACAGGCCTGCCATCGGCGCGTCAATGATGCAACGACGATGATCGCCGCGACCAGACCCAACGGCGGAAGGATGCCCCGATACAGGAACGCATTGCTGCCGAGCTTGCGCAGCGCGGCGACGTCCGTTCCAAACCACGCGCAGGCCAGCATCGGCTTGAGTACGTCCTCGCCCAGGCCGTGTTGAACATAGAAATCTCGAAATGGAAGCTTTCCGTCGCGCAGCGCGTCGATGTACACCAGGCGCTCGCCCTCGTGAACAAAATCCAGGCCGCCGTCGATGTCGAGCCGCAGCGCCGCGAAGTAGGTCAAGGTGCAGAGGATCGCAACGCGCAGCTTCATTGGAAGGAGCCAGTCGACCTCACGCCGGGCGCATCGCGGGCGGCCACAACGTGCGGAGCGCCGTCAGAATGGTGCGCGTCGCAGCGGACTTGTTCAACGTGTAGAAGTGAATCCCCGGTGCCCCGCGATTGAGCAGGTCCAGGCACTGCGCGGTCGCGTACGCGACGCCAAGCGACAGGACGGCGTCTTCGTCATCCTTGAGACGGTCCAGTTCGGTCAGCAGGGTCTGCGGGATGGTCGCGCCGCACATCTGGGTGAACCGACGGACCTGCTCGACATTCGTAATCGGCATGATGCCGGGAATGATCGGCACGCCGATGCCGGCGGCCCGGGCGCGATCGACGAATCGGAAATAGTGACTGTTGTCAAAAAACAGCTGCGTGATGAGAAACGCAGCCCCGGCCTCCACCTTGTGCTGAAGATTCTCCAGGTCGCGGTTCGCATCCCGCGCGCCGTCGGAGCCGACGCACTCAACGTGCCCCTCCGGATAACACGCCCCACCGACGCAAATGTCGCGGTTCTGCGCGCGAATGAACGCCGCCAGTTCGTTTGCGAAATGGAACCCGTCCGCCACCGGCCTGAACGCGACGTCGCCCTTCGGCGGATCGCCGCGAAGCGCGAGAATGTTACCAATGCCCGCGCCCACCAACCGGTCGATCACGGCAGCAAGTTCGTCGCGCGTGGAGCCGACGCAGGTCAGGTGTGCCATGACTTCAACGCCGTAGTGTCGCTGAATCTCCGAAACCAGTTCAATCGTCCGATCGCGCGTGCTGCCGCCGGCGCCGTACGTCACCGAAATGAACGTGGGCGAAAGATCGCGCAGCGCCCGCACCGTCGCGCGCAGTTGCTCCAGCCCGTTGTCCGTCTTGGGCGGGAAGAACTCAAACGAGAAACACGGGCGGCCGGTCGAAAGTAGTTCGCGGATTCTCATGCGAGGAAATGGTCGGTTTTCAGTGCCTGGTTGTCAGTGGTCAGTAGCTAGTGGCTAGTAAACAGCAGCCTGCGAATCGATTGTCTGTCGATGCCGATGTTTTATCCATCGGCCATCCAGTCCGTCGAAACGCTAATCGCCCTTCTTCTTCGGTCGCGGCGCCTTCTCGCTCTTCTCCTTCGCCGGTTTTTTCTCAACCGCGGATTCCGGCTTGGGCGCCTCCAATGCCGTGCTGATGGCCGAGGTCACTTCCTCGCTCATCGGGTCCACGCGCGGTTCAAAACGGCCGATCACTTTCCCGTCGCGCCCGATCAGGAACTTGTTGAAGTTCCACTTGACGTCGCCGCCGTGGTCGTGCCCGGCATCTTTCGCCGTGAGGTACTTAAACAGGGGGCAGATATCCTCGCCCTTGACGCTCACCTTTGCGAACATCGGAAACGTCACGTCAAACTTCGACGTGCAGAACTCCTTGATCTCTTCATTCGTGCCCGGTTCCTGCGCGCCGTAGTTGTTGGCAGGAAACCCAAGAACGACAAACCCCTCATCCTTGTATTTGCCGTAGAGTTCTTCCAGCCCCTTGTATTGCGGCGTGAGTCCGCACTGCGATGCGACGTTGACGATCATCACGACCTGTCCGTGGTAAGTCTTGGCCAGGTTGACTTTCTCCCCGTCGATGTCCTTGACCTTGAAGTTCAACGCAGGCGCGTCCATGTGATCGGCGTCTTTCGATTTCTTGCCGGATTGCTTCTTCGCCGGTGATTTCTTCTTCGGTTGGTTGTCATTCGGGCCTGCCAGCGCGGGATACGAGATCATGCACGCCGTTGCCAGCGCCGCCGCTGCAATCACTTTGAACGTCATGGTGCGATTCTCCGAGAATGTCCGATCACGCAACCGGCCGGGATCCCGCCCGCCGTCGTGGCGATTCGCCTATTGTAGTAGGATCGGCAAGGCAATCCCAGTTGCGGCTTGCGATGCAAATGGGCAGCCTCAATGTGGTCGCCACCGTAGCAAGCAACCCCGCCGACCAGACTGCTTGCCGCCGCGTCGCACTTGGCACGCGTTCGGCGCAGCGATACGCTGCCGTCGTGAACGCCGTTGCCATCATCCCCGCCCGGTACGCCTCATCACGGTTTCCTGCGAAGGCCCTCGCGCGCGAGACCGGCAAATACCTGATCCAGCATGTATGCGAACAGGTTGCGCGATGCCGTGCAATCCGACGTGTGCTCGTGGCCACCGATGACGCGCGCATAGCCGATGCCGTCAAATCGTTCGGCGGCGAGGCGGTCATGACGCGCGAAGACCATCCAAGCGGGACCGACCGCGTTGCTGAAGCGGCGGCGACCCTGAATTGCGACGTCATTGTGAACGTGCAGGGCGACGAGCCGGAGATCGAGCCTGCAGCGATCGACCAGCTCGTTGGCTTGTTCGAGGGCCGCCCCGATCTTCCGATTGCCACGCTCGCCTGTCCTTTCCCGGCTGACGGCGACCCGCGCGATCCGAACGCGGTAAAGGTCGTGCTCACGCAGTCCGGCGATGCGCTGTATTTCTCGCGCAGTCTCATTCCATTCCCGCGCGATACCGGTGGCAACCCCTTCGGAGGCGCGCCGTGTTCGCCTGGCGCTTCTCCCTGGCACTTGCACATCGGCGTGTATGCCTATCGACGAAGCTTCCTCTTTGAATTGGCCAAGCTGCCGCCCACGCCGCTGGAAAAGCTGGAGAAGCTCGAACAACTTCGCGTGCTCGAAAACGGTCATCGCATGGCCGTCGCAGTGGTCCCTCGCTCACCGGTCGGCATTGACACACCCGAGAACTACGCGGCGTTCGTGAAGCGCTGCCGCCGTTAGCAACGGGCGAGGCCGGACGTGTCATTCAATCACGCGAGGATCGCCCGCCCCATTTTCCGCGGTCTATTCGGTGCATGCCTCGCTCAAGAATCTCTCATATTGGGATGTCTTCTCCGTGCGTCAGGCGCTTCCGGCGTGAATTTGATTTCTGACGGTTGAATTCTCTTGCAATCGGCGCGATCCGGGCGATGATATGGAGGAGGAAGCCCGCTGGAACGGAGTCCTAGCATGCCGCCGAGGATTTGCCCCCGATCGCGGGGCCATCAACGCAACGCGCGTCGCACAGGAATGCGAATCGCCTGCACCGCGCTGGTGTTGAACCTTCCTCTCTGGGGCAACGGCTGCGGCTGGTCGCCCCCTTCCGGCACGATTGAGAATAATGTATTTATTCTTCCCTTCGCACCGGGGCAACCGCTGGCCGACGCGCTGCGAGGCACCGCCTTCGACGGCGGGCAGGCGCTCGAGCTGAACCTGGGCACGGGCGCATTCCGCGTGCGATTCACGGATTCGGCCCGCGCGCTTTCGGGCTATGTCGCTCCGCAGGGCAGCGGCTGGGATATGCTGCGCATCCACTTCCGGACCGGACCGGACTGGAGCACACTCGACTTCAATCCTGACACGCGTGAACTGATCCGAGTTCAATCTTCAGACGGAAAAGCATGGGAGGCGGCAAGAGCGCCTGGCGCGAAAGTGAAGAGCGGCCCCGACCGGCCCTCGGATTACCTCGCCGCCAACGCGGACCTGATCGCTGCGATCGAGGGGAATTCAGGCGACGCGTCGCTCGCCTTCTTCCCAACGCTCGTGTCGTTCATCCTCTTTGTCGGCTGGTTCTGCTCGGGGACGACGATCTTCTGCCCGGGGCTGCCCCAGGCGTTGGCCGTCATTGCGGCCCTGCTGGGCCCCCTGCCGCCGCCGGTTATAACACCTGTCAATAATCCGCCGAACGCCCGCAACGACGCCTTCACCACACCGGAAGACACCGCCGTGTCGGGAAATATCCTGGCCAACAACGGAAGCGGCGCTGACGACGACCCGGACGGCGATGCGCTCACCACGACGCTTGCGACAAACGCGACCAACGGCACGGTCGCCCTCGGCACTGACGGCGCGTTCACCTACACTCCCAATACGGGGTTTGTCGGGACCGATACCTTTACCTACGACCTGTCTGACGGCAACGGCGGTACGGATACGGCCGTCGTCACAATTACTGTTACAGAGGTGAACAATCCGCCCATTGCACAGGACGACGACTTTGATGTCTTCGCCGAAGACACGCTTAACGGCAATCTCTTCGACGACAACGGCAACGGCGTCGACTCGGATCCCGATGGGGACACGATCACGATCATCGAAGTGAATGGCAGCGCGGCCAATGTCGGCACACCGGTGGCCCTCCTGATGTCCGGCTCGGTCACGGTCAACGCCGACGGCACGTTTGAATACAGCGACGGCGGATTCGCCGAAGTCGAGCAGACCTTTACCTATACCATCTCCGACGGCAACGGCGGCACGGACACGGCGACGGTCACGATCTCTGTCCTCGGTAATTGAACCCGCCCGTGTTGTTGACCTGACGCAGGCTGCACCGGACGGGAACGCACGCACTTCCTCCCATGGGGGCCGCGCGTCGATTGATTCAACTGCCCCCGCCGCCCTATAGTACCGGCCTTGTTTCGTGACCCATTTTTGACTGGAGCAGCCGCCATGCCCTCGCCGTCCAAGCCCCGCAGTTTCGTCTCGATGAAGGACCTCTCGCCCGATGATCTCCACCGCGTGCTGGAGAAGGCCGCAAAGGTCAAGAAGAACCCCGGCGAGTTTCGCGCCGCCTTCGCCGGCAAGACGCTGGCGATGATCTTCCAGAAACCCAGCCTGCGAACGCGCGTTTCGTTCGAGGCCGGCATGACGCAGATGGGCGGCCACGCGATCTACCTCGCCCCCACCGATATCTCCATCGGCCAGCGCGAAACCACCGAGGACATCGCGCTCGTCCTGTCGCGCTTCGTCGATATCATCATGGCTCGCACGTTCGGCCATGACATCGTCGTGGACCTCGCCCAATACGCCACCGTGCCGGTCATCAACGGCCTCTCCGACCACGAGCACCCGTGTCAGATTCTCGCCGACATGCAGACCATCGCCGAGCGGCGCGGCAAGCTCAAAGGCCTGCGCTGGGTCTATTGCGGCGACGGCAACAACGTGGCGCACTCGATCATGCTCGGCGGCGCGCTGGCCGGCATGCACGTCACGATCATCGCGCCGAAGGGCTACCAGCCCAAACCGGAGGTCACGGCCGACACTGACGCAATCGCCAGGTCCACCGGCGGCAGCATCACCGTCACCGACGACATGCCCGGCGCGGTCAAGGGCGCTGATGCACTCTACACCGACGTCTGGGCCAGCATGGGGCAGGAGGCCGAAGCGGCCGCACGGAAGAAGATCTTTGCCGGCTACACGATCGACATGAAGGTGCTTTCGCTGGCCTCGCCGGATTGCGTGTTGCTGCACTGCCTTCCGGCGCACTACGGCGACGAGATCACCTACGACGTGACACGGACGAAGAACTCGGCCATCTTCGATGAAGCCGAGAATCGCCTGCACGCGCAGAAGGCGATCATGCTGACGCTGTGCGGGATGTAGGCCGAAGCGTCGGTTCGCGTATTACAATCTTATTTGATGGCCCAGCCCAACCAGATCGAGCGGCTGACACGATGCATGCTCATCGTGTTGTTTGTCATTTGGCTTGGCTCGTTGTTTACATGGGTTAACTTGAGTTTCTTCAGGGCCGGGAAGCTTTGGAGTATTAACTTAACCGATGGTTCCGTAAGCATGTTTGTGGAGCCTTGCACCACGAAGCCCGGTTACATAAGGACATTTGGATTCAAGTGGCGAATGCCCGGCATGTACGGGCTCACTTCACCCCAATGGCATATCAGGCAATCGCCGACGCCCTTTTTTGTTGCTATTCAATTTCCGCTCCTGATCGTGATGTGTTCACTCTTGGCAGCCCTGATCGTGATGGAGCGACGAAAACGGCGAGACCGGACAGCCCGGTGTTCTCGGTGTCACTATCTGCTTATCGCAAATCGCTCCGGCATCTGCCCCGAGTGCGGCACGGTCATACCCGAGGTGCAGCGCGCGCAGCTGGGGTTGGTTGCATCGAAACCGCAAGGCACCGTTGAAGACATCCCTTGAGTCCTATCGCGCGATTCGGTTCCCCGCCTTACCGCCCCATTCACGAGAGGCTAGTTGACGACGGTGAACGCCACTTCCCCATCGTAACTTACCGAAACCACTTCGCCTGATTGATCAAAGGCAATCTCTCGTTGTACGGCAAAACCAGAATAGGATCCCAGGCCCCACCCCTCATTGTATCCGATTTGCAAATGTACTACCGTTGTGTTTGGCAATTGAGGTCCAGTTACCTCATCAGGCGACAAGATCCTGGCCGAATACGTCGAAGCGGCCCATGCCAGTTCCGGCAACTCTCCCGCCTGGGCACTGCGTATGCGCTTCGCATAGTAGACCAATGCCTCTTCATTGACTGCATCGGGAATCAAAAACAGGGGAAAGCTGCGGTATCCATGGACCTCCGGCATCGTGGTAGCGCTGAACCACTCGGGGCCAACTGTTGAGGCAACGCGCTCGGCCCGCAGAATCAGATCAAGTTCGGAGTCATTCGCATAATACCGTATAACCCCAAGCGCAAAGCACCCCTCCACCTTCTGATCGGGAACAGCCGGCGTCATCGTTTCATCGACGACAATTTCGGTCTCATCCACCTCGCATGGATACCAGCATCCCATGCACAGGGCGCCGGCAAGCGACAACACACAGAATGCCATGCGGATCGGCGAAAGACAGGCCTCTAATCGCTTCATTGGGTCTTGCCTCTTCGCCCGCCGGGCGAGGCAATCGGCTGGGGACTTACGTGGTTGATGTCCGTAGGAATCTCGGATGCACCCGGTGGGTTGCACTCGGGGAAATTGGGGAACCCCAGTCACGTGGACCGGCCTTCCTGCGGGGTTCACTCTACGAGTTCTCCGCCCCTCAGTCTAGGATAGTTGAAACACTCCCCGGCCAACAGATCCACGCGCACGTTGCTATCCTGTGATCTACCTGTTGAAGGAGAGCACAATGACGAACTGAATCAGCAAGAGTAGGACCGTGCAGCCTATCCCGATAAGTACGGCAATCACCCACTTTAGTTCAAACAGGTGACGTGCCATCGCAGCATAGCCAATTATCCAATGCGCCATTCCAACAAAGACAATAACTCCAAACCCGGATGCGTTCATGATAGTGTTCATTGTTCGGCCAATTTCGGAAAGCAACGGCATGAGTAAGCAGAACGGCGTTTGGATCGTGAGAACATTGTGAAAGTCAAACGCCCATTTTCCATTCATGTATTTCTGTGCTGCGAGCGATAGGAACAAGATGGTGGTAATTGGCGAAATGAAAACGGAGAACGATCTGAAGGCCGACAGGCCATTCGATTGATAGAACTGAAATAGATCGCTCACGAAAGCGTTTTGTGAATGCGGAAAGTAGTGGAGCCTCCATGCGAAAACCGCTACCCACTGGAGCAGGAGATTTGCAAGACATACGAAGGCTAACAACCCGGCCGCACAAATAAGAGCGGAATTCGGCGACACAATTTTAACTTGAATGCGCTTGCCTATCCCCTTGGCAAATGCACATGGATGAAACCACGCCTCCAGACACATCAGGAAGAGCCTGAAGAGTGGTCCGCCAAGATAAAGTCTTTCCCATGCAAGGGCCGCACCGGGGCTACTAGTGACAGCGATTACCTGTGAGTCGATGCGAGCTCCACATTCGGGACACGAATTAAGGTCGAGTCCGCGCAGCGGATATCGACATTGCAAGCAATAACACAAATCTGCAATTGGCACGCGTGCCTCGATTCTGCGAAGCGCACGACAGAGACCGATCCAACTCCCTGCGTTTCGTGGCTAGATACAGGTGCAGTAGCCGCTGGGAGACCCACCTTGACATTGCCCTTCAGTTACTGGATTAACTGCGTTCGGCGAGGCGCCACCTCCGTAGGGCTTTCCACCACCCAACGCCTGTCCGCTACCATGGTATGTGCCACCGGGGCCGTTCGGCAATTTGATGCACATGAAATAAGCCAGCAACACGTACCAGTGCAAGACGCGCAAGTAAAGTATGAGTTACAAAGTGGAGCGCTATCTGCCATGCAGTTGGCATAACCCATTGGGTCTGTATTGCTGTTATACGTTAGGCCGCCGGCGAGCGAAAACACACAGAATGCCGGGCGGATCGGCGAAAGACAAGAATCTAATCGCCTCATTGAGTCTTGCCTCTTCGCCCGCCGGGCAAGGCAATCGGTTATCGACGAACGCGCAAATAACCCGGTAGGTGGGATCGAAGCTCTACCGCCCGTTGGCGGTATCGTCGTCTTCGTCGGCGATGAGGTCGTCGTCGGAGAGGTCCACGACCTGATCGACCTCTTCAAGCTCGTCGGAGTCCACTTCGACCAGCTCGTCGATGTCGATGTCCGACAGATCGTCGGAGTCCAGCTCCTCCAGCCCGTCGATGTCGAAGGATTCTTCGTCGTCGGTGGCGGGTTTGCCGGCCGGGGCGGGAACCGAGGCGGCCAAGGACTTGGCGGATTCTCCCGATGCCTGGATGGCCCCCGAAGCCGGCGTGGGCTTGCCACCGGCGCCGTTCACCGGCGCGGCCGGTTTCGCGGCCACCGGCCGAATCTCTTTCGGCTGGCCGTCAATCTGCACAGTGAAGACAATCGAACCGGCGCGAATGTGGTCGCCGGGTTTCACGGTCGCCTGGGCGATCTTCTGATCGTTGACAAACGTCCCGTTTCGACTGGCGAGGTCCTTGACGATAACTTTCCCGCCGGTACGGGTGATCTCGCAATGCGTGCGCGAGATTTCATCCAGCGGAATGCGCACGTCGGCATCGGTGCCGCGGCCGATCACCAGCGGCTTCTCGCCGATGGGAATCTCCTTGCGCACGCCCTTGGGGCTGAACGTCACCAGGGTCACGATCATACGAGCGTCCCGCGTTGTCGGGGCAACCGGTTGCGTTGACAAGGGATTGTATGCTCCACCACGAAACCCACCTCGAATCTACCCGTTTTGGCCGTTTTTATCAAGGCAATACGGCGGTTGCGAATCGGCCCATAGGTGATCGAAATCGCCCGAAATCGGCGATTTTTCCCCACTTTTTGGGCCAGTGAAATCACCATACAAGGGGCCTTCGTCCCGTAAGATATCCCCGTGTGACTCCGCAACCCCAGACAAACCCCTCCGTGTCCCGCGAAAACGCCTTCGACGCACGCTCCACCATCGGCTGGTACGTGCATCTGCCCTTCTGCACGACCAAATGCGGCTATTGCGATTTCTACTCGCTGCCCACGATTCCCGGACTCATCGACCGACTCATCGCGGCGGTTCGGGCCGAAGCTCGCGCGCGCGATCCCCGTCGGCCGGTCGAGACGATTTTCATCGGCGGTGGCACGCCCACCGTCCTGCCCGCCGCGGCCCTGGACGCAATCCTGACAAGTGTCGCCTCGCACGCCGGCCCCGTCGGCGAATTCACCGTCGAAGCCAACCCCTCGTCGACCGACGAATTGAAACTGGACCTCCTCCGCCAGCGCGGCGTGAACCGAATCTCCTTCGGAGCGCAGTCGTTCCACGCCGACGAGCTTGCGATTCTCGAACGCATTCACGACCCGTCGCACATCAGCGAGTCAGTTCGCGCGGCGCGATCGGCCGGCTTCGAAAACATCAACCTCGACCTGATCTACGCGATCCCCGGTCAATCCCACGAACGCTGGCGCGACAACCTCCGCCGGGCCATCGACCTCAACACCGAACACTTGTCCTGCTACTCGCTCATGTTCGAGCCGAGCACAGCCTTAACGCGCCTTCGCCAGCAGGGCCGCATCGCCCCCGTGGACGAAGAGCTCGAAGCAGACCTTTTCGAGCTGACAATTGACGAGCTGACCGCCGCGGGCTTTGAACATTACGAAATAAGCAACTTTGCGCGGCCGGGTCGCCGGTGCCGGGCCAATATTATCTACTGGGAAAACCGCGAATACCTCGGGATCGGGCCGTCAGCGGTGTCGTTCCTGGACGGCTTGCGGACGAAGAACGTAGCGGACGTGCGGCGGTATGTTGACCACTACGCCCCGGACCCCATTGCGGCGCCCATCGCAGGCAGTGCTCGCGTTCCGGACGCAACCGGTGGCCCTTTCGGGCAAGATGCTTCGGAGCGCGCCCGTGCAGGGCCGGCCATCAACACGACGCTCGAACTGGCGCCACTTGGCCCGGTCGTGGAAACAGAGCGACTCGATCCAGCCGCACACGCCGCCGAAACGGCCGTGCAATGGCTGCGATTGACCGAGGGCATTGACTGCCGCGCATTCACGGCTCGCATCGGTCTGGACCCGCGCCGGCATTTCGCCGCGGCCATCGACCGGTTTGTGTCCCTGGAATTGCTGGAAGTTTCGCTCGATCGAATCCGGCTGACCCGCAAAGGCATGCTGGTTGCCAATCGGGTCATGTGCGCGTTTCTCGAAGCGGTGGAACCGTTCACGAAGCGTTGAATCGCCAATGGCGGTGCAGCCGCATGCCCCTGCCGAGGCCGAGTACTCGCGACTCGTGCGGAATCGTCAAAAGCGGACCCCGCGGGGGCATGCCATACCCCCGGAAAGCCCTGATAAAATGGGCTCTCGGGGGTTGCGTCCGCAGCCGCTGGACATCTCCGCAAAATGCGGTATATATGGGTGTTCGGCTATCAATCCCCGATAGCTCAATGGTAGAGCGAGCGGCTGTTAACCGCTAGGTTGTAGGTTCGAGTCCTACTCGGGGAGTTTTCTTCAACCGTCTCAAAACACGCGGAAACGCCCGTCAAATCTACGTTTCTTGATATTTCTTCATTAGTCTCGATTGCGCCCTGAATTGAATCAAAATGCACGTTTGAGCAGGGAAGTTGGTCCGGTTTTTGGTCCGGTCGCGCGATATGCACGTTGTCAGTTCCTGTCCGCTTGAGCTGCACGAATTCGGCAGGCTCGTAGGCCGGAAGTCTATTGATCCACTCCCACGCATCGAGTCGCTGGCGATCCACGTATGAGGTATAGGATACGCTCGGATCAACGTGTCGCATGATCCAATGACGGACCGCTCGCGGTGTGCCGATTTGCTCGAGATTGGTGCCCAAGGTCACGCGTAGTGAATGAAACCCCGCGATCCGGCCTTGCGAGTCGCGATAATCGATGCCAGCTCTCCGAAGATCGGCCTGCCACGTCTCCAACGTAGAGGCGCTGCTAAACACTTTTTTAGTCGGCAGGAAAAACACCGGCCTCAAGCCCCTCAACAAACGGACGGCAGTGCCAGACAGTGGAACCTCGTCGGCTCGTTTGCTCTTTGTCGCTTCTGGCCGGAGGGCCAGATAGGGTCGCTCAGAATCTGAGTCGTCCATCCTTACATCTCGCCATTCCAGCAGTCCAAGTTCCCGTCGGCGCAGTCCGGTCGATAGCGCGAATCGATACAGCGCTACCCGGGCCCCCGCCACGGCAAATAAGCGTAATACCTCATTTGTATTCATTGCTCGCCGGACCCGCCGTCGATCCTGTCGTTCATCAACCTTACCAAGTAGACCGATAGGATTATCATCCGCTCGCCGGGCCCTTACAGCCCAAGCCATAAAGCTCTTTAGCGTTGCGCGTATGTTATTCAGCGTTCGTGGCGAGGCTCCTCCAGACTTTCGCTTTTCGACGTACCGGTGGAACTCATCACGATCGACGTCGCTCAAACAAGACCATTCACAAGCCGGGCCAATCGCTCTTAGGTATAAACGTGCGTTAGAAACATACTTGGCGCTCGCGCCACGCGTTGTCAGCTCTGAGCAGTAATCATCTACGTGCACATTCCAGCTCCGACGGCGCGTCTCTGCCAGCTTGTTCACCAGCCCCAGCCGCTCGAGGGATTCGCGTGGAATCCCCTTCAAGCGATCCATTGGCACTGGCTCGGAAAACCTCTTGCGGTCACAAGCGTTTTGGAGTTCCCGCAGCCACGAGCGCGACAGCTCTGCGTCATTGCAGAGTTTGACACGACGATGATCGCGGATATCAAGCCTGATCTTGCCATACCACGCACCGGGCAAACGAGCCTGCTCCTCGAGCGGCCTGCCCTTGGCGCCAATCTTGAAAAGTCTCTTTGCCATTGTTCTGCGTACTCCTGCTCGCAAATCCATCATGCATGCCGCCGGAGAAATGCGACGGCACGCTGTTCTTCGGTCCCACTTCGATTCTAACTTGTTTCCGTTGGCATAGTCCATTGTGACATTGACACCGGTCTATAGACGCTTCGCAGTCCCTTCGGACAGGACTCTCGCCCGCCATTCCCGCAGTTCAGCCGCTCGCTGCGGGATAATGCAGATGTCGACGAGGTAGGCCAGCCGCGATAATCACCGCTCGCGTGTCCGGCCTACAGCTAACACGTCAATACTTCGTGTCGCAAGTTCGTTAAGCACTTTGGGAAAAAGCGTTTTCATCCTTGTCCCCAATCCTCATCCGCACCCTCGTCCGGGCCGGGCCTCGCAATACGAAGATGCTCATTCGGGTCGAAGGTGCTCAACTCCACGTGGTGAGCATCTTCGGCAGCTTGCGCACCTTCGGGGGGACGAAGCCAAACCCACTTGCTGCCTTCGCCGAATCCCTGCTTACGAGCGACCACGCGCAGTTGACCCTGCGCGCGCCGGACGGCGGACCAGCTCAATCCAGCTTCTTTGGCTTGCGACTGAAGGTCAGTAACGCTAGCGGGGCCGGACGCGAGTTGCTCCTTCAACCATTCCGATGCGGTCTGGACCGCGCTGTCGACTTGCCGCCGATCGGTTTCCCGTGAAAAGAGGTCATCGGCCGCAACCGTCACGGGATCGGATGACCATGCAACGCAAGGCTGCATCCCCAGATCATCCACAGCAACTGCATGAACGTGATACGCGAGACCGGGTGAGTGAGGTCCGAGGTTACTCTTCACGGACAACAGCAGCCGCCGTTGCTTTTTGTCGTCGTCAGGATCGGCCACCACGACCCAGGCAGCGCGCGCTGCCGCAACGAACGCCAAGCTGCCCGTCGCGCGATACAAGGCTTTGCCGCCGTAACTCTTGGTCAAATGCGTCACGGCGATGACCGCAATGCGATGTTTCTGGGCCAAGACAGACAACGGCGCCAGCAAGCCCCGTACTTCCGCATTCTTGTGACTGTCGGCCCGTCCCATGAAGGCCGAGATCGGGTCAATGATGACGAGCCGGACGTCACTCATTAGGAGAAGCGCGGTTTCAAGCGTGCCGATGGACTCGAGCGTGAAAGGCGCCAATCGCCCGTCAGCCTGGCGAACGGTTGACAGCAACTGGATACGGGATAAGTCAGCGCTGGCAGCTTTGAGGCGAGGGACGATCGTGTCTTCGGGATCATCTTCGGCGCTTAGAATGAGGACGCTTCCGACTTCGTTCGACTTGAGTGGGGAATCCGGCCACGGCGTGCCCGTGCTCACCCGCGCTGCAATGTCTGTGGTGATCAAGCTCTTGCCCAAGCTGGGATCGCCCGCGAGGACCACGAGCTTTCCAAGGGGAATCCGATTCAGCCAGAGCCACGACAATCGCTGCGGCTTGATGTCGGTCGCTCGCGTCAGCACCGGGCCGGGGCCCGTCGACTCAACGGGGGCAGCCTTGGCAACAAGCGATTCAATGTCCTGTCGGATCGACGTGTCATTCTTGCCGGCCCTGCGCTGGGAGGCCACGTAGTCCGCAAGGTCGGCGCTGTCCGGCGCATCCGGCCAGATTCCCGTGATCGAACTGGTCATCACGGTCGCCGGCGGACTGATGCGTCCGAGACAGGCTGCCACGTCCGCGGCGTAACGCGCGCCGGCCGCATCGTGATCAGGAATGATGACGACTTGCCGCCCGGCCAAAGGGCGCCAGTCGGTCTTTCGCGCGGCATTCGATCCTCCGCTGCTTGTGGTCACCAAGAAGCTAAGACCCGCGACCGCCTCGGCACACTTCTCACCTTCGACAACAAGAATGGGCTGGCTGCCGACGGCTTGATTCACAAGTTGCGGCAGGCCGAAGAGCGGCCTCGGCTCGGACATCGCGCTGAAGACCCAGCCGCTTTCGGTTTTTGAGATCGGACGAATCTCTTTGCCGCCATCCCGTTGGTCCCATCGAACCACAACGCCGACCGGCTCGCCGAGGGCATCGAGATAGGTCCAACCTGCCGAGTGCGGACCGCTTGTCCGCTCCAACTGGCCCAGGGCTTCTTGCGCGGTTGCAAAGGCGCGCCGATTCGCCTTGCCACTGGGCGTAGGAGCAACTGCCTTCCCACTCACGCCGCTGCCAGGGCCGGGCGGCATGAGATCCCGCATCTTCAAACCGAGCTTTGAAACGACGGTCTCGACTGCGCATCCGCCGAAGCACCGTACCAGCGCACGGCCGTCGTTCCCGATAGAAATGCTTAGACTCGGATGTCGATCGTCATGAGCTGGGCAGCACGCGACCCAACCGTTGCCGCGCTGTTGAGCGCCGGGGATTCGCGACAGAACGAGTTGCACGGGATCGGCTGTTGAATTAGGATTCCGGTGGTTTGTTGAAGCGGCCGCGATCTCTGCCAAGGGGCGCGGCCGCTCGCTTGCGCTGCTCATGGTGTCCCCCCTTCCGCTCGTCGCCGAGCCTCCCATTCGCGCCGGTCCGGCTTGGCGCCGCGCGCGGCTTGAAAGGCAGCCATGTCGCAATCCACGTCGAGGAACAACTGGATGTGCGCCGCATTCCACCGGACACTTCGGTTCAAGCGCACCGGGTTGGGGATGCGTCCCATCCCAAGCAATTTCCAGACTTGGCGACAACTCACGGACAAGCGATGGGCAACGTCTTTGACGTTCAACAGGGAATCGGCAGGTGCGCGGGCTATGGATTTCATTCGTAATGGCTCCCAAGGAATCGCGGCATGCGATTCAGCCATTACTCTGGCGCGCTTTGTTGTTGTGTAATCCGTTACACGTGCAAAAAGTCGCAATTCATTGATTGGCCGCGAAGAATCACGATTGGCGTGGCGGAATTACAGAATTACAGGTTGCGATTGGATTTCAGTTTTCTGCCTTTTAGCCGCCGCGGCCTGCAATACCTCATCGCATCGCCCACGTGATACAAAACCCGTGCCTTGCTACCGTCCGGAGCCGCTTCGCCGGGTTGGAGGTACTTGCGTCGGACCTTCGATTTTGCCGACACCCGCGTCTGATAGATCCCGCGCTCCCGCTCCAGCCACTCGCCTGATTCGTATCGATCGTCACGGGGATCGAACGGTTCCACGAAAGGACCCGATCCAAACAGCGAGTGTGCGAGCTGGGCTCCCTTCCAACTCAGCTTGAGTGCATTTAGAATGCCGACACCGATCACCCCATCGCCAACCACCCACGCGCCGCTTTCGCCTTCCGTCTCTACCGAAACTTTGCATGGCGTGCTCAGTCCGGCTGCCTCTGAATGGTGAACTGTTACCTTCAAGACTCGTCCATCGATCAGCGCAAGTTTCAGGTTGCGCGGCTCGTCCTGGACCTGCTCAATCAACCCAAGCACGTCCATTCTTTCATACAATTCGTGAGTCGTTGAATAGCCGCTCTGGCGAATGCTGGCCCAGAAGTCGTTGCGCCCGCAAACTATCGCATCAAGCAAGATTGTCGGCACAACGCCAAGCGTCAGGGGAGATCGTGTTGCCTCGTCGGATATCAGCTCGGCGCACGATCCAGCTGACAGACAATGCAGCGAGTTGAGAACGATGTGCTCAGCATCAGTCAATGGAACGGACTGCATGGTACGATCACCTTTCGGCCGGACTTCATCCGTCCTGCGCCTCCAACCTGCAGACCGTCGTGCATCCGCGCGTTCGACAGGAGAATTGCATTATGCCGTTTTTCATACTGTCAATCGAGCCCTTGCGGCCGATCGTCCGCAGCCTGCACTCTTGAGAATCATTGATTGAGTTTGACACGCAATGCTTCGGACGGACCACGGCTCTTCGTAGTTATTGTTAATTGCAATATCGAGAATACGCAAGATTCCGGGAGTTACTCACTCTGAACCTGAATCGCTCGGGCGTTTGCTTAACGATCAGACGTTGGCGTGGCCACGCCGGGCGGTCTTGACTTCGGCGAATTCGCCGACTTGGCACCGGTAACTTGATCCAACTAAGCTGCGAGCTGTTCTGGCTGATTACTTTGCTCTGAAGACACTCCCATCATGCCAATCCGCACGACCGTTATATCATCGCTGATCGCTTCGAAGCTGCGAAACACGTGAAGGGCTCGCTCGATCTCCTCCAGCATGCTTACCTGCCGCATGGCAGCGTCAATCAGGCACGAATGGACGCGGTCATCTCCGAATCGCTCGTCGCCCCGATGCTGATCCAGAAGCCCATCCGAAAGGAGAATCAGCGAATCTGCTGGTTTCAATATGAGCCGGACCGGCGTCGGGGGTTCATAGCGATCTTTCATCAGCCCCAGAGGCAGGCCGTACTCCTCCACTTTGCTTTCCTCTCCAAACGCCGCTCGAATCAATCGCGGGGCCGGATTGCCGGCGTTCCAGACCTCGCAGGTTCCTGTCGAAACATCAAACTCAACGACAGTCGCTGCGACGAAGTTCGCCACGCGCGAGCGCTCGAACAGTCGCCGGTTCCACTCGACAAACGTAGCAACCGAGATGGGCTGCCGCAGGGCCGGCCGCGCCATCGCCTCAAAGCTCCGTGCCCATTCCGCGGCGCGCGGCCCGTGTCCGCAGGCATCGCCCAACGCGACACGCAAGACCGACTCGACTTGTTCGACGATCACAACGTCACCGCAACCGGCCGGGTCCCACGATTGCTGCCAGAAATCCACGTTTGCATTCAGTGTTACGGTCATGATCCTCGCTCCTCGAAGGACCAGACCGGCCAACCCGTGCGGCCTGCGCAGATACTTGAAAAAAACAAAGTAGTTGGCGTAGGATCACAGATTCAGGGCATCCGGCCCGATCTTCGGTCGCCCCGAAAAAGGCAGCGCAAGAAGCCCTCATCGCGGGGTCTGATACATCAGGAGGTACGTCCGATGATGCTTCGCCACCGTCAAACTGACGTCTTCATCAGGCTCTCTGTGCGGGAAGCTTCGGGAATAGGGCGATACGGATGTGCTGCATACGGCTGGCGGTTGTCATCTTGCCAAGTGATGGATCCGTTGGTCAGTCGAAGACGCTTTCCTTGACAAAGTCACGCGTTGACGGCACATCCAGCCATGAGCACAACGCCGTTGAAAGACACAATGCAACAAACTCGTCAGCGACGACTAGCTCCCTGGGATGCATACTCTTGAAGTTGACCGCCGCATTGTGGTTCTGTGAGTTTGATGCCTATCACCGTAGCAAAGCTGACTAAGGTAACGTCGAAAACAGGAGACGGGATTATGGTCATTTCACGCCACTTAAGCATCGTTGCAGTATTGCTGTTTTCATTGACGGCGGTTCACGCGCAGGAGAAGAGCATTGGTGTGGATGCCGCAACGCCGTTCGTGCCCATTTCGGACACACAGAGCCACGCTGGGATGTTCATCGGCGTAAACGTCTTCGACAAGGATGAATCTCTGGCCCCGTTGAGCTATGCAGTCAACGATGCAATTGGAATGGCACACATATTCATTCTCGAACTTCGCCTCATCGAACCCCACCGCGCCGTGATTGCGATCAAGGGTCAGGTGAGCGGAGCTGCATCTGAAGCACGGCTTCGTGAATTAACTGCGGCAGGCGTACCTGTGATTGACGCAGCGAAAACGGACATTTTCAAAGCGCTGCAAAAGACGGCGGCCCTGCCAGAGTCTCCATCCGATCTCCTGATCATGAGCATCTCGACGCACGGATTTGAGGAGGCCGGCCAACCATACGTCATGCCGAGCGAGGGACTGCGCGCATTTCTTTCCGACACTGCAATCAGCTTAACGAGCATCGAGCGCGCAATGCGCCAATCAAAGGCCGGCAACCAGATCATTTTCGTCGATGCCTGCCGAAGCCGAATTGCCACCGACGCAAAGGACCTGCCGCCTACCATGACGCAAGCGTTTCGAGACGCACTGGCACAGGGCAATGGCCTGGCCGTGCTGGCTTCATGTGATGTAGGGCAAGTGTCATTTGAGGACGCCGCGGTTGAGCACAGCGTTTTCACATGGCACATTTTGCGGGCTCTTAAAGGAGAGGCCCGGCCGGATCCCCAAGGGCTTATTCGGTTGGATGCGATCGAGCGTTATGTGGCAAGCGAAGTGTCGGCATGGTCACGCCAAAATGCGAGTTCTTTGCAGCAGCCGTGGATCAAAGGAAAAACCGAAGCACGGTTAATTCCGCTCGCCGTGGATCCACGTGCCATAGAAAAAGGAAAAGATCGCCTAGCGCGGCTCATTTCGCTCGCGCAGGACGGCAAGCTCACGGCAGATGAGAGTGCCGATGCTCAAGCTGTATTTGCCAAGTCAGATAGAGATCGCACAGAACAAGACAGAATGGAAATATATATTCAGATCGCAGACGGAAAAGCGGATCTAAAAATGGCTCGACTGGCCTTGCAAATGTTGCGTGGCGGTAAGCGAGAAATCGGCGAGGCACTTGCAACTGAACAGTCGATTGTGGAACAAGCGGACGGCGACTACGGGTACTTCTTGGGCGAGGCGCAACGGATGATCGCTGACATTGAGGATGCCGACGCTCGAAAGCGCTGGGAACAGGAGTTGGCCCATGCAGTCGCCATGAATGGGGACTTCGATGTCGCCACGAAGATCCAGCCAAAGGGAACACAAAAGGGGCGCGGCTACGGGGAGGATCGAATTCTAGGTCACATGCTCGCATGGCAACAGTGGAACGCAGCAATTGATCACGCGGGAGGCGACAAGAACCAACTCGAAAGAGTTGCACGAGCAATGTTGAAGGCCGGAGCCGTTGATGCATTGGCTCAACGAATTGCCGAGTTTTCCGCACTCGAACCGGGCTTCTGGGACGATCCACTGGACGAACTCTATGAGAATCGAGGATTCGATGAGACCCGGAAGCTTACGGAGACTCTCTGTGGACAGGTCGAGTGCGACAAGGTCTATCAAAGCCTGATCGGAAAATCGATGGAGGCAGGCAAGGAGAATTGGGAGGCGGCAAAATTCTTCGGGGAGCAACTCTTCAAGTTGGGTAAGTCAATGGATATGTACTCCGACGCCCGAGCTCGGTTGCGTAAGGAGGCGCTTCGTCATGAAGAATATGTGTTTGCCGCGAAGATACCAAGCAGTGACAAGGATCTCAAAGAGATTCTGGATCTCGCACTTCGCGGACCGGGTCCCGTCTTTTCAGAGGTTATAGACGGCGTCATCGGGAACATGCCGCACGAACCCAAAGAAACTGGACTCTTCCTTGGCAAACATGCTTCGATGGATCAGGTCATGAAGCTCTCGCGAGATGGGTTCCTGACGCTTGAGTACCTCTCGGAATTGAGATTGCGGTTTTCGAATGACCAACTTGAACCTTGTCTTGAGGCGGTCATCGAACACGATCGCCGTGAGATGCCAGTCCGACGGGAGAAGGCTGAACAGAATGAAATCGGGAAAACCACCTTCTGGGCAACGCTGGTAGTTGAATACAGCGATAAGATTCCGTGCTTTGTTTCGGCTGGGCAGCCGCAAATGGCGGCGGAAATGATCCGGATGATCTTTCGAATTGGTTCTCCAAAGAACCATCTTGCGATTGCGGGCTGCCTTGTTATGGACATTGGAAAGGCGTCCGAGTTGGCGGCAGAGCGTGGGCACGTCGAGTGGGTGCGAGTTCTAATGGAAGCTTGGCCTCAAGACATCGACCAGAACAACAAGTGGGTCGGAGAAAATGCGATTTGGCGGCTGGGAAGAGCGGGGTACTTAGATGGGATTGAAATCCTGTTTGAGTCACTTCCTCCGGATGATCGACGAAGTCTATGGGTCCAGGAGTACTACGGGATCGCGGCGATGTTCGCGGCGGGTCAAAGAAACTGGCAGCTAAAGGACGAATGGTATCGCGTTTCAGAAGAAATCTTTAAACGGTTTCCCAGAGACTATCAAACGGCCTATCGAGCATGTTACCTTGTTGCGACTCGAGTCTTAAGTGAGAGGGACCTGAATGTATCCAACCTCCGATACGAGTATCCGGGCGTGACATGGTCGGATCTGCTCTCGGAAACTCTTGAATCACTTTATTATCGAGATTTCAAGGACGAATCAGCAATTGAACGATTGACTCGCGACATCGAACCTGCTCGCAGGTGCGAACTGTGGTTGCGCTTGGCCCATCGCAAGACGCCTTTCGACGACGAGCAAGCCAAGCGGTCCAACAGCGACGAAGTTAAGTCACTGCTGCGGCGCGTCGCTCGAGAAGCGAAGAACCTTCCGGCGCATGAGCGATCGGGGGTCTTCCTGGGCCTTGCGGCCCATTATGGCAACCAAAAGATGAAAGCGGAATCGCTCCAGGCGGCGCGCGAGGCGGCGCGATGGATTTCCAGCGCAACCGAAGATGAAATGAGCTTGCGGAGAGGAATCGCTTCTTGTCTTATCGATGCGGGCTTTCCAGAGGAGGCGGAGAAGATGATCCCCAAGCGCGCTCCGTCTGTAGATTCCAAAGGCGTTTACGGCGCTGCAGGTCATTACCACGACATGCTAATTCGAATTGCAGAGGCCTTTGGGGAGAAGTCGAAGTATCAGCGGGCATTCGAAGTACTCGGACGGCCGTTGGCCATGGATTTGTTCAAGGGTGAGGTTCTCGAAGACCAATACAATTGCAAAGTTCTGCTTCCCCGCGAGCTCTCGGAGAATGCCGCCAAGGCTGGCGAGGGCTGGCGCGCAATCAATCACATCAAGCGGTTTGCAAATGCGGACATGCCCCACCTTGAGAAGTTTCTGCGCTTGCTCATTGATGGGATGGAAGAGTACGGTGACGACAGAGGATTGGAGGAGGCGTTTCAGCTTTTTGTGGACAGGTTGCGAGTCATTGACAAGGTTGACTATTCGGATCGGGACGATGTGCTAAGGGAGCTGGCCGGACGGTGCCTAAGCATGGGGAGGTTTGACTTGGCCCTGCGTGCATTAGAGCAGCAGTCGGACCCCGATTCGTCCAGTTATCGCGCAACTATCGATACTGATTACGCAAAGCGCCGCGCGGCGCGGTTGCGAATCGCGAACAAGTCCCTGTCAAAGGACAAGGCAATCATTCAGTGGGTGTTGTATGAAATTGCGAGCGCTGATCGAGCCAAGGATGCGCATGATAAAAAATTACAACTGGCCAGATCACTTGGGGAATGCAACCTGCTGGAAATGCTGCCTCTCGTGATGGAGGGAGTCAGTGGAAAAGAAGCGCGACGGGAAGTGCTCCAGCGGGCGGTCCGGGGACGAATCGAATTCGAGCCTCCGGAGAAGGAACAGCCCGACGACAAGACGGAATCCGACGAAAGTCGCGATCGACGCGAGCGAGAGAAGAGGGCTCGGATTGCTGAATCCAACGCGGTCGCTGTCCTCGACTATCTCGAGGCATTAACCGCTTCGGCCGAGGCGAAAATGATCTGCTTGCAGTCGGTTTCTTCAGCATTTCTTCCATCGCTAAAGGAAAGCGATTCGGATGATTCGAGTGATTCGCGAACAGCTCTCGATTCGAAGATCATTGATCGCTTTTCAGGGTTGCTAGTCGCGTACGCAACCAAAGCCCTTGCAGATCCAAACTACGACGCTCATCAGGGGCGTGTTCATTATCAAGTTGTGGAGACGATTGGGCGCCTCAAAGGCGAGACCTTCCTCACCGAATGGGTGGAGAAATTCCAGGGGGATCGGCGGGATTTCCTGATCGCACCCTTAGTCGCGAATGTACGGCAAACGGGGGATGTACGACTCCTGAAGACATGGGCAGATCACATCACCGACGGGGAGTTTTCCAAAAGCGCCCGCCGGGCGTTGTTCAACCTCGCCATCCAACGAAACTCATTCGTGGACGCACTCATGTTTCTCGGCGAAGAGGACCAGGGAGAACGGAGCAGCCGCTTGAGGCAGATTGCGTACGGAGAAGGCCTGGCCGGTGAAAACTCGGCCATAAAGTCCCTGTATCGGGAGTATTCCGGGACACGATCGGATGATCGGCTGAACACTGCCATCGGTGCGCTCTGCGGCGTGGGAGAGCGAAAAAGGCGAGCAACAACCCGTGACGTCGCCGAGGTTCGTGATTCAGACTGACACAACACTGCATCCACATTGCCGAGGCCTTAATGACCCAAACGCGCTTGCAGGCCCGATTTGCGGCTGACTCGCGATTCCGGTGAGAATGTCGTCAGATGACCGATTGAGGGCCTCCGGCCCGATCTTCGGTCGCCCCGAAAAAGGCAGCGCAAGAAGCCCCCATTGCCCGGTCTGATACATCAGGAGGTTCGTCCGATGATGCTTTGCCGCCGTCAGCTTGCCGTCGTCATCAGCTTCGCGACCGCATGGCTTTCGGCCGCACCGGCGCCGGCGCAGCAGGGCAAGGCCGTTGGCGTCGAGGAAGTGCGGGCGACCGACACACTCGGCGCCGCCCGGTACGCCGTCGTCATCGGCATTAATACCTATCAGGACGCCACCATCCCCAAACTCAACTACGCCGAGGCCGACGCCCGCGCGATTCATCAAACGCTTATCGATCCCCAGGTCGGGGGCATCGAGCCGAAGAACGCGGTGCTGCTGCTCGGGAAGGACGCCACCACGCGCAACATCCGCAAGGCTTTGACCGATCTGCGCACCATCCCGAAAGACGCCACCGTCTTCATTTTCTTCTCCGGTCACGGCGCTAAGGAGGCCGGCGAAGCCTTCTGGGTGACGACCGACTCCGAACTCGGCGGCCTGGGTTTCTCGGCGATCCCCGATCGCGAGGTCCGCGCCCTGACCGATCGCATCCCGTCGAACCGGCTCATCATGCTGCTGGATTGCTGCTACGCCGCGGCGACGGTCAAGGAGCAGAAGAGCATCGTGGACATCGCCGAGGCGCTGAAAAGCTTCGTCGGCAAGGGCCGCGTCACCATCACGGCATCGGGCCCCGGCGACGAGGCCATCGAGGCCGACGATCTGGCGCACGGTGTCTTCGCGCACTACCTGCTGGAGGCGTTGCGCGGCAAGGCCGACGGACTGGGCGGCCCGGCCGATGGGATCGTGACGCTGCCCGAGCTGACCGCCTACCTCGATCGCCACGTGGCTGACGCGGCCCGGCAGCGCAAGGGCATCCAGAAGCCGAACATCTTCATGGAAGAGGTGCAGGAACCGGGCAAGTTTCTGGTGACGATCGATCCGAAGCGGCTGCTGGATCTGGCGGCCGCCGCGCAACGGGAATCGGATTTGGTCAGACAGCGAATCGAAGCACTCAAAAAGATGTTCGTGGATGAACGCATCGATGATTCGCAATACCGGCTGGGCAAGTCGCTTCTGGAGTCCGCCCCTGACCGGCTGGACAAGCCCGACCGGGAGCGGCTGGCGATCTTTGTGGAATTGATCGCCGGCGCCGTGCCGGCCAATCGGTTGCAGGCTCTGCTCGACAGCGTCGAGACGCCCGAGCAGCGGGCGGCGCGGCTGGAGCGGGAGCGCATGGCGGCGCGTGTCACGGCGACGCTGGGCAAGCTGGAGGCCGCTTTTGAGAAAAAGAACGGTGACGAGGCCTTCCGGTTACTTGGTGAGTTGACGAGTCTTTCGCCGAGTCATCCGGCGCTGGATGATTGGCGAAAGCGTGTCGAGGGGCTCGGCCCGCCAAAAGAGCTGACGCTCGATCTTGGCGGCGGGGTGAAGCTGGATCTGGTGCTGATTCCGGCGGGTGAGTTCATGATGGGCTCGCCGGATGATGAGGAGGATCGCGACAGCGACGAAGGCCCGCAACATCGGGTTCGAATCAGCAAGCCATTCTACATGGGCAAGTACGAGGTAACGCAGGCGCAGTGGCAGGCGATAATGGGGAGCAATCCGAGCCGTTTCAAGGGCGATGGCACCCTGCCGGTCGATTCGGTTTCATGGGAGGACTGCCAGGCGTTCTGCAAAAAGCTCTCGAGCCGCTCTGGTAAAGAGGTCCGTCTTCCGAGCGAGGCCGAATGGGAATACGCCTGCCGGGCGGGGACGACGACGCGGTTCTGCTTCGGGGATTCGGACAGCAGCTTGGGCTCGTATGCGTGGTACGATGAGAATTCGGACAACAAGACCCACTCCGTGGGCGGCAAACGTGCCAACGCATGGGGCTTGCATGACATGCACGGCAACGTGTGGGAGTGGTGCGAGGACACGCATCATGACAACTACACCGGCGCGCCGACGGATGGGCGGGCGTGGACGACCGGAGGCAAGCAGACGTCCCGTGTCCTGCGGGGCGGCTCGTGGGTCATCGGCGATCGCTGGGTCCTGCGCTCGGCGTTCCGCAGCAGGAACACGCCCGACTTCCGCAACTTCTTCAACGGCTTGCGTGTTGCGGCAGGGATCTCTCCATAGCCCTTGGCTCTTGGTCCCTTGATCCCTTGGCTCTTTTGGTTTCTTGTTTTTTTGCACGGGCCTTCAGGCCCGTGCGCAGGAGGGGAAATGGTTGGCACGCATTACCGCCCGGCGTCAGTTCTCCCCGCACCGCCCCGCATTTCCGCCCTCTGCCCCGACCGGCGACTCCGCCCACTGCAACGGTTGACGTCTTCGCCCCCGTAGCGGCCGGCGTCCCTGCCGGCCGACGAACCCGCGCCACCTCCAACTCACCTCGTTCGCTCCAACCTTCGACGCAGCCAACCGCGCAAACCACCGGCCGATGTACGACTCTGGACTCAATTCTCGGATTGTTTGCGAATTCCCCAGCCGCAAGGACCGCGCTTTCGGCGGTCTGAAGGTTGGGAGATAATGGACGGCTCATGGATTCGGAACCCGATAACCTGGTCGCCTTCCTCGCACGCGAGCACGACGCGATGGCTGAATCGCCGGGGGCTTGCCCCGATGAAAATGTGTGGGCGTCGCTGGAGACGGGGTTGCTCTCGCCCGAACAGCGGGACGAATTGCTGGTCCACGCGCAGGTGTGTTCCCCCTGCCGCCGGCGGATGAGCGAGATCGTCGGCGAGTGGCCCGCGGACATGGCGATTCCCGAAACGGCTCGCGAGTCGGGAGGCAGCGCGCTGCCCACGGGCCGCGGCCCAAATCAGGACACGCGCGGCGCGGGCCCGCGCGCCGGCGAGCGGAACATTCTCTTTCGCATCGGGCCGCGACACTATGCCATCGCGGCGGCACTGCTGATGGCCGTCACGTTGTGGCTGGCCTGGCCCGGCGGCGCGCCCGACGCCTCGCTGCTGGGCACGCCAATCGCGCGGTTGACCGACTTCGGCGACATCGGCATCCTGCAGCGGCGAACGCTCTCGGAGAGGACCGATCCGCAGCGGCAAGCCGTGACCGAACTGGCCGCACGGCTGGAGGCCCACGCGGCGAAGAACCCGAACGAGGCCGACGTCTGGAGAGACCTGGCCCGCGCGCAGCTTCGGCTGGGCCGGATCGAGTCGGCCGCATCGGCGGCGCGCCGTGCTACGGCGGCCGCGCCGAATCGCGCCGAGCTGCAAAATCTCGCCGGCCTGATTGCGTATCGCACCGGGCACTACGTCGAAGCGGTGGAGGCTTTTGGCGAGGCGATTCGGCTGGCGCCGGGCGTCGCGGATTATCACCTCAACGCCGCGCTGGCGCTGGAGGAACTGCAACGGATTGACGAGGCCATGCTGCATTGGAAGGAGTTTTTGCGGTTGGCGCCGCGCGACCCGCGCGCGGAGGAAGCGGCCCGATGGATCGGCGTCCTGCAAGGCCGGACGGATGCGAATCCCGCGACGCCGTAGCGCGGCGGGCCGGAGCGATTGTCGATGCGAGCATTTGCCACGAAAAAGACACTTTGGCGGGCGCCGCTTGTGGCCGGCGTGTGGCTTGCGCTGTTGGCTCCGGAGGCCGGTGCGGCCGTTCGCGTGCTGCTGGTCGGTGTGAGCGAGTATGCTGACGCGGCGGTGGTCAGCCCGGCCGGCGCGGCGAACGATGTGCGCGCGATGCGCGAAACGCTCACCGAGCGATACGGGCTGGGCGACGCGCAAGTTCGCGCGCTGGTCGGCAAGGCCGCGACGCGCGAGGCCATCCTCGATTCCCTCGGCAACTGGCTTCTCAAAAACGCGACGGCGGGAGATGAACTCGTATTCTATTTCTCCGGTCATGGGTCCAATCGCCCGGACGACAACGGCGACGAGGACGACGGGCAGGACGAGATTCTGTGCCCGTCGGATTACGTGCAAGAGACCGGTCAGAACGGCATCGTCGATGACGAGTTGGGCGAGATGCTGCGCGCCGCAGCGGAAGCCCATGTGCTCGTGATCCTCGACGCCTGTCACAGCGGCACCGCGACCAAGTCGCTGGGGAATCGCCTCGTGGAACTGCCGACCATTCGCGCGGGGCGCACCCAGGCGCGGTACATCCCGCCGCCCCGCCGCCCGGCCAATGCGCCGGGCGCCGCGCCGCGCCGGACCAAGGGGATCACGACGGTTCGCGACCTTCCCGCGGCGACGTTCAGCGCCTGTCGCGATCATCAGCGCGCGGTGAGTACGAAGTTCATGATCGGCGGCCGGCTCGTGGATCACGGCGCTTTCACGTACATGCTCGTGCAGGGCATGGCCGGCGCGGCGGATGCCGACGGCGACAAG
Organism: Phycisphaerae bacterium RAS2; assembly: GCA_007753915.1. NCBI lineage: Bacteria > Pseudomonadati > Planctomycetota > Phycisphaerae > Phycisphaerae bacterium RAS2. The sequence goes on from CP036352.1 coordinate 2,549,392, forward strand.
GCGGTGACACTGGCCGAGCTGGATGCGTTTGTGGAGCGCTCGCTTCGGCAAAGCGTCTATCAATTCGAACAACAGCCGCAGTTGCTCGTGCACGACGACGAACCGCGGCGGCGACTTCTCGGCACGGAACTGCGCGTCACGCCCGTGACGCTGGCGGCGATGGATCGCGATCGCTACCGCGTGAATCTCGGTGCGCTGGACGGACTGGCCGCAGGCGGGCGCGTGCAGATCACCGTTCAGGATCGCGGCATCAGACCCCAACTGGCGGTGCTGGAAACCTCCGACGCGCACAGCGCGGTGGTACGGCTGGAAGAGAAGCCGCCGGCCGAGTGGCGAACGCGCTTGGAATCCAATCAGGCGATCGGTGTATCCGTGGCGCCCGCGAGCCTGCCCGTCAGTGAGAATGTGCTGCGCGTCTGGCTCGGCACGTTCTTCGAGGGCGGGCGCGAAGCCATGCCGCCCAAAGCGATCATCGACGCGCTGGGTCGCCTCGACGGCGTGCAAGTCGTGAGAGGGGAGGCCGACGCCGATCGGCTGATTGTCGGTGAATTCAACGGCGCTCGGTTGAAACTGGCCGTCGCGCTGCGCTCCGAACGCATTATCCGCGTCATCGAAGGGACGGAGGCCGAAGTCGTTCACGCTATGCGCGAGCAGATGGAAGCGGAGCGCGCTAAACAAGTAATCATTTGCATGCAGGATCCCGGCGGGCCCTCCCGCGTCAAGATGCGAACCGTGGACGGCCGCACCGAGTTTGTGGTGCGCCGCACGGGCGAGAAAGATTACCTGGAGCTGGAGATAGATGTCCCGGCCGACGGTTTCTTGATGCTGCTGAACGTCGATGGAGAGGGCACGTTCACTCAATTGTTTCCCAATCAATATCATCCCGACGGGCGCGTTTCCGCCGGTCGTCTGCGTATTCCGCAGCCCGGCAAGTTCAAGCTACCGATCAATCCGCCTGCCGGTCGCGATCTGATCAAGGCCATCTGGTCGCGCGCTCCGCTCGACGCCGGCAGCATTCGCACAAAATCGATCGCCCACGGCATGGTGCAAATCACCCGCCCCGCCGACGCCCTTGCGCTGGTCGATTCAATCCAGCGCGGCCTTATTGAGGCGCCGCGCACCAAGGGCTTCGTGCCCGAAGCCGCCGTGCCCGGCACACTCGGGGCCGATCTTGGCTGGTCCTGCGACGCGATTTTTATTGATACCTTTGACGAGGAGTGAGGCACTCGGTCCGGGCCTGTTCCCCCGCCGGCCCCCCGCCCCCCAACGCCCTTCTTGTGACCCTAATCCCCGAAATTTCTCCGGCAAAGCGCGCAAGACGCGACCAGCCACCGGTCTGGTATGCAGAGGTTCAAACGAACCCAAAGGAGACATGCCATGAACCGTTGCAAACTGACTTGTGCCCTGTGTGTATTGGCCCTCACTCAAGCAGCGGCGGCCGGGATCCAGCCGCGTGGTCAACTGATGGCGAGGCGAGCGGCCGAACTGGACGCGTATCGCCTGCTGGCCGAACGAGTCCTCGGGCTGCAGCTCACGAGCGAGACGACCGTGCGGGACTTTGTTCTGGAATCAGACGAAATCGCCACACGGGTGAGCGGCTTCCTTCGCGGCGTCCGCACGACGGACACCCGGGAATTCGCTGATGGCTCGGTCGAAGTCGACGTGGAGCTGCCGCTTGTCAGCGTGGTGGAAACGTTGACGCGCATCCGAACGGCGTGCTACCGCGGCGGCCGATTCAGCAAGACCGATTTCACCGAGATTACGCGCCATCACAAGGAGACCATGATCAAGGCCACCGGCACCGGCGCGCCGCGAGCCAGCGGTCCCGCCGATCCGCTCAACACCCTCAAGCCGGCCGCGCCAGCGCCCGCCGCGCTCCCGCCCATCTGGAAGGACTTCGCACCACAACAGCGGCTGATGGCCCGGCGAGCCGCGCTGCTTGACGGGTATCGCCGCCTAGCGGAGCAGGTCTGGGGCCTGCGGATCGACAGCGAGACGACAGTGCGCGACTTCGTGACACAGAGCGATGAGATTCGCACGCAGGTTGAGGCGTTTCTCCGGGGAGCTCGCGAAGTGGAGACGCGCTACACCGAAGACGGCATCGTCGAAGTCGATGTCGCCATCACGCTGGAGAGCATCGTGACGACCTTGCGGCGCATCCACTCGGAGAAATCCTCGTGGGGTCGATTTGAGAAACTTGACTTCGAGCAGATTCAACGGAACGCCACTCGCAAGATTGTTACCGCGACCGGCATGGGGGCCCCCGCTGCGGCCGCCACGCAACCTGACACAGCCGTCACCATTGAATCGGAAATCGTCATCATCGAGCGCTGACTGATTGATGACGGAGGCTCTTCTACCGGGCCGCGGGGTCGGGGTTGACGTTGACCCCGGCCCCGATTTTTCGGTAAGCTGATACGCACGCATTGGGTCCGTCAGGGCCTGGCAACGCGGAATCGTGCAATCGGAGGAGTGCCTCGTGACATTCGCACGAAGAATTCTGATCGCCGTCTTATTCATCGGCCCAGTGTTCATAATGGCCCTGTATCAGCCAGCCTCGGCGCAGGACAAAGCTGTCGGCGTCGAGCCGGTCGAGGCTGCGAAGCAGCTCGGGTCCAATCGCCGGGCGTTGATCATCGGTATCAACGACTATGCCGATGAGCGCATCAAGGACCTGGCATTTGCCGAAGACGACGCGGGATCGCTGTTCAAAACCTTGACCGACCCGCGCATTGGTGGTTTTGCGAAGGAACAGGTCACGCTGCTCACCGGCCGGCAGGCGTCGACGAAAGACATTCGCAAGGCCCTCTACGCCCTGCGGACTTCCGGCAAAGACGATCTGGTGGTCATTTTCTTTTCCGGCCACGGCGCGAAGCAGGCCGGTGAAACGTTCTGGATATCGCAGGACGCCGAACTGGCCGATCTCGGGCCCACGGCCCTGCCCAACGCGGAGATTCAGCGGCTGCTGGCCGCGATTCCCAGCGAACGCGTGGTCACGCTGCTCGACTGCTGCTATGCCGCCGATACCGTTCTCAATCAGAAATCCGTCCTGAACGTGGGGGACGTCGCCAAGCTCTTTGCCGGCAAGGGCCGGGTCACGATTGCTGGCGCGGGCGGCGGCGAGGAGGCCATTGAAGTCCCCGGAATGAAGCAAGGCGTCTTTACGCACTTCCTCGTCGGCGGACTGCGCGGTCAGGCCGACGCCAACCGCGATGGCGTTGTCACGCTCATGGAGCTATGGGCGTGGCTCGAGCCGAACGTTGAGCAATCCGCCCGGCAGCACAAGGGCATCCAGAAGCCGACCATGCACATGGAGACTGGCCAGCAGACCGACCGCTTTCTGCTGTCGCTCAACCCGGTTGCCGCGGCAGATGTGCAACAGGCCCTGGCAAAGCTGCGCCAGCTCTTCCTGGAAGAGAAGATCGCCGCGGCGCACTACGAAGAAGGGCGCGAACTGATCGGCGGCGTTGTCGCTGATCCAGCGAAGAAGAAGCGGCGGGAGATTTATCTCGATCTGGCGAAAGGCAAGCTCGACGCAAAGTATCTTGCGAGCGCGCTTTCTTCGAATTCAGAGGTTCGTGAGAGGGCTCCCACGCGCCCTTCGGCAGAAGTCCCGACTGAAACAGATGGCGAACTCGGTAAGATTGACCATACTCAATCAAACCAAGGAGCGACACCTTCACTCGAAGAGGCTTTGCGCGCAGGGGCACCCGGCGAGCATCACAAGAACCTGGGCAAATTCGTCGGGCGATGGGATGTTAAGTCAAAATTCTTTTTAAACCCAGATGCACCGCCGATTATCGGGAAATATCAGTCAGAAGGTAAATGGACATTGGGCAATCGATATGTGACGATTGTTGACGTTGGCAGAATGATGGAGCAAGAGTATGAAAACCAAACAACATTGGGCTACGACAATCTCAAGAAGGAGTACACTATGGAAACTAGAGACAACATGTCGACGACAACTTATAGATTCACGGGCAGGTGTTCTAGCGATGGATCGGCGTTTGATTTTAACGGCAGTACTAACAATGCAATCACCGGCGAGTTGGAGAAATATCGCTTCAAGACGACCTTCCAGGACGCAGACCACTACTCAGTTGAGGGGTGGATCCTAACAAATGGATCAGAACAGAAGCTTCTTGAGTTGAACTACACTCGGAAGAAATAGCATCAAAGATTGGTCTGTCCTCGCTTTCCGCGCCGAGCGATAATGATGGATTAGTTAACCCGCGCTCGCACTTTCTTAGATTCCGGGGTGGCAATTCAGTTTTTGGATCCCCTTTAGTCAGTTCTGTGGGCAAACACATATATCGAACAAATGACCGAGAGTCGGTTTCTTGCTGTAGAAGTGACGTTCCGTGATTTTGTATCGTAGCGGGACATGCACTGAAGGGAGCAGCATTTTCTTTAAGAATCCATATCGTAGTTTCCAATTTCTTCAGTTGGGACAATTCATTACGGGACAAAGCAACTTCAAGGGAAGCCGAACTCTCGACGATGATCGCGCAAGAAAAGTTCGGCCTCCGGTCTGTCTACGGGAATCGTAACGAAAGGAGCCCGTATGGCAGCCAACCATCAGAAATCACATGCTCATGCAACGGTCGATGCCGGGCGACCGATTGCATCCGGCAACGACGGCACGCGACGCCGGCGAGGGGCACTCCGCCTCACGTGGTTGCTCTTCGCACTTTGTTTAGCTGGCTGGGGGGCAAGCCTGATTTACGGCATCGGCCTGAACTGCGTTCAGTGGAACTGGACCTGGAACGGGGAGCCGGTCCGGGTCCGCTTCATGGCTCATCTTGCCGATGGCAACATTCGTTTCTACGACCTGACCCACTTTCGAGGCGATCCGGGCGGAGACGAACCCTGGATTTACACCTTTGAAGCGAAAGGCCAGCTCGGGCTGCGCCTGCCGTCGGTGGTCCACACGTCGTGCCATCACTGCACGCCGAGCTCCTATCGAATCGATCTTCCGCTTTGGCTGCCCGCCGCGCTGCTGCTGGCGACCGGCCTGGCGCTACGCCATCGTGACCAGGTTCGTGACCGGCATGGGCACTGCCGCGTCTGCGGATACAACCTGGCCGGAAACGTGAGCGGCCGATGCCCGGAGTGTGGCACGTTGGTTTCAATTGGCGCGAGAGCGGCGGGTTGACTGCCCACCGAAGAGTCAGGCTGGACGGCTGTGCACAGGTGTGGCGCGATGTGAAAACCGTATTCCGGCACCTGGCGTACAGACTGTGTCGCGCCAAGCAAGCGCGAACCGCAGGGAGCTAACGAATGACCCAATCAGCAAGCCCTGTTGCTAGCGACAAGACGCCCAGTACAGAGGAAGATTCGACGCGGTTGGCGAAGAACTCATACACGTGTTCGCGTATGCCCCGCCGACGCCGGCCAAGCATCCTCTTTGCGATTGGGATGATTTTATTGGCTGGCGCCTTTGGGTTGAGTCATGCGGGCCAGTTTGAGTACTCCTATGACATGACCCGGCTTGGTTTCGGGCTGCGCCCGGAACAAGCCTGCCTTGATGCATGGGTGCTTCTGCGGCTCGGGACGCTGCATGTAGCCCTCGTTTCTACCGTCGAGCCCGACGGTCTGTTCGGCTGGCCATTCTGGGGGCCCAGCGGTGGTTGGGCGCATGACTGGTACAATGAAATCCAAGCGCCTCAAATTCGTTGGCCCGGCTGGGTCGGCAACCCGGCCGACCTGGGGCATTCCTGGCAAATCGATCTTCCGCTATGGATTCCTCTGGCGCTGGGCGCGGTCTGGGCTCTCGCCGGATGGCACCGGGGCGACCACATCGCCTTGGCAACTCACTGTAAGGCATGCGGTTACGACTTGACCGGCAATGTCAGCGGGCGCTGCCCGGAATGCGGTGATTTCATTCCATCCCACCCGCGAAGCGATTCTTAATGAAAGCAACAAACTTCCGCGCAAGAAACCTGAGTCCGGCAGTCTGTCCTGGTGTGAGGTTGCCATGAAGCCGGACGATCGGTCGGCGGCGACCCATCAGAAGATTGCAACGAACAAAGAGAGTGAAAATGGCAACGAATTACAATACTCTGAAGACTACGTTGGTGGCGACGGTGATGAGCCTTCAAGCTGCCGGAACCGGCGGCATAGCGGCGACCGCCGAAGTCGGAAAGGCCGATGCTCATCAAAACGTTGAAACGCCGGTGACAATCAAATTTCTGCGGCCCTGTGATGTCGATTGTTCTGACGCTGTGACATATCGTGTTCTCGAAGGCAACTGTCCTCCAACATGCTTTGTCGTCGAGCGAGTGATGCCGGGTGAGTGCACTAATCCGTGCCTTGTGCTGGAAGACGAGCCGACGAGCGAGAGCAGCTATCGCATCCTTCTGAAAGAGTGCGGAACAAACGACTGCTTGCCTAACTGCATCATCGAAGTAGAGCGAATGTGAGTTGAAGAATTGCGAACGGCACAACACGAACGGAGCCAACCATGTTGAAAATAATCTGCTGCATAACAGTACTGATCAGTTTTCTCGGCACGGCGGCTCGAGCCGAGCTTGAGACTAAGGGTTTCGTCCCGATTGCGGATCGACCCGGCGAGTTTGGGGTAGTTATGGAGGTGGTGGGCGGGAGAACCACTTACCAATTGGGCGAATCTCTTCAGTTGCGGTTTAAGTGCGCCCAGCCGGGCCACTTAACCCTCGTTAGCATCGACTCGGCAGGCGACGCAGTGCTGATGTTTCCCAATAAGTGGTCGCCGGATTCAAAGGTGGTGGCGGGGAAGTGGTTGGACATTCCCTCAGCGGACTCCGGCTTCAAGTTAGTTGCCCGACCGCCACTAGGGGCGACGTACGTTCGAGCTTTTGTTACGCCTCGACCGATCGTCTGCATCGAGTCTCTTCGCAAAGCAGACCCTGGCGCGAGCATGTCCGCACTGGGTCAGCGAGGAGGCGAACAGATGAACCGCCTTCTTCGCGAGATTAAAGGATTCGAGCCTCAACCGGACACTCAACCCGTCAACGAGCGGGCGATGGCTGTCATTACGTTACGCTTGACCATCGCCGATGGCAAACCACGCCGGGCCGACGGAAAGCTCCTCGGCGAGATTCCCGAAGGAGCCGACCTCGACGGTCTGACGCCGGCCGCTCATCCCAAGGCCAAGTTGTTGGCGGCGCTGCGCGATGGCAACGTTGGTTACCGCAAGCACCATGAGAAGGGCTTGGTCATTCCACCAACCTTTTCGTTTGATTCTCAAACGGGGACCGTAAGATTCGGTGAACGTGTGATAAGTACGCGACAACGGGAAGAGAAGGTCGACGTTGAGTTTCTCGTCGAAACCGCCGACCCGAACGCCAACGAGATCGATCGGCTCCGTTCGATGCGCGTGAAGCGGGTAGCCGTGCGAGGGCCTGGTGGACTGGCCGAGGCCCAGGCAAAATTGCGAAGCGAAGGCGCACGCAATGTTCAGCCGGTGGTCTATTACCATGTCTTCGGACCGGCCACCAAGGACGAGCCGATGCTTAAGCTGCAATGGGCGATGCGGAACGAGTTCGCTCGAGCCGCCGAGACCGGCGCCATCGAGGCGATATCGAAGGCGGTTCGTCGGCCGATTGTCGTCGCGGTTGTAGACTCGGGAATGGCCGCCAACCATCCCGATCTTGCGGGCGCGCTCCATCGCAACAGCGACGAAATACCGGGAAACGATCTCGATGATGACGACAACGGTTTTGTGGATGACGTCAGCGGATACGATTTCGTCGAGATGAAGGGAAGCCATCTCATCGGTGCTGCGGATGATCACGGGACCTTCGTCGCATCCGTGATTGCCTCTCGCGCCGATGGCAAAGGAATCCTTGGTGTGTGCCCGTGGGCCGAGATTCTGCCAATCCGCGCCGCGGGCTTGGACGGCTCGTTCTCCACGCTTGCAGCCGTACAATCGCTCCTTTATGCGGCGGCATGCGGTGCCAAGATTGTGAATTGCAGTTGGGGTGGCTATGGCAGCGATCCGGCTATTTACCGCGCCATGGCGGTTCTTCGAGAGAAGGGAGTACTGATTATCTGCGCGGCCGGCAACGAAGCCAACGATAACGACGTTTATCCGGCGACACCGGCGTCCTATGACTTGGATAACATTATTTCAGTGGCAGCACTTCGCGTCGACGGCGACTTGGCGAGTTTCAGTAATTGGGGGGCGCGATCCGTTCACATTGCGGCACCGGGCGAGCTGATTCTCGGATACCCGGATGGTTCGGGAAACGTCGCCGCGTGGGACGGTACGAGTTTTTCGGCTCCTATGGTGGCTGGTGCAGCGGCACTAGTCTGGGCAAAACACCCCGATTGGGATTACGGGCAAGTCAAAAACGCGATCCTTTCCAGCGCGCGACGCACCGAAGCATTGCAGGGCCGCATCCAGACAGGTGGAATGCTGGATCTGGCCGCCGCCGTGTCAAAATAAGGTAGTACTTTCCATTGTCGAAACTTGACGAACTTTGCGTCGTTTTGCTATGCTTGGTGCCTGGGTCACAAAAAGCATTGAACTGAATTAGACACAGTCGTTCCATTCGCATGCGAACGCTTATCATCGCTATGACTGCATCGTGCCTTCTGCCAGCCGCCCATGCGGCGACGCCACCGGAGAAAGCCGTCGGTGTCGAGCCGGTGCACAACACTGGCCGATCGGTGCGGTTGGCGCTGGTAGTCGGCATCAATGAATACCAACATCACCCACACCTGCGGTATTGCGTGGATGATGCCGCTCTCTTGGCCGACACGCTTAGACGACACTGTCTATACGACGTCCAAAACGTATTGCTCCTCACTGACGGCGCCAAGCCGCTGAAGGATCAGCCAACCAAAGCGAGTATTTTGCAGGCTGCCTCGCAGCTCGCGGAATTGGCCGAACCCAATGACACTGTCCTGTTCTTTTTATCTGGGCACGGCGTACTTCTGGATGGTCGCGCTTACTTTGTGCCTGTTGAAGCTGACCAAGCATTCCAGGAGATGGTATCCATCGCCGAGCTACGTCGGATACTCCGCAAGTCCAAGGCGCAGCGCCGTGTATTGATATTGGATGCCTGTCACTCCGGCGGAGAAAAATCATCTGAGACAGCCAAGATGAGCCAGTCATTTGAAGATGATTTACGAGCCGACAGCGAAGGCATCGTCACCTTGGCAAGCTGTCGCGCTGAAGAAACGTCTTTGGAAGCTCCGTCCAAGGGGCACGGCCTCTTTACCTACTGGCTGATTCAGGGCTTGAAGGGTGAAGCAGATACGACCGGAGATCGAAACCACCGCATTGATATTCTTGAGCTGTATCGATTCGTTTCGGACCGAGTCAAGCAGGAGGCGATGGCCGAGTTTCGACATCTCCAACGGCCAACGTTGATCGCCGCAATTAGCGGCCAGATCGAGCTCGCCGTTGTCGATCAAAGCAGCGCGAAACCGGCGCCCGACCGGACCGCCGATCGGCCCGCAGATGGAAAACTTATTGTGGCTCCCGATCGTCTGACGGCAGTCGTACATGCACCGCTCAAGTCTGCGTCAACTGCCGACATGCTTGAGGCGAAGCAACAGCTGCGAATCAAGGCGCAAAGCATTCTCAAGGCCGCACTCGAAGAACGTGGATTTACCGATCCATTGCCAACTCTTCGACATTGGAACGAAAGCGTCAAGACGCTTGATGCCGAAACTGTTCAGGGAACGTACTCCGTCACCTTAGGAAAGCCATAAGAACAAGGAGCAGCATGTGAGGAGTTACATGAAACTCATCGTATATGCATTCTGTCTGGCCACGTTCGCCGTGGGCTGCACGAAGCCGAGCGTCAAATTCTCCCAGTATCCGCCTCCCGTACCCAAGGCCCCGATCTACCAGCTCAACGGACCGGAAGATGCGATGGCGATGGTTCGCACCGACGTCAGCGACGCTATGTCTAATTGGGATGCCGGCAAGATCAAGGTCGGCAAGACAATCGCTATTCTCCCGGTAGCTGGGCCGGCGACGAGCGGTGATTTATTGTCAACCTTCCTGATGATGCATCTGAAGCAAGGGGGTATCACGGTTGTCGAACGACAGGTGACTCGCGCCTTGCTCGAGGAGTTCGAGTTGTTGAAGCATTCCGGGGAGATTCCGGATGACCAGCTCGCTCGATTGCGCAAAGTGATCCCTGCAGATTACTTTCTGGCCACCGGGGTGACGTCCCTTCGGTCCGAGACGGTCAGCGTCGCTCTGCCGGAACGAAAGCTCGACCCGCAAGATCGAGTTCGTTATCAGCGCGACTATGAAGAGTGGAGAACTAAGGCCATTGCCTACATTGACGCATTGGATTCCGCGGCACAGATCTTCAATCACACGCCGGAATACGAGGAAGCCGATAAGTACTACGCATGGCTGTTTCGTAATAGCCTGGCTAAGGCCCGCCGCGACATTGAGGCGACCGATTTCATCGGTTTTCAGGCGGTAGTCGAACAGCTCGCGTGGTTGCCGGCGCTGGCGTGGCCCCCCTTTTTCAATCGTGACGAACATGAAGCGCCTGCAACGACAACCAAGAAACAATCATTCGATTATTCTCGTGTCAGTCCCTTTGGTCCGTATGCGGGCGGCGGGTATCGACCGTTGCTGAACCATCTTCCCGAGGCCTTGCCCAAGTCTGCACGGCGCATCGAGTTCGAGCTCAATCAACGCCGCTCGCTTGTGATTCCAGTCGAACGGACCAATGCCAGCATTGCTTTTCGGATCATCGATACCTCAACGGGCGAATACGGCGCCATTGGCGTGCTTGAAATTGTTGACAACTCCGAAACTAAAGCGCTGCAGCGCCTGGCTGAATCCTTAGCCGGCTCGCTGACTGCCAAGCTCAAGTAGTTAAATCGCGTTTAGCGCGGGTCTGTGAATCAGAGGAATCCATGCGCGCCCTGCCGCAGGAGCCCTTGCCGTGCATGCCGGAGCTATTGACGGTATGAAGACTACATCGCTTACGCCCCGATGCTTCATTTGCCTAATCTTCTTGTTGCTCGGTCAATCGGCGGGCTGTTCCGAAGTGCAGATCAACAGTGCCTTCGCCATCGAGCAGGACGGAAAGAAGTATGCAGCCAACTTTCTCTATGCCGCCGATGATCCCTATCGCATCGTCCTTTCCAACTACGAGTTTGCAAACGTCTACCTGTTCCGAAAGGAGCCGAGCGGCTCCTACCAGACGCTCTTCCCGGACCCTCGGATCAATGACGGGCGAGCGCTTCTCTTCTCCGATTCTCACGTAATTCTGCCGCCCGAGGGCCACTACAACTTTCCCCTCGAGAACGGCGTCACGCACTTCCTTCTTATCGTCACGACTCAACGAATCGATGATTTGAACATGCTCGGTTTGCGAAAGCGAATTGATGCTTCCGTCGTCGATGATGTGGTTGCTAACCTCGCCGAGCTTCCGGGCACGCGCGTTCAGGACTTGCTGGAACCATTGACCGTCCGAGTCGGGACCGGCTCGCCGATCGATCTGGCCGAAGATCTCGCGTCGTTCTCTGAATCGTTCTCCGGGCATCGACTTGTCGTCATTTCCAATAGCAGCAAGGTGTCGATCATCGCCCGGTTTGCATTGCGCTATGAAATCCGCTGAACCGCCAACGTTCGTCCCGGCCGGTGCATAGTTCACTCGACCATCAAACCGCGACGATTGAGCAATAACTCGACGCAACTCTTGACAGCTTCGTGCGAGAGTCGTGCTGTCGTGCTAGCCAGTTCCAGAAACCGACTTCGAAGCTTTTCCAACGCGGATTGCCGCACGCGCGTCACTTGGTAGTCTCGCATTCCCAGGAGCTGCCCAATCTTGACGCCCGGAACATGATCGACCAAAGACATTTTGACAATCGCATTCTCTTCAGATGTCAGCACACTAAACACATCGCGAAACATGGGCATGAGCCGCTTGCGACAGTCCTTTGCCGCATACTCATCGGCTGGATCGATGGCGCCGGCATCTGCAATCTCAAGCGATCCTCCCCTTTCGCGTTCGCTGTATTGAAATGATTGAGCGGCCGGGCCCGCTGCCAGCCGCCGCCGATCCGCCTGCGTGCGAAACACCTGCTTCAGCCACGCAACGAGGGGCGCATGCCCTTTGTAGGAGTCAATTCGCGGTCCGCTCTTCTCACGGGGCAGCAACAGATCACCCAGGAAATCCTCCGCGGCCTCTGCGTCGCCGCAGGCATACTTGCCTGCCCAGATTTGTAGATCCCGCTTGAAACGTGCGCGAAACAGCGCGACCGCCTCCGCATCGCGCGCCGAAAGAAAGACTGCCAGCATAATGTCATGCCACAAATTGCATCCATCAAACGGCCGCGCGGCAAATCGTCCTTGCGACAACGCCCTGGCTGCCTCATCAGGCGAGACTGGCCTGCCCTGCGCTCTGAACTGATCCAGATGGTAAGCGAGGGCCGCACCAAGTACCTCCGCCAGCCGGCCGCGCACCCCTTCGACCAGCTTGGACAGCCCGGCTGGAACCTGTGTTTCAAGAACCCATGCCAATGCGGATTGCACGTTCGTCTTCCAATGATATGCCCGGGAACGCCGTTGCGCCCCGGTCCAATCGATCGGGGCGGCTTCTCCCGGCCCATGCTGGCTTTGATTATACTGTCTGATGGACGAGGCAGCGTCAACGCTTGCTCGAAGGGCTATCTGCATTCTTCAACCTGAAAAAAAAAAAAAAAAGGCGCAATGTGCGGCCGGCTTCCGGTCTACGACCTTGGGAGAGCCTGTATGCAAGAGCGATCAACGAGCAGAACTGATTCGCGCCGGACCCTTTCGGGGTTACTCATCATGGCCTGTGCGGCCTGGTTCGCCCCATGGGCGATGGGGCAGAACCCGTCGCAAACCAACAAAGCCGTCGGCGTCGAGGACGCTCCGAAGTTCGCCCCCGTGCGCGAGATGGGCGCCGGCAATGCCGCCCTGTTCATCGGCATCAACGCCTTCACCAAGGACACGCACCTGGCCCCGCTAAAGTTCGCCGTCAATGACGCGATCGGCACGGCCCATCTCTTCGCCCTGGAGCTGAAGCTCGTCGCGCCCAAGCGCACCGCTCTGGCACTGTCGGGTGAGCCGAACGGCGACGCCGCCAAGGCCCAGCTCGCGACCCTTAAGGCCGCCGGTGCAAGAATCGGCCCGGCCGCCAAGTCGGACATCTTTCTAAGCCTTCAGCAGGTCATTGCCTCGCCCGCAAACGAGAACGACATCCTGATCGTCGGCCTTTCCTCACACGGTTTCGAAGAAGCCGGCGTTCCCTACGTCATGCCGGCCGACGGCGTCAAGGCCTTCCTCGCCGACACGGCGATCAACCTTACCAGCGTCGAGCAGGCACTCACCCGCAGCAAGGCCGGCAAACGCCTGCTCATTCTCGATGCCTGTCGAGAAAAGCCGCTGGCGGGTGGCCGCGGTGGCGATGCGCCGATGGCCGTGGCCTTTAAGGAAGCCCTGGCCAAGGCCGCCGGGCAGGCCGTGCTGGCTTCCTGCGACGTCGGCGAGGTCTCCTTCGAGAATGCCGCCGTCGGGCACGGTGTCTTCACGCATTACCTACTGAAGGCCCTGCGCGGCGAGGCCCCGACCGATGACGCCGGCATGATCCGCATCGATCAGGTCATCGGATACGTCGCAGGAAATGTCGAGCGCTGGTCGAAGCAAAACGGGCCGCAGGTTCAGCGCCCCTGGTTCAAGGGGCCGCAGGTCGCGCGGGAGATCCCTCTGGCGATGGACACCGCCCGCGTCGCGGCGATCGCCGAAGCCGCGCGACAGAAATCCGCGATGGTTCAGTCTCGCCTTGAGGCCCTGCGCAAGCTGGCCATCGATGACGCCATCACCGTCGCCCAGCATGCGCTGGGAAAGTCGCTCTTTACCGCAAGTCCAGACACGCTCGACGCCCAGGACCGCGAGCGGCTGGAAGTTTTTGTGGATCTCATCGAGTCAAAGATCCCCGCAAGACGGCTGCAAGCGCTGCTGGACGCAGTCGAGACGCCCGAGCAGCGGGCGGCTCGGCTGGAGCGGGAGCGCATGGCGGCGCATGTTACGGCGACGCTGGGCATGCTGAAGGCTGCTCTTGAGAAAAAGAACCGTGACGAGGCCTTCCAGTTGCTTGGCGAACTGACGAGTCTTTCGCCGAGTCATCCGTCGCTGGATGATTGGCGAAAGCGTGTCGAGGGGCTCGGCCGGCCGAAAGAGCTCACGCTCGATCTCGGCGGCGGAGTGACAATGGATCTGGTACTAATTCCGGCGGGTGAATTCATGATGGGCTCGCCGGAAGAGGAAGAGGGCCGCAACATCAACGAAGGCCCGCAACACCGCGTTCGTTTCAGCAAGCCATTCTATATGGGCAAGTACGAGGTGACCAATGCACAGTACCGGCGGTTCAAACCGGACCACGATTCGGGCGATTACAGAGGCGTGAGTCTGAATAATGACAACCAGCCAGTGGTTGATGTAAGCAGGGAGGATGCAAAAGCGTTCTGCGACTGGCTCCGCCGCCAGAGTGGCAGGGAGGTTCGTCTTCCCAGCGAATCCGAATGGGAATACGCCTGCCGGGGGGGCGATGGACGAGAATTCCCGTGGAGCGGTAGTTGGCCACCATCAGCCCAATCAGGGAATTACGCCGACGAGACAATCAAGAGTATGTTTTCAGATTGGACACCCGTCGACGGTTACCGGGATGGCTATGCGGTGAGTTCTCCGGTGGGCTCTTTTTCGGCAAATCCATATGGCCTTCACGACATGGGAGGAAATGTGTGGGAGTGGTGCGAGGACTGGTATCATGACGATTACACCGGCGCGCCGACGGATGGGCGGGCCTGGACGACCGGCGGAAAGCAGACGTCCCCTGTCTTTCGTGGCGCCGCGTGGAGCTACGAGGATGGCAGGAATCTGCGCTCGGCCTGCCGTAGTATCGGCGGGCCTGACTTCCGCAGCCGCAGCGGCGGCTTTCGTGTTGCGACAGGGGCCTCTCCATAGCCTTTGGCTCTTGGTCCCTTGATCCATTAGTTTCTTGTTTTCTTGCTTTTTTGTTTTTGTTTTTTTGCACGGGACTTCAGGCCCGTACGCAAAGGGGAACGCCGTGCGACGAGGACTGGTGAAAGACTGGCGACAGTGGCCGTGGACGAAGGCCTTTCTGCAGACTTGAGCGCTGGGCGGGTTCGCGATCGGCACCGACGCCGCCGGCGAATCGATGTGCCGGGCGGCGACGATGAACGCAGCGCGTGGTCTCCGCCCGGCGGAGACGCCGGCCGCTACGCAGGCGTGCAACCGCTCGGACGAAAAATGCCCGATGGACAGCGCAAGGGCCTTCCCGACGGCGGTCTGGTATGATAGAGGTTCGGTCTGCCGGACCCGTAAAACGCCTCTTCTTGAGAGAAACCCGAAATGAACGCATTTCCAGTTTGCCGGATGTCGCTGTTTGTGCTGGTCGGCCTGTCGGCCCTTGCCAGCCGGCCGGTTTTGGCGGGCATCAAGCCGATCGCCGAGGTAACCGCCAAGGGTGCGGCGCCGATCGAAAAGGGGCAGGTCACGCAGGCTCGCGAGCGCGCCGTTCATGACGCATTGCGCCGCGCCGTGGAAACCGGCGTGGGCATGCTCCTGGTCAGCGAATCGAGCACGCACAACATGAAGCTGATCTCCGACTCGATCTATGCCCGCGCTGAAGGCTTCGTCGAACGATACGACGTGCTGGACGAATCGAAGACAGACGACATGTACCACATCACGATTCGTGCCCGCGTGCAAAAGGCGACACTGGCATCGCGCTTGGTTGATCTGCTCGTGCTCGACCAGCAAATGGGGATGCCACAAGTCATGGTGCTGGTCAGTGATGACGGCGGCGAATACGGCGATGCCCAGGCATCCGGCCGCACCGTGCTCGTCAAGAAGTTCACCGAGAAGCGCTTTCGGCTGATCAACCCGCAGGTGGCCGAGAAGCTCCAGCAGGACCGATCGCTGCTGGCGAACCTGCGCGAGGACAAGAGCGCCGCAGTGCGCCTGGCCAACGAGCACGCGGCCGAACTGGTCATCGTCTGCACGCTTCGCTCGGAAGACAAGGGCAGCGCGCGGGGCCTGGCGCAGGCTCAAGCCGTGCTGCGCATGATGGCCATCAATCCGACGACGGGGCAGGAGTTCATCGGCGAGGAATCCGAACTAACCGGCGCGGGCGACGTCCAGACTGAAGCCGCGCGGGCCGCGGCGCGCCGCGTCGCCGAGGAAGCGGGTGACTACGCCATCAACCAGATGGTGCTGTGGTGGATTCGTCAAGCCGGTCCGGGCGCCGGCCAGGAGTACACCGTCGAGCTTCAGAATCCCGGCAATCTGCTGCGCGTCGGCCGGCCGTTTCGAGAGGCCGTCGAGCGCGTGCAAGGGGTCCGACAGGTCAAAGTGGAGAGCCAATCGAAGGAACTGCTGCGCCTGCGCGTGCTGTTTGAAGGCGGCGGCAAAGGCCTGTTGATTGACGGCATCGCCGACAAGTGCGGCGCCGTGGCCGCCCTGACGACGCTGGACCTTGTTCTAGACCGAGGAAACCAACTGGTGTTCGCGCTGGAACGCGAGGGCGGCTCGCGAAGCGCCGACAATGAGCCGGGTGAGATGCGTCCCATGGTTGTCGCGATTGTGCCCTTTCGAAACGCCACGGACTGGGCGCAACTCGATAGCACGGCTGAAGCCTGTGCACGGCGGGCGGAGAGCGTTTGCGTCAAGGCAAAAGACCTGCGCGTCGTGGATCGCTCCCGGTTGGACGTGGTCTTGAAAGAGTCTGATCTCGCGGCGGCAGGAATCGTCGAAGGCGACGCCATCAAACTCGGGAAACTCCTGCCGGCGGATGCGATCGTGCTCGGAGAAATCTCCGGGCAGAAGCAAACGCTGCGCGTCTTTCTGCGAATCGTCCGCACGGACTCGGGCGAAGTGCTCACCACGGCTGAAGCAGAAGTGAACGTTGACGATCGCGACCGATTGCCCGATCAGTTGGCGTCCGTGCTTGATCGGGCGCTGAACAGCAAGGAAGTCGGTGGTTACCGCGGCAAGCTGGGACTGCCGCAGCCATGAGCTGCAGCGCCGGGAATTATTCCAAATGCAAGCGAGGCTTGACGAAAGGACGGCAGGGAACCATGCGCACGTCAAGGCTGAACCATGTGGTCGCGCTGGTGTGCGTAGGCATGTCTGCGGGCTGCGCACCGAATAATGGCGTGGAAGTTCAGGAACGCCAAACGCGATACGAGCCATCGAATCAGGATGAAAAAGTCGATTTCGCGAACGCTTCGGAGTCAATGCCGGCCGTTATCCGCGGCCTTGATCTTGACGCAGCAGTCGAACAGCTTGCGCAGGTCGTGACGGAGCTCGTAAACGATGGTGCAGCGGATCATCCGCTGGATATTGATCCGTTTGAAGGGCTGGGGGCCGTTCGGACCACGCTGGATCGGTATCTCGAGGAGCGATTTCTCGAAGCGCTAAACCGGCACGCACTGGTTGTCGTGCCGCGCACGGATGATGTCGTGAAGTTCAATCGACGGATCAGTCAGTCGCGGGAAGGGCAAGTCGCAGAACGCGATCGGCTCGAATTCGGGCGACAGCGCAGCGCATCGTTGCTCATCAAGGCACGGACGACGCGCCTTGCATCGCACATCGAACTCTTTGTGACCGCGCATCGGATCGAGAGCGGAGAAATGGCTGCTAGCCGGCGGGTTGAGCTCGCGTGGGATGCCAATCTCCGCGAGCTGGACAAAGTGCGCTTGGTGTTGCCGGAAGAAGTCCATGACCCGACAGTCCTTTCGGCTGCTGCTCAATCGGGCGCGGCGCTGGCCGTCGAAGGTGAACCGTTGCATGTGGCCTGTCGAATGGATGCCTTTGTGCCAAGCGGTATCAGCAATCGACTCTTGCCGCGCGCCGAGCCGCTTGTCGATGGCGGGATGCTGCGCACCGATGACGCGTTTGCGATCCACTTCAAAACCAATCGCGATTGTCATGTCTATGCGTTCCTGCGTTCCAGCGACGGAAGCACCGTAACGATCTTCCCGCACGATGAGATTCAACTTCCAAACCGGGTAAGTGGAAACAAGTGGCACCGCATCCCCGATGCCGATGCAGCGGGTCAGGTGAAACAATACCAGCTTGACGACGTGACGGGAATCGAAACGGTCTATCTGGTCGCAAGCGAAGAGCCGCTGAAAGACTTGGCTGACATCGCGCGGCGTCTTGGGGCTGCGGGGAGCGATTCTTCGAACGGTGATACGTCCCAAAGGTTGATCGCCAAGATGAACGCCCCAGATAAGCAGACGTGGTTGCAACATCAATACGTGAGTCGGCCCGGGTCAAAGGGCATCCGCCAACAGCTTGTGCCATCTGACAACACGACGCCACCGGGGCAGGACGAATCTAAGGCTGCGCGCATGATACGCGGCCTCGAATCTTACGGCGTTGTAACAGCGGTCTTGACGATCCGGCACGTCGATCGCCAATAATTCGGGATGCCGGCCTTTTCGACGCGGCCAAGCGGCCAGCGCCGCTCCAACTCCTTGACGGTAAGAACGACCGGGCATTCATCGACGCGCGCTTTCCGCTGCGGCCTGCCGTTGCCACCGTGCCATCCTGAATTGCTGCCGCCCATTCGCGTATTTCCCCGGCGATTTAGGAATATGACCGCCGTATCATTGCGCAGCGACCCGCGCCAAGGTTTGTGCCAAAATCTAACTCGCTCGTCTCCCGCATCACGCGCCGCGTCATCGCTCGACCCATCCACCTCACGTCGGAAAGAACCGATTCTTCGGATCTTCCGGATTGCTCACCCGCCGCGGGACGGTCGTGACCCGGCTGCGGCTGCTGGGCGTCATGCCGTACTCGACGCAGAACTTGTGCATCTGCTCCAGCGCCTTGTTGGCGATCGCGAGATAAGGGCTGGGCAACGGGAACTTCTTGTCCGGCGAGAGCACCACCGGCCCGTACTTCTGCAATTGCCGTTCGGCGTATTGCCATCTGCTGTAAGCTTGGCAATAGCCCGCGAGCAAAGTCCCGTCGATCTCGCTCAAGATGCCGCTGCGGTCCAGCAGCACCGTCACGCGCTGCCACTCCTCCCGCGCCGCTCCATCAAGGAACTCTGGACACAACGGGATCGCCCGCGCTGGCTGCGGCTCGTTGTCGTTCAACGGCCGCTTGCCGGGATTGCCGCGCGCCCGCTTGATCGCTGTCGGGATGGGTTTGCGGCCGCGCATGGTCAGGCTCCATCGGCCGCGCCTTTGATTGCACGGCGTGGTCCGGCATCGATTGCTTTCGCAATCGGTTCTTGCGTCGCGACAAACCGCCGTTCACATTCCGCCGCATGTTGAATATCCGACGTGGCGGAATCGCGCTGACTCGGACCGGCACGGCGCGGATTGGCGCGGCGGATCGGATCGCGCGTTATCACTTCACCGCCACCCAGGCCGCGAAGTTCATCCACCGCCAGAAGCACTCGATCTGACCGAAGCCCGCGCTGTGGAGCAGGTCTTCATTCCACTTGGCAGCCACCGGCACCAGCACGCCTTCCAGCGCCGCCTTCTTCCGCTCAATCTCCTCGCACGAATACCCGTGTGCGGCCTTGAGACGGTAATACTCCTCAGTCAACAAGCCATCGACCCCGGCCGATGAGCCGAGCACCTTCTCGACGAGGATCACCGCCCCACCTTTGACCGTGCGTTCGTACATGTCGCGCAAGACGCGTTGGCGATGTTCGATGGGAACGAACTGGAGCGTGAGCACGCAGAGCGTCAGACTCGCGGCGACCGGTGGGTAGCTCTTCCTTAAGTCCAGGTCTCGGATATCGACCACCCCGCAGTCGATGTAGCCCTTGAACCGGTGGCGGCAGGCCGACAGCATCGGGGCCGAGACCTCGATGCCGAGGAACCGGTTCAGCGCCCCGAACCGGTCGACGAACGGCGCGAGCGCTTCACCGCGCGAGCAGCCGAGGTCCACGATGGCCGTCCCGGGCTGGACGTAGCGGCAGCCGACATCGAACACGGCCTTGCGCATCACGTCATATTGCGGAATCGACCGAGCCAGCATGTCATCGAAGACCCGGGCGACTTCTTCATTGAATGACCACTTGCCATCAGCCATCACATGATCGACGGCCTCAGGCAGGGAGTTGTCAGTGCGCTGCGGCGCTTCGGGTGAACGTGCCGGTTCGGCTGAAGCGCACGCGGCGGAGATGTCGGCGGCGGATTCACGCGCCGAGAAGTGCGCTGCTTGCGTTGTTGGTTTCATTTCAGTTTGCATAGGATTCCATCCCGGACGGCTCGGGCAATGTGAGACATCATCACCGGCGGCACGGCCCGCCCGAGCCGCTCCCATTGCTGGGCGTAGCTGCCGGTCAATTGAAAGTCATCCGGGAAGCCGCAGAGGCGCTTGAGCTCCGCGATACTGAACTTGCGCCGCTCGGTCGGATGCACTACAGAGGCTGCGCCGGTGATGCCGCCGGTCTGCGTGACGGTCGGACATGGCCGGTCGATGCGTGGCTTGATGAAGTTGAGGTACTTGCCCTTCTGGCCCGCGCCGAGCCGATCCCACTCCTTGCCGATGGCGTAGCCGGTGATGTCGCTCTCGGATTCGACGTGTGGCGCGGTGAGTTCGCCTGACTCGCGCGGCGTGACCACCTGATAGTGATACGAGTTGCAGCCATCGACGCCGACCGTGATCGTCGGGCAGGGCCCATCAGTGAAGTCCTTCGCCGGCCGGTTGCCGCGCGTATCGTGGATCAGGCGCGTGCCGCCGCGCATCGCCTCGACCAGCTCCAGACCCTGCGTGTTGTTCGCCGGATTGCGGGCCATCGAGGCCGAGACGGTCGGGCTGGGCGCATCAGCAGATCGCCAGTTCGCCCCGTACTTGCCGCGCACAATCCACGGCAGCGCTTCGCGGACGCTGTAGCGATAGGGTAGCGGTTTGGGGAACACAGGGTCCATTCCCAAATCGTTCCGCACGCCGATGAAGATCAGTCGCTGGCGCGCCTGCGGCACACCGAGCCACTGCGCATCGAGCAGACGTGACGCCACGCGATAGCCGCAGGCCTTGAGCGCTCTCAACACTTCGAGGTAGTAGCCCTTGGCCACACCTTTCACCAAGCCACTGACGTTCTCGGCGACGAAGACCTTCGGTTGAATCCCCTTCAGCAGGCGCGCGTATTCGTGGAAGAGGTCATCGGTACGCTGCTGGGTGTCGCTGTACTTCTTGACCTTGCCCCAATCCTCGGAGCGGTTGCCGGCCGTGCTGAACGATGCACACGGCGGCGAGCCATCCAGCAGGTCCAACTCGCCCGCGTTCAACTTGATCGCGTCGAGCACGTCCTCCGATTTGATCGTTCGGATGTCGCGGGCATCGATTACCGCGCCGGGATGGTTGGCGGCGTAGGTCTCGCGCGCAGCCGGTATAAACTCGTTGGCCCAGATCACGCGAATACCCGCCATGCGGTTGCCGAGGCAACTCCCCCCGCATCCGGCGAAGAGTGATAAGGCGCGGTAGCCGCTGTCGGCCACCGACGCAATCTCGGCCATCGACGGCACGCGGTAGGGTGGCTTCACTAGCGGCGCGGAAATTGACTGCCGCGCGGGCTCGACGGAGCGCGACGGCGCAGCACGACGAGTGTGCTTTCGCGGCGCAGGCGCGATGTCGTTCGCGCCTAGCGTCCCATCCTTCGACGCGCGTGGCTTGCGCTGACCCCCGCTCACCTTCTTCTTGGTCTGACCCATTCGTGCAGGCATCACGCATCTCCATCCGAATCACCCGCCCCGCCCGGCGAGCCGCTCCACCGATACCCGCACTTCGGGCAGCAGTAGGCGGTCTCAAGGGTCTCATCGATCTCCTTGAACTCCGCCGGAGCGATCGCCTCGGCCACCTTCGACGTCATGCCCTCCCACATTGCCGACAGGGCTGCGCTGTCGGTCTTCAACCCGGCAAGCAGCGCATCCAACTGCGCCGGGTCGCTGCCGGCCATTGAAGCCAGCGAATCGAGCGAGGCCAGCAGCTTCGCGGCTTCGGCATCATCCAGGTCCACGACCAGCACCGGCACGCGCGTGTGCGGCGTCGTCTCTGCGCGGAGATGGCCATCGAGGAGTTGGTAGCTCTTGTCGGGCAACTGCCGTGCGATCAGCGCATCGGCGTAGCCGACCTCGCAGAGCAGGCCCTGCAACGCCTCGCGCTGCGCTTGCGTGTGGATGCGCCAGTTCTGGGGATGCGGCCGCAGGTCCGCGGCCTTGATGCGCTTGAGTCCCGTGATCCGGTCCTTGATCTTCATGGTCTCCATCCTTGGAGTTGTGTCACGTGTCACGCTGTCACGGACAAATGTTCAACAGAATGCAGCAGTGCTTCGGCCCGATTCGCCGCGCGTGAAAAGCAACGCGACAATTATACGTTCGGCGTCGACGCGAAGCGAGAAAAATCAGACCCCCCCCAGGGGAATTTCGCGGAAAAAAATGCGCTGCTGGGGGGACGGTCCACGGAGGTTCAGTGTTAGAGATTCGACACCCCCCTCCGGGGGCGAGGACGTACGTGCGTGCCATCCTCATGCGCCGACGGTCGTCTTGATGCGCGTGTTGTCATCGTCGTGCGCTGCGTGTCGCTTTCCTGCGCGAATGCAATGCGTGAAGTTCATCGTGCGGGAGCAAACTCGCGCGGGCGAGCAACCCAGCGCGGCACCGATGCCACTCGCCGTTGTTCTCATTCGCGCGTTGGCTTGCTTCATTCAAAGGATGCACAGGTTGCGTGTGAAGCCCTACCGGCCCGATGCCGTCTTGCGGCTGTGGCAGGGCCCGCAGAGGCCTTGGAGATTTTCCAGAGTGTCCGGCCCACCCGCGCGCTTGGGGAGGATGTGATCGACATCGGTGGAAGCTTCACGGCCGCAGGCGCGGCAGACCGGATCGCGTTTGAGCACCACGAGCCGAAGGCGCTGCCAACGACGGCCGTAGCCGCGCCGGGCTGCGCTGGCGCGTGTGCCGTGGGCCCGTGTTAAGCCGCCCAGCACATTCCCGCAGCGTGCGCTCCCGTTCCGCGCGGGGCTACCCTTGAGCTTGGTTCCCCGACTCCGCTTGCGATGCCGCTCGCAGTACCGCTCCGGCGAGGCCACGCCGCAGCCCGGTTCCGCACAGGGATAGAAGATCCCGCCCGCCATCATGCCTGCTCCCCGGCTGCTGCCGAAAGGCCTTCGCCGCCGTCTCGCTGCCTGTTTGCGGTGTTCTTACCGTCCGGCCCGGTGAACGCCCGGACCATGCCGACGATCCCGGCTCGGACAGCCTCCGGCAGCGCAGACCACGCACGGCAGATCAGCGCGAGGCCCAAGTCACTCGGAGGATTTGGTCCGGTTCTTGGTCTTGCCGCACGGCCGCACTTGCGTAAGTCGTTATTCGATAAGGCTTGAGCGAGCGATCCGTTGTAGGTTCGAGTCCTACTCGGGGAGATCACTTCGCCGCCGCGAAATACGGCGGCTTTTTTGTTGACAGAGTTCGCGGAATCCGCGCTTTTCGACGAGCGTCATAACTCGCGACCCCGCCAACGTCTTAGCGACGGCAGCCGCGCGACAGAACTCTCTGTTTTGAAATGCCGTTCCGGGGTTCGAACCGAAACCATCTGGTTTGCATTCGTCACCCTGCGCACAACGCGCACCCGCCCGGTGTGCCGGAACCCAAGCGCGCCCTTCAACGCGGCACACGTCGGCAGAGCGTTGCATTGGGCGACTTCTTTGGTTAATTGGGCTCTTGGAGCAGGCGGGATGATAGGACCGTGGGTATAATACATATAGGTTTCTTGATCAGATTGCTGGGTGCAATGCTGTGTTAGGACTGAACAACTTGAACAGCTCGTGCAATTGACTGGTGAACGTTGATATGAATGTTGCATATCCGCCGAGCATCAGGGAGCGTATCAAAGGAAGTCCGATTCTCTCCGCGTGCTTTGGTATTAGCTTGCTCGGACCGGCTCTTGTTGTTCTTGACCTGCTGGACTTTGTTCGGTTTGGGAGTGGAAATCATGTGCGATTCATCGTTTTCCTGTCGGCCTGGCTAATGTACCAAATGTGGAAGCGTGGATCTGTAGAAGTTGCACTAAAGAGACGGCCGCCCAACTGCTGTATTTCTTGTGGCTATAGCCTTAAGGGGCTTTCGCGTGACAAAGAATGCCCGGAATGCGGGAGCATTGCCCAATCGTTACCAAGCAATGAGAGTGATCTTGTTTAGGTAAAATGGAGACGGTCATTCTATTGGAACTCCCCAGTAGAATGATCACAAATGTAAATGGCAAATGTAAATGGGACGCAGCTCATTATTACGGTTGCCATTAAATTGTGATCATGCCCAGTCGGAGGGAGAAAGGGGCGCGCGGGTCCGCCAGAAATGTAAATGGGACGCAGCTCATTATTACGGTTGCCATTAAATTGTGATCATGCCCAGTCGGAGGGAGAAAGGGGCGCGCGGGTCCGCCAGAGTGGGTCCAAAATGTTGAAGTGCCTCCCTTTCATCTTCGGAAGGAGATTTTGATCGGCAATAATGCGAGCGAAGCGGCACGGCTGCGAGCGACACCCGATTCCGCGCCGCAACACATCGAAATGCATGAGAGCGCTGCGCAAGAGCCGGCGCCGCGCCGGTCCCAGTACAAGCAGACCGACGGCGCCAACCTCTCGGTCGAATGGATGCGGATTGGTGTTGGGGCGGACCTGGCCGCTGAAGCCGGCGCTACAGGGCCAGCAGCATGAAGTCGATGAAGCCCTGGATGTCGTTCCCGTCGGCATCGCCGTCGCAATCGGCGTCCACCGCGTTGACGTGTGCCGGGTCAGTGTCATTGCCCAGGAGCACTTCAACGGCAGCGGCGATGTCGAACAGGTCGTAGTCCAGGTCAAGATCCACATCGCCCAGCAGGCAGTCGCAGGCATCGGCGACCTTGAAGGTGGCGATGCTGCTGATGTCGCCGGTGATGTCGTTGGCGTTGTTGTCCGAGATTTGCGTCAACTCAAAGGCGCGCTCGGCGATCATGCGCACGTCCGTACCCGCGGTCGGAGTGAGCACTCGGAACTTGAACGTGGTCACCAGCATTCCGTTCGTGTTGTTGGCGGGCGCGACCGGCAAATTGAACGTCTGCGGAACGGCGTAATACGAGGCATCGCCGTCGGAGTAGTCGGGATTCAGGCCGCCCGCGGGATAAAACTGACTCGACCACAGGTAATTCGGATTCGTGTTGGGAATGTGCTCCATGAATTCCAGCACGGCCGGGTCCCACTCGAGAATCACGCTTAGCGCGCTGAATTGCTCCGGCGCGGCCGTGGAAGACCTCGCCCGAAGCTGAACGGTCAGGATCTGATCAACGGTGCAATCCGGCGCGGGGCTGAAGATCAGTGTCGGATTGAAGAACAGATCCACGTTCGCCGCGGCCGACGGCACATTTGCCGCGACCGACAACATCGACAAGACCAGGAGAACCCGGCCGAAACGCTTTGCTGTGATGATGGAGCGATGAATCACGACATTCCTCCAAACGACCGCATGGACGGACCTGTATGCGGCTCCAATCCCCCAATTAAGCACGAATCGAACGTCGTCCGAGTTCCAAAAGTTGAGAAGAGTCCCGGCGCGAGTTGAATCTCTCCGCCGGGACCCTTCGGGTCAATCACTTACTTGCCGTTCACGGCCGGCACTGCGACTGCCTGCGAAGCAGCCTGCCGCAGTTTCGTCGAGACCGTGTTGGGCAACTGGTTCCGCTGCTCAAAGACAGCGATGTCGCGGTAATCGACGACGCCGTCCTTGTTCAGGTCGAGCCGCAACGCATCACCAGCCGGCAGGCGCTTGGCCGGGATCGACAGTTCCACGCCGCCGCCCATGAGCGCCGGCACACAACTGCAATTGGACGCGAACGGGAACCCGAAGCCCGGCGCTGCCGCCAAGTTCGTGTAGAAGCTGTAGTCCAGCGCGTTCACGTTGGCGTCGTTGTTGAAGTTGGCGCTTCGGGTCGCCGGACTGACCACGAACGGACAGGCCGGAGCCGGTCCAGGTCCGGTGGCGACCGTCAACACCCACTGGGTGATGTCGTTGATATCCACGTCGCCGTCGTTGTCCGTGTCGCCGCCGCGGAGCAAGTGCGGCGTCGCCGCAACGTACTCGTTGTCCACGATCGACAGCGTTTGCGACGCCCAGAGCGTGTGCTGTTCATCCTTGGCACACAGGCTGTCCCATTCACCACACGGCAGCTCAATCGTGGCCGTGCCGGTTGCCGGTGCCGTGCCACTGAAGAACACGTTGACACAGATCGGGTCCGAGCAGCCGTCGGCGTTGCGAGCGACGAACTTGATCGGGCGATAGTAACCCGCGCCGGCGTTGACCAGGTTCAGGCGAACGGTGGCCGTGGCCTTGGTGACATCCAGAACGCGGATCGTGCCCTCGGTGACAGTCATGTTCCCGCACTCGTCGGTGACGGTGCAGGTGACTGCCGTGTCGCCGACCGGGAAGAAGCTGCCCGACGGCGGCACGCACTCAACCGTAACCTTGCCGCCGCCGCACTTGGAATCCGCGGTGACGGAGTAGTGAACGGTCGCACCACAGACGCCGGCATCGGAGTACGCGACGAGCAGGTCGCATTGATCCGACGATGTGAGGCCCGGTTGCGAAATCGGTACGAGGCAGCCGACATTCGGCGGAATGTGGTTGTTCACGTTGATCGTGAAACACTCCGTCGTCTTACCTTGCTGCTGGTCGCCCTGCTTCGGACCCTGGCATTTGGCGCATTCATCCTGCGCGTTCACGCAGAGCTCGACCGATACCTGGCAGGACGAAACGTTCTGCACGTAGATGTTGCCGCTGATCGTGGCGGAGTCAACATCGTATTCAACCTGCAGATCGTCCGACACGTTCGCGTTTCCGTTCACGTTGTACCAGTGATCCACGTACTCGAGATTGCAGTCCTCAACCGTGACACTCACCGGAATTGTGGCCGAGCACTTGGAGTCAATGTCAACCTGCTTCGGCAGCTTGCCGGCATCGATTCGCGGCGGCATGCTGTCCTGAAGAATGATGACCGCCTTGCAGGGCAGGGACACGTTGCCCGAGCCATCGACGGCTTCATAGATCAGGACAATGATCGCCGAGTTGGGGGCGCACTGCGGAGCGAACGGGTTGCCCGCGATGAAGTAGTTAACGAGATGGACCTGGACCTTGTTGTCACCGCAATTGTCGGTGACCGATCCGCCCAGAAACTCCTCGAAGTACTCCTTGCAGTTCACATCCTTCGAAGGCTGACCCTGGAGGCAACCTTGCTGCAACGGGAGTCCGCAATCCAGCCCGCAGATGCCGGGCAGATTGTCAATGCACTCCAGGTACTTCGTCGGCGGACATACGAGCACAGGCGGCTCTTCGTCGTTGAACGTGATGACCTGATCGCAGGACGCGCTGTTCTTGCAATCGTCTGTGGCCGACCAGTGCCGGACGATTCGCTTCGGATTCGTCAGACACTCGTCCCAATAGCTCACACTGGGGAGCTCGGTGCAATTGTCCGTGGCCGTTGCGAAGCCCGTATCCTTCGGGGTCGAAGGATCCCCGCATTCCAGGAGGACATCCTTCGGGCACTGAATGACCGGCGCCGTATCGTCGGAGATCGTCGTCGTGAGACAGCAACCGCCGATCGATTCGTTGCCGCAGCAATCCGTCGCCGAGAAGTGCAGCTTCACGGATGCCGGGCAGCTTGTCAGATCACTGACTGGAACTTCACCACAGAGGTAGAGAGTTGTTCCGGAGTTCTTCCCGGTTCCGCTTGTTTCACAGAAACCGAACGTTGGCTCGCCAACCGTTACGCCGGTCGCATTCTGCACGGTGATGTTCAGACCGGACAAGTCAATGCAGCAGTTGTCCGAGATGCTGACCGAGAACTGAATCACACCCGTGCAGTCTTCACCCAGCGATACGGATTGCGTGCCTTCGCAGTAGTTGACAACCGGCGGGGACAGATCCAGCTGCGTGATCGTTTGTTGACAGGACGCCGTGTTGCCGCAGGCATCCGTCGCCGTCCAGGTGCGAACGATCGACTGGAACGGGCACTCGCTGTCACCCAACCCCGGGCTCGGCTCGTCCGTATATTCAACCAACGGCTCTAGTGTGCAATTGTCGCCCACCTTCGGATAGCCGACGTTCGGATTCTCATTCGGGTCGGTGGACTCGTCGCAATCGACTTCAACGTCCGCCGGACAGAGGATGTACGGCTCCATCTCGTCAATCACGCTGGCGCTATCGGTGCAGGCCGTCGCCTGATTCGAGCAGCAATCCGTGGCATTGATCGTCACCAGTACCGTCGCCGGGCAGCCGGACAGGCCTGACACGGGAACGTAACCGGTCACATGGAGAATCCTCGGATTCTTCGGGTCAACTTCGACATTCCAGGAGGGCTCCCCAACCGTCGTGGTGTGCAGGCTCTTGGGATCGAGCTGCGCACTGACCGAAACGCCCTTCGAACTGATGCAGCAATTGTCTTCAACCGTGGCGGTGAAATTCACCTGGCCGGAGCAGCCTTCGCCCAGGCTCGCATCCTCGGCGACGCAGGACGTAATCACCGGCGCCGTCGTATCCACGACGTAGATGTCCTGGTAACAAGTCGACTGATTTCCACAGGCGTCGGTCGCCTTCCACGTGCGAATGATGTGCTTCTCTTCGCCACACTCGCCGCTCTGCACGGAGTCGCAGTAGATAATGCTCTCGATCGGCACTTCGCCGCTGCAGGTGTCGGTCGCTTCGGCCTGGCCGGTTATGGACGGAGCAATCAGCTCTTCCAACGGAATCGACGGGTTGCACTCGACGGTGAATTCCTTCGGGCAGACCGTGAAGATCGGCCCCGTTCCATCGAGAACAAAGAGACGCGTATTGACAGTATTCGTCGGTGTGATCGGGATGCCGTTGCAGCTCAACTCGGAAACAAACGAGCCTTGCGTCCGGAAGTCGATGCTGGTCTCCATGCAGTCGTTGCCGGGTTCAACATCGAACACCAGCGTCGCCAGGAGCGCATCCTGATTCGAACACGGCGTGTTGGGATTCGTCGAGCCGTCAAGCTGAAGCTGGCCCACGCCCGTTTGCGCGAGGTTAATCGGGAAAACGTGCAGCGGGAAAATCGGGCTGTACGAACTCAAATCGCCGCGATAGTTCAGCTTGACGTCGTCGAAACTCAAGAACGCCTGAAAGCCGTTGGCGTCCGCCGTCAACTGGCGCATCCACAATTCAACGGTGACCTGGCCGCCCGTTCCCAGACAGCCGGACGGAACCTCAAGCACCAGCGAATTGTTGAACGGCACGCGATCGCAGGCATCGCCGATTCCGTCCATGTCGTTGTCGGCCTGCGTCGGATTGGCGACCGACGGACAGTTGTCGCAGGCGTCGCCGAAGCCGTCGCCATCGGGGTCTTCCTGCAACGGGTTCGGTGTATTAACGCAATTGTCAACACAATCCGCGATGCCGTCCTTGTCCGTGTCGGTGTCGGGATTGCCGCAGCCGCACTGGCCCTCGAGGATCTTGGCCGGATCATTCGGACATTCATCGCAGGCATCGCCCGCGCTGTCCATGTCGACGTTCTCCTGGCCGGCGTTGGGAACAGTCACGCAGTTGTCGCAGGCATCGCCCACGCCGTCCTTGTCCTGATCCTCCTGCATGGAATTCGGCGTACCCGGACAATTGTCGTTGCAGTCGGCAACGCCGTCCTTGTCCGTGTCGGTGTCCGGATTGCCGCACCCGCACTGGCCGGGTTCAATCTTGGCGGGATCGTTCGGGCAGCCGTCGTTGCAATCGGCCGTTCCATCCTTGTCCGTGTCCGTATCAGGGAAACCACAGCCGCATTGGCCGGGGCTGATCTTGGCCGGGTCTTCCGGACAGTCGTCCTTGCAATCCGGTGTTCCATCCTTATCCGTGTCGGTCTCGGGTTCGCCGCAGCCGCAGATACCCGGCTCAATCTTGTCGGGATCCATCGGGCAGCCGTCGTTGCAATCGGCCGTTCCATCCTTGTCCGTGTCGGTGTCGGGCGTGCCGCAACCGCAGATGCCCGGCTCGATCTTGTCGGGATCCATCGGGCATCCGTCGTTGCAATCCGGCGTGCCGTCCTTGTCCGTGTCGGTGTCGGGCGTGCCGCAACCGCAGATACCCGGCTCAATCTTGTCGGGGTCGTTCGGGCAACCGTCGTTGCAATCCGGCGTGCCGTCCTTGTCCGTGTCGGTGTCGGGCGTGCCGCAACCGCAGATGCCCGGCTCGATCTTGTCGGGATCCATCGGGCAGCCGTCGTTGCAATCCGGCGTGCCGTCCTTGTCCGTGTCGGTGTCGGGCGTGCCGCAACCGCAGATGCCCGGCTCGATCTTGTCGGGGTCGTTCGGGCAACCGTCAGCACAATCCGCAACACCGTCCATGTCCGTGTCGGTGTCGGGCGTGCCGCAGCCGCAGATGCCCGGCTCGGTCTTGTTCGGATCCATCGGGCAGCCGTCGCAGGCGTCGCCGGCAGAGTCGCCGTCGCCGTTCGCCTGGCCGGGGTTGGCAATACTCGGACAGTTGTCGCTCGAGTCCGGAATGCCGTCGCAATCACCGTCCGCGGGGAATCCGCACAGGTGAACCGCAGTGGAACTGTTTCGGGGATTCGGAGTGCCGGAGGCGAAATCGGTGCCGTTCTGGTCATTCTCGGTGCAGCCGCTGGAGCCGCGGATGGCAGCCGTCGTCACGCTCAACGTCGCGGTTGCCGCGGCGCCCTCGAAGCAGTTAGCCGTCGCGCCGTAGCCGACGAAGTCGATGATCTGCGGGCCGGAGGGGCAAGCGCCCGAGAGCAGCGTCGTATTGTTTACCAGGGCGACTTTGCCGGTCGTCGTGGACATACCGATGGCACCCGTAGCGTCGGGAGTCGGCAGCGGTGCGCCGTTCGCGCCGCTGGAGCCTTCCTGAACCAAGTAGTACCCACCGGGAGGAATGCTTCCCGACAGATCGGTCTTGATCCACGTGGAGCCGGTGGCGGAGGTGTACTGAACCGACCAGCCGGTGACGTTGACCGTGGCCGAGCCGCGGTTGAACAGCTCGATGAAGTCATTCTGTCTGGATGCGCCGACATTACCGCCGCCGCCATAGACCTGGCTGATCACAACGCAGGAAGATGTCGCCTCCGCGGCCTGGCCGGCCACCAAAAGACAACATGAACAGATCAGGCCGAAAATCGCCGCACGTTGTGATGCAGAAAATCTCAACATTTCAAACCTCTCCTGATGATGCCGATGCCCGGATCCCCTGCCGAGTCATCAATCTTGCTCAACGTTTCAAAAAACCGAGTTCAATTGACCCGCGTCAATGCGAGGCCCTACGAGCCTCGCCCGCGAAGTCGGAGTTTCAGTCAAACGATTGAAATCGGAGTCCAAATAGCGACGATCGCCCATCGCCATGGCATGGCTGCGCGCAAACCCGTGAAAATTTGTCGAAATTGCGCTTCCTCCCCAAGGCATCCGTACCAAACGAACTCCCCGCTAGGGGGCGACTATCCCACAATTCAAAAAGAATGTCAACCCCCCCTTTGGGGCGCCGAATCAAGAATTCCGTCTTCAAAAAAAGGGGCGGATCGCATGGCTCGCTTGCTGACTGATCCCAACACTGCCGGGAAACGGAGCGGTCCGATGTCAGTACTTTGCCGGCGATGACATGGTTCGTTTCGATCATAGACACCGCACGAGGTTTCATTCGGATTGGTTCAAATGGCACAGGCAACCCAACCGACACGACTAAAATCGTTTGCGGCAAACGACTTGCGTGCCGGGGGGCATTCCCGTACCATATTTCACATTGAAGCTTCGGAAAGTTCGGCCCCCGGTCGCGTTCTGTGGGGAACCTTTCCGAGTTGACGTTCAAAGTACCTCGCGTTCAGTAAGACGTGCACGCACACCCGGTTGCAGGTGTTCCCATTTCACAGGGAACGCGGAAAGCCGGGCGACCGGCTCGTCTCGACATCGAAACTTCGTTTGGGAGCATACGGATCATGAAGAACGAAACCGTCACGCGTTCAACCTTCGTCAAGCCCGGCCCCTTTGAGCGCTTCCGGAAACTCGGGATCGCTTCGCTCATCGCAATGTTCCTGCTGCTGGGCGCGACGACCGAGTCGCGCGCTTTCATCGGGGGCGACACGGACGGTGACGGAGTCGACGATGTCATTGACAACTGTCCTGATGTCGCCAATCCCGATCAATTCGACATGGACAGCGACGGGCTCGGCGATGATTGCGATAATTGTATATTTGACGTCAACCCCGGCCAAGAAGACGCAGACTTTGATGGCATCGGCGACGAGTGCGACTCCTGCACCGACACCGATGGCGACGGCTTCGGCGATCCCGGCTTCCTGAACAACACTTGCGCGGAGGATGGCTGCCCGGCCGACGCGCTTAAGAGCGATCCCGGCGTCTGCGGCTGCGGCGTGGCCGATGACGACAGCGACAGCGACGGCACCCCGGATTGCAATGACGGCTGCCCCAGTGATCCCAACAAGATTGATCCCGGCGCATGCGGATGTGGCGCGGCGGACGATGACACCGACAGCGACGGCGTCGCGGATTGCAACGACTTCTGCCCGAACGACTTCGACCCCGGCAATCCCTTCGTGGACAGCGACGGCGACGGCGTGCAGGACTGCATCGACTTCTGC
Source organism: Phycisphaerae bacterium RAS2 (assembly GCA_007753915.1). Lineage (NCBI taxonomy): Bacteria > Pseudomonadati > Planctomycetota > Phycisphaerae > Phycisphaerae bacterium RAS2. The sequence continues at coordinate 2,582,006 of CP036352.1, forward strand.
CCCGATGATTTCGATCCGGGTAATCTCTTTGTCGACACGGACGGTGATGGCGTGCAGGACTGCCTCGACAATTGCGTTGACGATGCGAATCCGGGACAGGAGGACGGTGACAGCGACGGAATCGGCGATGCCTGCGACGTCTGCCCGGTGGAATTCGATCCCGGCCAGGAAGACACGGACATCGACGGCGTCGGCGACGCATGCGACAACTGCCCCGGCACCTTTAATCCCGCTCCCCAGGCCGATGCAGACGGCGACGGCGTCGGCGATGATTGCGATGGTTGCCCGGCCGATCCCAACAAGACAGTTCCAGGCGCCTGCGGCTGCGGCGTGGCCGACACCGATACCGACAGCGACGGAACGCCGGACTGCAACGACGGCTGTCCGAATGATCCGGCGAAGATCGCGCCGGGCGCTTGCGGTTGTGGCGTTGCGGACACCGACACCGACAGCGACGGAACGCCAGACTGCAACGACGGCTGCCCGAACGATCCGGCGAAGACCATGCCGGGCATCTGCGGCTGCGGCGTCGCCGACACGGATTCAGACTCGGACGGCGTAGCGGACTGCAACGACAATTGTCCCGGCGAGCCGGACGTTGACTCCGACGGTGACGGTACGCTGGACTGCGCAGACGGATGTCCGAATGACCCGGCAAAAATCGCGCCGGGCGCCTGCGGTTGCGGCGTCGCGGACACCGACACCGACAGCGACGGCACTCCGGACTGCAACGACGGCTGCCCGAACGACCCGGCGAAGATCGCGCCGGGCGCCTGCGGTTGCGGCGTCGCGGACACCGACACCGACAGCGACGGCACTCCGGACTGCAACGATGGTTGCCCGAATGATCCGGCCAAGACCATGCCGGGTGCCTGCGGCTGCGGCGTCGCCGACACCGACACCGACAGCGACGGCACACCGGATTGCAACGACGGCTGTCCCAACGATCCGGCGAAGACCATGCCTGGCATCTGCGGCTGCGGCACGGCTGACACGGACACAGACAGCGACGGCACCGCGGATTGCAACGACGGCTGCCCGAACGATCCTGCCAAAACCATGCCGGGCGCCTGCGGTTGCGGCGTGGCGGACACCGACACCGACAGCGACGGCACACCGGATTGCAACGATGGCTGCCCGAACGATGCCAACAAGACCGCGCCGGGAGCATGTGGTTGCGGGGTAGCCGATGATGACAGCGACAGCGATGGCGTCGTGGACTGCAACGACGATTGCCTCGGCACGCCGGGCGGCGAAACCGCCAATGCCAACGGTTGCTCGTGCAGCCAACTGGATTGCGACGACAGCGATCCGTGCACGATCGACTCCTGCACTGACGGCGTCTGCTCCAACGTGCTTCAAGACGCTGACAATGACGGGATTTGTGACCTGAACGACATCTGTGCCGACACGCCGACCGGCGAAACGCCGAACGGCAAGGGATGCTCGTGCAGTCAGGTCGATTGCGACGACGGCGATCCGTGCACGATCGATTCCTGCACCGACGGCCTCTGCTCAAACGTCTTCCAGGATACGGATGGCGACGGCGTTTGCGATGCGAGCGACGTTTGCCCCGACTTCGACGACAACATCGATACCGACTCCGACGGCACGCCGGACGGCTGTGATGGATGCCCTGAAGATGACAACAAGACCGCGGCCGGCGCGTGCGGGTGCGGCAACTCGGATGCCGACGCCGACGGCAACGGCACAGCGGATTGTCTGGATAACGACAACGGCAATGCCAACGAGAACGAAAACGAGAATGAAAACCAAAACGGCAACAGCAACGAGGACCCCGGTCCGCAGCCCAACCCCGAAGCTTGCGGCGTAACCTGCGGCCCCGGCATGGGCACGATGATGCCGCTCGTGGGCATCTTCCTGATCGGCATGCGACGCCGTGGACGTCCTCGGCGCACGGTTTCCTGATCGGAAGCGAAACAATCGGCGCGGTTTCAGCCTGCGAACGCAGCAGGACCGCGCTCAACAGATAGCGAACGATCGAACATCGGGGCCGCACGCCGAAGCCGGCGCTGCGGTCCCGATTCACATCTCTTGAACGGAGTCAACCCTATGTCAAATCATCTGCGCCGGACATTGTTTCTTGCTGCACTTGCACTCCTTGTCGCCGCGCCGGTTCGAGCCGAAACGCTCGAAGCCGTCGAGAAGAAACTCGCGGAGCAGTCGCGCAAGACGACCTCCATGTCCATGAAAATGAAAACCGTCTCCGATGTCAGCGGCGCGGGCTTCAAGTCAAAGACCGCGATCGACGGGACGTATGAGTACATGATGGACGGGAAGAAGACCCTGACGCGCATCGACGTTTCCACCAAGACTCAAATGGACCTGGGCGGCGCCCAGCAGAGCATCGACGCCAAGTCCCTCTCCATCAGCGACGGCGAGGTCATGTGGGTGCTTTCCGAACAAAGCGGCCAGAAGATGGTCTCGAAGATGAAGGCGGACGAGAAGCAGGTGACCACCTGGCGCGAGGACATGAAGGAGTGGTACAACCTCAAGCTACTCCCCGATGAGACCGTCGACGGCAAACCTTGCTTCGTCATTGAGATGACGCCCAAGAAGTCCCCCACCGCCGCGACCGAATACCGAACCGTGCAGTATTACCAGAAAGACACGTGCGTCGCGGTTAAGGCCGTCAGCTACGGTGCGGATCGCAAGCCGGTTTCCACGACGACGTACACCGACATCAAGATCAATCCGAAGCTCGACAAGGGCCGCTTCAAATTCACACCGCCGGCCGGTGTCCCGGTCATGGACATGACCCAGAACGCCGGATTCAACTCTTCGGGCGGTTGATCGAGTCGAACCGACGGCTTAGCTCTGCGATTTCACATCAAGCTGGTGCGCCTTACGTCCGCCGCGCGTCGTCCTCGCCGCGGTCGGCTCGCCGGTCAGCAGCACCTTTGCCACGTCGACCGCCCGCGAGACCAGGTCGGCCGCCCCGTCGCGAAGCTCCCGGCTTTGTGCCACGTAGGCGACGTTTCGCTCCATGTCCTCGGCGCTCCAGCCGCGCGAATGCGCGATGTACGGAAACGGCGGAAGGTGGCAGCCCAGCTCAGCGAAGAAACCGAGCATCTGCCCGGCGACGGCCTGCACGTTGTCCTGCCCGCCGGTGATGATGAACGCGGCGACTTTGTTGTGCATCAGCACCTTGTTCGAAATCGTTATCTGGTTCTGAATGCAGTTCATCCGCTCGACCATCTTGTAATACAGCGAGCTGGCGCAGCCCCAGCGGATCGGCGTGGCGACCAGAATCACGTCAGCCCAGTGGACAATCGCTTCGTACACACGGTCAAGCTGATCGTTCGGGTCCATCTGCGTGATGCTGCACGGCCAGGTGCAGGCGTGCGAGCTTTTGGAGTAATACCCCTCGCACGCGCGAAAGGCGAGCTCGTTCAACTTCACAAGCCGGGTCTGCACGCCGAGTTTCGTCGCAGCGTGCGCCATGGCATGATCCAGCAGGGCGTCTGACGTTGAGTACCGCGGATTCGCAGCATCCATGACGGTCGTCGAGATGCCCACGACGCGAATCGGCCCCTCATCGCGCTGGACCGGCCGGGCCAACGGGTGAGGATCGTGCTTCTTACGCGTGCGCGGCGTGATCTGCTTCGAATTGATCAGCACGCGGCCGTTCTCGACCTTTACGGCGTACGTGGGCACGGCGTCTTCTTCGTAGCCCGGCTCGCCCAAGCCTGTCTCGCAGTGGAACTTCCAGTTGTGCCAGGGGCAGACCACGTAGTCGCCGTCGAGCCGGCCCTCGCCCAGCGGACCGGCAACATGGTTGCAGACACCGTTGATTGCCGTGAAACGTCCGCCGCGATGAATCAGCGCGATCTTCGTGCCGCCGGCCGTGACCTGCTGGAGCGGCTTCGTCGCCAATTCGTCGGCCGATCCGACATCGTGCCATTGTTCTGACGCTGCCATCGGCTGCGACTCCTCGATGCCGGAGCGGCATCGCTCAATGCTTGTTGTAGTAGAACCGCTCGCTCGCGACCATTCCGCCCTTCCATCGCCGAACGGTTGCCTGATGGGACTGCGCTCGCGTCCCGCCCTTGTAGGTGATGTCCATCATCCACTCGGAAAACGACATCCCGTCGCCGACGGCGCTGCCCAGCAACTGGATCGCGTGAACCTCCCCCACCGAATCGACAAACGCCTGCTCGCGCGCGCGATTGGCCGCCTTGCCCTTGCACGGCGGCTCGGCGTTCTCGCGCATCTCGACATCCTCCGCGTAGAACTTCTCAAACGCCCCGAGGATATCACCCTTCAGGATCATCTGATTCAGTTCGTGTTCCAGTGCCGCGATGCCGGTTGTGGCGCTCATCGTGTCTCGCTCCTTCGCATGATGGGCGGCGTCCGATTGATGCGCCGCGCCTTTGCGATGTCCCGTTGGGTTCCATCCCACGCCTGCGATTATAGCGATGATGCGACGGCGTGACCCCTGCAAACCCACTCAATCCAATCGCTCGAATCACCGTCCTCCGCTATTCTGTTATCATTGACCGGCGAGTCGCATTTCATCCCAACCAGATTTGGACACTGCCATGACATTTGGACGCCCCGTAAGCATTCGGCTGCCAAAACCGATGCAAGCTCAACGATCGCGGACAGCAAGTTGGTGCATCGGATGCGCCATTTTCTCAATGCTGACGCTTGCGCATATCGATTTTGTCCGCGGCGAGCCGACGCCCGCGACTCAATCCGCGGCAGCCGCCCGCGTCCAATTCACGCTCACTTTCGACCGCAAGCTCAAGGCGGACGCATTCACCGGCCGAATCATCCTCTATCTCGACACCGATCTGAAATCCGAGCCGCGGCTTGGCTATTCCTGGACGACGCGCCGCCCCGTCTTCGGACACGACGTGACGAACTGGAAACCCGGCAAACCGATCACAATTCAACCGGCAACCGGTTACCCACATGACTTGGCCGACCTGCCGCCCGGACGATACGTCGCGCAGGCCGTTATGCACACGAATCCGGACGTGCCGCACAGCGGCGACGCGCCGGGGAATCTGTACTCCAAGCCGGTTGAATTTGAATTGGCCGACGATGACACGCCCGAGCCGCAAACCGTCACGCTGAAGATCCGCCGGCGCGTCAAGCATGAGGAGAAATTACTCGACACGCCGACGATGAAATCGATCAAGCTGCGCAGCGCGCTGCTCTCGAAGTTTCACAAGCGCGATGTCTATCTCCGCGCGGTCGTCGAGCTGCCAAAGGAATACGCGGAGCAGGCCGACCGGCGATTCCCGGCGGTCTATGTCATCCCCGGTTTCGGCGGTGATCATTTTCAGACCGCGGTGTTCGCCGGCATGATGCTTCGCAATCCGAAGACGCCGTTCGTGCGCGTCAGCCTCGACGCGACCTGCCCGCTGGGGCATCACGTGTTCGCGGATTCCGACAACAACGGGCCGTATGGGGCCGCGCTGGTGGAAGAATTGATCCCGTGGCTGGAAAAAGAATATCGTCTCATTCCCGAGCCGACTGCACGACTCCTCACCGGCCACTCCTCGGGCGGCTGGTCCACGCTCTGGTTGCAGGTCAATTACCCTGACACGTTCGGCGGCACGTGGTCGACCTCGCCCGATCCGGTCACTTTTGCCGATTTCACCGGCGTCAATCTGTACGACCCGATGGCCAACTTCTACACCGATGCCGAAGGCGAGTCGCGCCCGATCATGCGGCAGAACGGTCGCGTCATACTGCTGCTGCGCGACTTCGTGCAAATGGAAGACGCCATCGGCCCCGGCGGACAGGTGCATTCGTTCGAGGCCGTCTTCAGCCCGCGCGGACCGGACGGCCGACCGAGGCTGGTGTTCGACCGCAAGACCGGCGCGATTGACGCCGAGACGGTCAAGGCATGGCGGAGAAAATATGACATTGTCGAGAAACTCCAGCGCGAATGGCCGACGCTGGGGCCGAAGCTCAAGGGGAAGATCACGGTCATCATGGGCGAGGACGACAACTTCTACCTTGCCGGCGCGGCCCATCGGCTCAAGGATACCCTCGCTGAACTAGACAGCGACGCCCGCGTCATCATCGAGCCGGGCAAGGACCACGGCACCATCATGATGACCAAGCCGTTCCAGGCGATCATGTCAGAAATGTGCGAGGAGTTCCTCGCGGCCCATCCGCAGGCGAGCGAGAACGACGACCAACCTTAAAGAGACGATTGCGCGAACAATCGAAAGAACACACGACGCGCGCGACCGGTTCCTTGCGGATCGAAAACCTGCGCGCCGGCGAACTTGAATGCCCCGCGTCAGACCAGCAGCAGATTCAGCGGATTCTCAAGGTACCCGATCACGGCGCGGATGAACCTCGCGCCGTCGGCCCCGTCGATCACGCGATGGTCGAACGACAGAAACAGCGGCAGGACCTTTCGCGGCACGACCTGCATGTCGCGCACGACCGGCTTCCATTCCAGTTTGCCCATGCCAAGGATCGCTACTTCGGGGTAGTTGATGATCGGTGTGGCCATCGTGCCGCCCAGTGCGCCGACGTTCGTCACGGTGAACGTGCCGCCGCGCATCGCCGCGACATCGAGCTTGAACTCGCGCGCCTTGTCGGCCAGGTCCTTCATCTCTTTCGAGATGCTCACCAGCCCCTTGCGGTCGGCATCGCGCACCACGGGGACCATCAGGCCCTTCGGTGAATCGACCGCCACGCCGACGTGAACATAATCCTTGAACACCATCTCCGACGCGGCCTCGTCATACGACGCGTTGAACATCGGGAACTGTCGCAGCGCCCCTGCCACGGCCTTCACCACGAACGCCGTCAGCGTCAGCTTCGCGCCGGTGCTCGCCAAGGCCTCACCCTGGCGCTTGCGGAAATCCTCCAGGTCGGTGACATCGACTTCGTCGGCGTGCATCACATGCGGAATCGTCAGGTACGACCGCACCATCTGCCGCGAGATTGTCTTGCGAATCTGCGGCAGCGCCTCGCGGCGCACCGGGCCCCATTGCGCGAAATCCGGCATCGCCTCGGCCGGCATCGACCGCACGGCGGCGCTCTCTCCGCCGTAGCTCATCGGGGCAGCCGACGCGCGACTCGTTTCGGCGACGGCGGTCCCGCGTGATACACCCGAACTCGGCGCTGCGCCGGTCGGCGATCCGCCGGAAACCAGATAGCGCTCGACATCTTCGCGGACGATCCGCCCGCCCGGACCGGTCCCATGCACCACCGCCAGGTCCACGCCCTGTTCGCGCGCGTAGCGCCGAACTGCCGGCGCGGCCGGAATCGGGCCATCGCCCCGACGCGGCGCTTCGGCGACGGCCGTCTGACTTGCCGCAGGGCGCGCGGGCATCGCCGGAGCAGAAGCCATCGCGACCGACTTGGCGGGCGCGGCCTTCGGCGCTTCGGCCTTGGCGGGCGCGGAACCAGCCGATTCGCCAGCCTCGCCGACGCTCAAGAGCACCGAGCCGACCTTGACCGTGTCGCCGACCTTCACGTTCAGCTTGCTGATCGTGCCGCCGAACGGGACGGGCAGCTCCACGGCGGCCTTGTCCGTCTCGACTTCCATGATGGCTTGGTCGGGCTGAACCGAATCGCCCTCTTTCACCATCACCTTGATGATTTGCGCCTCGTGGATGCCTTCGCCCAGGTCCGGCAGCTTGAAATCTTTGGCCATGTCCCTCACACCTGTTGATGGATTGCGTTTGCGGTAGGATGGTAACACCCGGAGCGGGACAATTCAAAACGCCCCGTCTTGTTCACATTTTCAAGCCGATAGAAGGCCCTTGGACGCCACGAACGCTATCCTGTTGCCTGTTGCTTTCTTCGTCGCCGCCCTGCTTTATTCGTCGGTCGGCCACGCCGGGGCATCAGCCTATCTCGCGGTCATGGCGCTGGCGTCGATCGAGCCGGCGGTGATGAAGCCGACGGCGCTTACCCTGAACATCCTCGTTGCGGCCGTCGCGTCATACAACTTCAGGCAAGCCGGGCATTTCTCGTGGCGACTCTTCTGGCCGTTCGCTGTGACGTCGATCCCCTGCGCGTATCTCGGCGGTGCGATGACCGCCCCACCGACTGCTTATAAGTATGTCGTTGGGGCCGTACTGCTTTTCGCAGCTTTTCGGATGTTCGCCAAGCCCACGGAAATGCACCTCCGAGATCTGCGACCGCCCCGCGCGCTCATTGCCTTTCCTCTTGGCGCGATCATCGGTTTCCTCTCGGGTCTGACGGGCGTCGGCGGCGGCATCTTTCTTAGCCCGCTGCTTGTCATGGCTGGTTGGGCTTCGATTCGTACTGCTTCCGGCGTCGCGGCGTTGTTCATTTTTGTGAACTCCTCCGCCGGACTTCTTGGTATGGGCAATTCTCTCTCACGCGTCCCACCCGAGATTCTGTTCTGGCAACCCGTGGCGCTGCTGGGCGGCTTCCTCGGGTCTTACTGGGGTAGTCGGAGGCTTCCGGTCGTCGCGCTAAGGCGATTGCTCGCCGTCGTGCTCATCATTGCCGGGGCGAAGATGATTCTGACCGGGAGCCAATCAAAGCCCGTGGCGGTGTCGCCCACTCGAGCTATGATTTCCGGACAGACAAACCTTTTTGGAGGAACGCCATGAAGATGCTTTCCGGTCCAATCGCCCTTGCCCTTGCCGCTGTCGCCTGCGGCGGAGCCAGCCTGCGACTGTTCTATTGTTGAGGCGATCCCCGAGCGACGATCGGTTCGATCGCCTTTCTTGCAGGAATCGTGTTCTCCGCCCCCGCATCGTTGAGCGGCGCCAACCGCGCTTCGCACCCCATCAGTACCTGGGCTGCGATTCTCCTCAACACGGCGGCGCTGGTCGCCCTTGTGTACAGCATGATTTCGTCCGGCGGCATTTCGCCGTAATCGGCAGCCCTCTCGTCGCGCCGATAGCCGAATCGGTCTCGCGCGATAGAATGCCGCCGTGATCGACGCGCCCGTCAATCCGACCTTCCTCGCCAATCTGTGCGCCCTTTGGCGCACCGATCCGCGCTTGGCGCAGCGCATCGACGAGCTGCCGCTCGAGGCGTCGCTGGCGCTTCACCCGACGCGAACGGATTGCCAGACTGCCTCGGTATCGACCGCCGACGGTCGCACGCTCTTCCTGCACAGCCGCTACGACCCGATCCGCGAGGCGACCGACTTCATCAAAGGGCTGGATCGAACCGAGGCGCGGTGCGTCATCCTCTGCGGCCTGGGCCTGGGGTATCACATTCATCCGATTTTCGATATTCTCGGCGAGGAGCTGGTGATCCTCGTCTCCGAGCCCGATCTGGTGACCATCAAGACCGCACTCGAACACACCGACCTGTCTGCAGGCATCGCCGCGGGGCGCATCGAGTTCCTCACAACCCCTGCCAAGGCTGCCCTGCACGAGCGCCTCGTCCGGCACTCCACCATGCTCATGCTTGGCGCGGTCATCGCCGTGCCCCCGGTCGCGCGCGATCATCAGGCGCCGGCCCATGCGATCATCCGACAGGCCGTGCTGGATTTCGCGGCCTTCGCCAAGATGTCGCTGGTGACCCTTGTAAAAAACGCCGGCATCACGGCGCGAAATGTCGCCAACAACCTTCCGGTGTATGCCTCGACGCCGCCGCCCGATGTCCTTCGCGGCCGATTCACCGGCTGCCCCGCGATCCTCGTCGCCGCCGGCCCCTCACTCGCGAAGAACATCGATCAACTCGCCGCCCTGCGCGACCGCGCGGTCATCATCGCGGCGCAGACGACGCTCAAGCCGCTGCTGGAATGCGGGATCAAACCGCACTTTGTCACGTCGCTCGATTGGAGCGACCTTTCGCGCCAGTTCTTCGACGGCGTCGCGATCCCCGGCGATGTCATACTTGTGGCAGAGCCGAAGGCATCGTGGCATGTCGTGGACGCATTTCGCGGGGACACGTCGGCTGCTACCAAACGCGTCATCCTCCTGCACAATCCGTTCGCCCAGCGATGCGTCGGCGACGTGCTCCCGCCGCGATCGCCGATGGATGCCGGGGCGACGGTCATGCACCTGGCCTTTTACCTCGCGCAATGGCTCGGATGCGATCCTATTGTCTTCATCGGGCAGGACCTCGCCTTTGGCGGGCATGTCTATTACGCGCCGGGGGTCGCCATCCATCGCGCGTGGGACAGCGAGCTGGGCCGGTTCGGCACGCTGGAGATGAAGGAATGGGAGCGGATTGCGCGCCATCGGCCGATCCTGCGAAAAGTACCGGGGCACGACGGCCGCGAGATTTACACCGACGAACAGATGTTCACCTACCTGGAGCAATTCGAACGAGACTTTGCGCGGTGCGCGGCGCGCGTGATTGACGCGACCGAGGGCGGCGCAAGGAAGCAAGGCGCGCAGGCGATGTCGCTGTCTGAAGCTGCGTCATCGCATCTTCAAGCGGTCATTCCTGCGTCGCGGTTCGACTTCGCCGATGTTCGCTGGCAGGATCGGTCGCGCCTTGAAGCGGCACGCGACACGCTGCGCCGTCGGCGGGAGGAACTCGCCGAATTCCGGGCGCTGTGTGACCGAACGCGCGAGCTGCTTCACGCGCTGGAGTCCCTCACGCACGACGCGAAGGCGTTCAACCGCAAGATCGCCGAGGTCGATGAACTTCGCACGCTGGTGCAGGAGCATGAGTTGATCTTCGCCATGGTGCGCGACGTCTCCCAGCTTGGCGAATTGCAGCGGTTCGCGGCCGACCGCCGGCTGGCCGAGTCCGACGATCGCGGCCGGGACCGGGCCGTGCAGCAGCTTCGACGCGACGGGCAATTCATCTCATCGTTGCTGGAGGGTTGCGATACGCTCGCGTCGATCTTTGACCAGGCGCTGGCTCGCTTCGACGCGGAATCGAATTGCCCTGTCTCCACTGCGACCCATCAGCCAACCGAAAGGGGCGCGTCGTGAAGTGCCTTGCCACCCTGGTCGCGGATCTTCGCTCGTCGCCGCTGGGTACGCGCAGCCGACTGGCGGATTCGCTCGGGGGCATTCCGTTACTTCGTCGGACGGTCGGGCGTGTTCTGCAATCGCGGCGAATCATGGGCGTTTGTCTCATTGCGCCGGCCGATCAGCATGCGGCACTGCGCGATTTGCTCGCCGGGCTCGATGTGAGCTTCTTCAATCAGGCCGCCCCGCCGCCCTATGCTGCGCTCGTTCGCGCGGGGCGAATCTGGGGACTGGACGGCTGGCGCGGAGGCATCGGCAGCCTTTGCTGCTTTGACGAGGACCTGGACATCGCTGCCGCCGCCCAGGCCGCCCGCCATCACAGCGCGGCGCTCGTCGCATCAATTCCTGCGGCCGCGCCGTTATTCGATGCAACGATTCTTGACGCGATGATTGAGCATTTCGCGGCGGAGGCCCAGGCAATGCGCTTCACGTTTGCTTGCGCGCCGCCGGGGCTTACCGGCCTGATCATCGCCCGTGAAATGCTCGAAGAGCTCGCACCGACCGGTCAGCCTCTGGGCGCAGCGCTTACCTATCAGCCCGACCGCCCGTTCGCCGATCTGACGGCCAAGGAAGCCTGCTGGCGTGCACCGGTGGAATTGGTCGAATCGCGTGGTCGCCTGCTGGCAGACACGCATCGGTCAAGGCAGCGCATCGAGGCACTGGTGAACGTCGGCGCTGCGGATTGGCCGGCACGTCGAATCGGCGCGTGGTTGAGCGAGCAAGCCGCCCTGCGATTCGAGGATGTACCGGAGGAGATCGAGATCGAGCTAACTACCGAAATCCGCGACGGCAAAGCAACCCTGCTGCGGCCGCGACCGCCGGAGTTCGCGCCGCGCGGACCGATTTCGCAGGACGCCATCCGACGCGTACTTCACTCGATTGGCGACTTCGATGACGTGCGCATCGTCCTCGGCGGATTCGGTGACCCGTGCCTGCATCCCGAGTTCCCGATGATTTGCCGCATCCTTCGGGAAGGCGGCGCAGCAGCCATCGCGGTGCGCACGACCGCGCGCGAACTGACTCCGGCAGCCGAAGAGGCGATCTTCGCCGCACCGGTCGATGTGGTGGAAGTCATGCTCGACGCCGCCACGCCGCAGACCTACTCGCGCATCCACGGAATCGATGCCTTCGATGCCGTTGTCGCGCGCGTGGATGCCTGGATGGCTCGCCGCGAGCGTGAGCGCCGCGTGCTGCCGTTGATCGTTCCATCGTTCGTCAAGAGCACGGAGAACCTCGACGACATGGAAGCGTTTTTCGACCATTGGCAGCGGCGATTGGGCTGCGCGCTGATCACGGGCTACTCGTCCTGCGCGGGTCAGCGCCCCGAGCGGACGGTCACGCATACCGCGCCGTCGCCGCGCCGACCCTGCCGACGCACGCGCTCGCGCGCGATGATCCTTGCCGACGGTCGCATGACCACCTGCGATCAGGATTTCGCTGGCCGGCAATCGCTCGGCAGCGTCGTCGAGACGTCCTTTGCAGAACTCTGGCGAAACTCCGCCGTGCTCAACGCTGCGCGGTCGAACTCCGTCGCCGAGTTGCCCCTTTGCCCGGCCTGCACCGATTGGCATCGGCCGTGACTGCGAGCAAGCTCGCCGGCTAAATCACGCGTACGACGACCAGCGTGACGTCGTCCTCGACCGGGGCGAAGCCGACAAAGCGCCGCATGTCCCAGAAGATTTGTTTGGCGATGACATCGACCGGCGGCGCGTCCCCCGCGCTCGCCTGGCGCAGGAAAGACTCGTGAATGCGCGCTCGGCCGTACGCCTCGCCGTCGAAGTTCCGCGCCTCCAGCAACCCATCGGTGAACATCAGCATGAGGTCGCCCGGCTCCAGCGCTTCTTCGGCCGTCGCGTAGGTCTCATTCGGATCGATGCCCAGCGCCAGCCCGCCCGCGTCCAGCTCTCGAATGCGCCCGCCTCGCAACAGCAGCATCGGCTCGTGGCCCGCATTGCAATACTTGAGCAGCCGACCGTCGGCCGCCAGCTCCACGTAGAACGCCGTCGCAAACTCGCCCGGCAGCGTGTCGTGGAACAGCCGGCGGTTCACCGATTTAATGATCTCGCCCATGTCCGTGACGCGCCGCGCGTTGCTGCGCAGCGTCGACCGCGCGCTGGCCATCATCAGCGACGCCGGCACGCCCTTGCCGACCACGTCGGCCACGACCGCGCCGATGTCGCCGTTGTCAAAACGAATGAAATCGTAGAAGTCGCCGCCCAACTCCTGACTCGGCTGATAATCGCAGCCGAACTGATACCGATCGGTTTGAGGTGAATACGCGGGAATCATCCGCCGCTGAACTTCCGCGGCCAGCTTCACCTGTCGAGCGAGGTGCTCCTTCTTTCGCGCGTCCAGCATCAATCGCGCGTTGGCGATCACCGCCCCCAGCTGCGCCGCAATCGCCTCCAGCAGCGACACCTCGAACGGACTGAATCGATGCGGTGTCCCCTTGTACGCACGCAGCGCGCCGATCGCTTTGCCGCGGCTCGCCACGCGCGTCACCAGCGCGCTGATCAGTCCTTCTTCCTTCGCATTCTTCTTGTACACCGTGCGCGGGTCGGTGCGCATGTCTTCGACGTGCACCGTCTCCCCCGACAGCGCCGCCTGGTCTATCGAGCTGCCCCGCACGCGCACCGGACCCTTTGACAGGTACCGCTCCGACAGATTCGCCACGGACGCGATCTTCAACTCGCCCGTATCCGGATCGAGCAGGCGCAGGCTGCACGCCTTCAGCTCCATCGCATCGACGAGCTGCCGCGTCGCCATGTCCAGCACATCCTGCAGCGCCGCGTTGCCCGACAACATCGCGGACACTTCGTACAACGCCGCCAGTTCGTCCACGCGCCGGCGCAACTGCTGGGCGTGATGACAGAGCTGCTCGATCGTCGCGGCCAGGTCGCGCACAAAGCGCGCCGCGTCGCTCGAATCGGTCACGCCCGCTACCTGCACCTTGCCAACGCAGACGCCTTGTACGTCGATCACCGCTTCGAAGGACGCGTTGTCGAGAGCCCTCGCATCCGATACGTCGACGACTGCCGTCCCCGTCGAAACGGATCGTGACCGACCCGCCGCGCTAAGTTCAGTTGAAGACCGGGGCGGCGTCTCCGCGCCGGTAATGCAATGCCCTGTTGAGTCGCAAAACCGCACTTCGTGACCGGTCAGCGCGCGGAATGATTCCGCCAGCGCTTCCAGTGCTGCGCGATCCACAAACTCCGTCAGCGTTGGGTGATCCTGATCCGACATTCCTGTCTCATGCTCCGCGCGGTCATGCGCCGCAGCCGATCCGCCGGGAACGTTGCTCCCGGGCGGTGCTGGACTGCCATTGTAGGCGGCTTTCACCTTCCGTTTCCGCGACCGATGGATGACCGGTCCCGCCCATGCCGCTATCCTTATTGACTATGGAACTCCCGGTCGTGAAATCGCTGGAACGCTATGGCCGCTGGACCGGCCCGCTCCCCCGCGAAGTGGTGCTGCTGAAAGGGCTGCCCTGCGTATGGAGCCGGTGCAGCTTTTGTGACTACATCGACGACAACACGACCGATGAGGCACTCATTCAGCAAGTGGCCGACGAGACGCTCGCCCGCGTGACCGGCGAGTTCGGCCGTTTGCAGGTCATCAACAGCGGGTCGATTCAGGAACTGCCGTTGCAGGTGCGCGAGCAGATTCGCGACCTGCTGACGGCCAAGGGGATCACGGAATTCTGGACGGAATCCTACTGGGCGTATCGCAAGCGCTACAACGAAGACCGACAGTTCTTCCGGGTCCCCACGCATCTGTTCCTCGGCGTCGAGACATTCGACGACGGCCTCCGCAATGACGTGCTGAAAAAATCCATGCGCTGGGACTCGCCCGACGACGTCGCCGCCGCGACGGACTCGATTTGTCTGCTGATCGGCTTCCGCGGTCAGACACGGGACATTATTCGCCGTGACATCGACCTGTTGGTCAGCAAGTTTCGCTACGGGATCGTCAACTTGTTCACGGAGAATCGGCTCTCCGCCGGACTGATGGACGACGAAATCAAGCTGTGGTTTCGCGAGGAGTTCGCGTGGCTGGAAACGCACCCCGGCGTGAATGTTCTGTGGCAGAACACGGATTTCGGCGTGGGATGACGAAGTTGATCGCCGCACCGCGGCAAGCAACATCAGGCGAATTATCCACCCTGGGGCGGTGCCGCCGCAGGAACGGTTGATTCACTATCAAGCAAGTCTTCCAGCCGCCGCGTGAGCGTGTCACGGATATTCGCCTTGGCTCCGGAGACGACCTCTCGTATCTGCCCCCTTGCATCGAGCACATAAAGCGAGGGGAAACTGGTGGCCTTGAACATCGCCCCCACCTTGTTGCCGTCGTCGAGGGCGACTTCGCTGCGCGAGCCGACGTTCGCCAGCACTTCCATGATCTGCTCGGTCGTGAAGGTCTGCTTCATCGTCTGCATGACATTCACAAATCGCACGCCGCGCTGCTCGAAGGCTTCGCGCACGCGCTCCACCTCCGGCAACTGCCGCTTGCAGTAACCGCAATTCGGCGCCACGAAGTTCAACACCGTCGCCGGGTGCGCCGAATAAACTGCCGGCGCGACCGGCTGCCCGCCGAGCGTTTCCAATTCAAATTGCGGCGATGGTTGATTCAACATGGTCATCGCCGGCCGAGGGCTCGTGTTCTTCGGCGTGATCTTCTCATTCACCCGGCCCGCGCCGTTCGTCGAACTCTCTCCCGCACCGGCACCCCCCGGGCCGCATTCGCTCCGGCCATTGCGCCGGGCGCCGTGGACTGCCCGGTGATTCGGATCGGAATCCGGAACTCGCCGTAATCCTTGTCGTCGGTCTTGACCGTGACAAACGTACCCTCTTTCGCGGGCTGAAACGACTTCGGCACGGTTACGGTCAGGCGGTATTCCTTGCCCGCCGCAACCAGCTCATCCGAGACTTTTATCTCCGCATCAGTCGCGGTCGCACTGACCAGCTTCACGGCCGATGCGCCGTGATTGAGCAATTGCAATTGGCGCACAATCGGCGCGGTCGTTCGTGACATCGCGGTGGCAGTCGGAAGCAGCACCACCGACGGGAACACCTCCACGCGCTTCGGGATGACCGCATACGCCGAAATGGTCAACACATCCGAGGCGGCATCCCCGGTGCGAACCTTCAGCGTTTCGGAAATCGTGCCGGGGGCATAGGGCGGCTCCATGCGCACGGTCAGTCGGTACTCGCGGCCGGGCTTGACCTCATCCAGATTGCACTTGAACTTCTCGGGACTTGTTCCTCGAATCAACTGCGGCTTGATCGGCGACGGCATTGAGTTGGTCAACACGATTACGCGCTCGTGCGGCTGCTGATCGAGGATACGCCCGAAGCCGGCGTTGGGCGGCTTGGCCTCCACTTTGCGGCGGCAATTGCCCGCCAGCGTAAGTGTGATCGAAGGCGAAGCGGGATCGTTCGTCGTGACATGGATCGCCTTGGCGAATTGATTGTGAACTTTGTTCGAGTCCAGGCGAAACGGAATCGCGCCGGTCTTGCCTGGCGCGATGCGCTTTGAATACGCACCGGCGGTCGTGCAGCCACACGTGGGCGATACCTGGAGGATTTCCAAGTCTGCATTGCCGTCATTGGCGATTTCGAAAGCGTGCTCCAGCGTTGCCCCGGCCCAGACTTCGCCGAAGTCGTGGCGCGCCGCGGGAACCCGAACCTGCGGCGATGTTGTCCCGGCGGTCGCCGGCGGATTCTCCGCGCCGGGCTCGGTCGGTTCGTCCGTTTGCGAAAAGGCCGGTGACGCGAGTGCGATCGCAATGCATGCCGCCTGGACCAAGCGGGCGGGCCGACAAGTGCTCCGGCGACTGAACGGCTTTCGGCACTGCACCCTCGCCCGGAAAAAATCGATCATGATTCGTTCACCCGCTTCCCGCCCAGGTTGTCTAACCACGATCCCATTGTCCGAATACGCGGCGCTTCATGCAACATCCGCTTCGTAACGGGATTATAAAATCGCCCGAAACTTCGACTACCGCCCCTGCGTATTCACGCTAGAATCCGCCGATCTTTAATTCGGCCCGGATTCATTCACTGCGAGGAACTGATCATGTTCTTTGACCCGATGTACCTGGTCTTCATGGCCCCGGCCATTCTGCTGGCCCTTTGGGCACAGGTGCGCGTCAAATCCGCCTTTCACCACGGCAACGAGTTTCAGCCGCGAAGCGGCCTCTCCGGCGCGGAAACCGCCCAGCGGATCCTCGATACGTACCAACTTCACGATGTCACAATCGAGCCGGTGAATTCCTTCCTCGGCGATCATTACGACCCGCGCAACAAGGTGCTGCGGCTTAGCCCGGATGTCTTCAACGGTCGCACGCTTTCGGCGCTGGGAATCGCCGCGCACGAAGTCGGCCATGCGATTCAGCACGCACACTCCTACGGGCCGCTCGCCGTACGGAACAGCCTCGTGCCGGTCGCCGCTGTCGGGACGAATCTCGCGTGGATCTTCATCATCGCCGGGCTGGCGCTGGCGCCGTTCCGGGCGCTGGCGATGGTCGGCCTTGCGTTGTTCGCGGCCGGCGTGCTGTTCTCAATCATCACGTTGCCGGTGGAGTTTGATGCATCGAAGCGCGCCCGCGCGATCCTCCTGACCAACGGCATGGTCACCACGGAAGAAGATCGCATCGTCGGAAAGGTGCTGAACGCCGCCGCTCTGACGTATGTCGCAGCAGCCATCGGCGCACTCCTGCAATTGGCCTATTGGGCGCTGGTCGTGTTCGGCCGCCGCGACTGATTGTCAAACCCCGTTGTCATCGGCCCATTTCAACCACGCCGCCGCGTCGAAGCCCAGGTTCTGCCCGGAGATTTCGATGAGCGCCTCCTGCACTTCCGTGCGGTGGATCGAAATCACCTGATACTCGTACCCCGAGACCGTTCCGATGATCGACCCCGGCCCCATCGCCCAGATGCAGGACGGTTTGTACAGCACCGGAAACCCGCCGACGCGATAGCGCTGCCAATCCGAATAGGCGCCGTAGAGGCTGTCCAACGATACCCAGCGCGACACGCGCACTAAGCCGACCGTCTCCGTCGACAACACGGGCACCAGATCGCGCACGGCTGATTTCGCTTTCAAGATGCCCAGGGCAGCCGCGGCATTGCGTAGGATCGCCTCCTCCTCGCTACGCAGTGCCGATCGAAGCTCCAGGACGATGCGATCATCCTTTCGAGGCTTCAATGCTCGAGCCGCCATCGCGCGAACTTCTTTCGACGGGTCCAGCAGCGCGATCGCGACGAGGTTCATCGTTGCTTCATCCACGTCGAACTGCGCCAGGGCCTCGACCATGAGCCGCCGCGCCGCGACGTGGCCGCTGCTCAATACCGACGTGATCCCCGGGATGGCCAGCGGGTCGCTGATTTCCAGAATCTGCCTGCGGCCGTCGGCGAACGCCTTGCTCCCTTCGCCGCCGACTTTCTCCGAGAGTCGCCCGCGATAAACGGCCTTTACTTTCACGGTATATTCCGTGATTTTCTCCTGCACGCGTCGCTCATCGGCCTGCGCGCGACGCCGTTCGGTTCGCTCCGCTTCGGACATTGCCCCCGTTGATTTCGGCTTGATCCATTTGCCGCCCTCCTGCACGAAGCCCAGGCGCCGCCGAGCGTCGACGTGGTGGGCGTCCAGCGCGATCACGCGATCCAGATGACGACGCTCCTCCGTTTTCATGCCCGTCGCGCGGCACCAGTCGGCCAGTGCGAGTTGGTCCTTGATGGTCTCGCCGCATTTCTTCAGCTTTTTTTCGTATCGCACCCAGGGCGGGTCGCCTTTTTCGATTCGTGCAACGCGTTCTTTTTCGATGTCGCTGACGCCGTTCACCGTTCGAATTCGCAGCGCGTCGCCGAGGTCTTCAACAATCGCCCCGTCGAGCTTGCCGCCTTCTCGCAGATGAAACACGTCCGCTCGCACCGCACCTGCCGCGCAGAGGCACACGACGCCTGCCCGCAATACGCCCTTGGTGGAAATCACGATTCTGCTCCCGACTCGGCTCGCCACGCAATTATACACCTGCGACAACCGCCGCACGCCGGGATCGAAGCAATTGCCCGGATGCGGCCGGGAAGGTCTAATAGAGCCGTGATGGCGCATCACACGCCCTTTGGTCAATCTGCCGGAGCAAGCCTGAAACCATGAACGCCCCCGCTTCACAGCCCGCTGCCGCCGACACGCGATCCGGCTCCATCATCGGCCCCTGCGCCATCGCTTTCATCGCCAGTGCCGCGGTCATGATCGTCGAGCTGCTCGCTTTTCGACTCATCGCGCGCTACCTCGGCAGTTCCAACTACACCACCACCGCCATCATCGGCGTCGTGCTGGGCGGGCTGGCCATCGGCAACTTCATCGGCGGCCTGCTGGCGGATCGCTTTCGCGTCGGGCGCATGCTGGCACTTCTGTTTGTGCTGTCGTCGGCCGGCTGCTTCGCCGTGCCGGTGTTGAACAGCCTTGTGGGCGATTGGTCGGCGCTGTGGTTCTTAAGCTGGCCGCGGCGAATCGCAACGCATGTAACGCTTGTCTTCTCATTGCCCGCCATCCTGCTTGGAACCATTGGCCCGGTCGTGGCGCGCATGGCGCTGCTTCGGAGCGAACGGGTCGGCAGGACGGTGGGCGCGGTCTACGCGTGCGGAGCGTTGGGGAGCATCATCGGGACCTTCGCGTGCGGCTTCTACCTGATCCCGTACTTCGGAAACCACGCGGTGATTCAGGCCGTCGGCGCGGGCCTTGCCATCATGGCCATCATTTGTGCCCGCACCTATTGGGCGACTCACGCATGGACCGCGGCCACGATCGTACTTGTTTTGATCGGCGCAGGGCCTTGGGCCTGGGCGAAAGGAATCGGTGCCGACCTCGGTCTGCGCGAGCGCCTAACGCCGAATGTCCTCTTCGACGCCGACAGCGAATACGGCCATGTGCGCGTCGAAATCAATCCCGATCATCCCACCCGCCGCATCATGGTGCTCGACAAACTGGAACACAGCTACATCGACACGGCGCGCCCCGACGTGCTGCAGTATGGTTATGAGAGGGTGTACGCCGCCGTGACCGACCATGTCGCCGCCGGGCGCGACGCGATTCGCGCGCTCATTCTGGGCGGCGGCGGATACACGCATCCGCGGCACATCCTCCGCGAGCGGCCTCGCAGCGAAGTCGAGGTCGTGGAGATCGATCCGATCGTGACCCAGGCGGCGATGGAAGCGTTCGAACTCTCGCCGCAACCGGGCCTGACCATCGTCCATCTCGATGCGCGTCAGCATGTGGCGGACCTGGTTCGATGGCGGGCGGCGAGTGGAGCCATCAGGCCGTTTGATTTTGTGTTTCTTGATGCGGTCAACGACTTCAACGTGCCGTTTCACCTGACGACCGAAGAGTTTCAGTCGTCGGTCGCGAAGCTGCTGGGGAACGACGGCGTTTTTCTCATGACGCTGATCGACATTTACGAAGTCGGCGGATTTCTCGGATCCACGCTGCGCACGATGAAAGAGTCGTTCTCTCACGTCGCCTGCTTCTATGCCGGCTACGAAAGCGAAGCGTTCGAGCCCTCGTCGCGCTACACGTTCATCGTCGTGGCCTCGCAACGAGACTTAAAGCTCGGCGAAATGGAGGCAGATTCGCGGCATCGCGCGACCGCGCGCCAGCGACTAACAAGTGAGCAAATCGAGGCGGTCATTAAGAACCCGCTCGCAACGGTCCTGACCGATGACCACGCTCCAGTGGAGTTCCTCCTGATGCACGTTGTGGAGTTGACCGGTCGCTCCATTTGGAACGAGGCGGCGATGCGATTCTACAATCGCGGCAATACAGACTATGCCTTGAAGCGATTTGACCGCGCCATCGAAAGCTATCTGCGCGCCATCGAACTCGAGCCAACCATGCACATGGCCCACATGAATCTCGGACTGGCCTACAAAGACACCGGTCGGATGGACAAGGCGGTGGAAGCCTTCCTCGCTGCGGCGGCGGCGCGCCCCGACATGCCCGGGCCGGCGATGAATCTCGGCGGGGTCTACATGCTGCTTCACGATTATGAGTCCGCCCGCGCGGCGTACGAAAAGGCGATTCAACTGGATCCGCAATTCGCCCCGGCACACAACGGCCTCGGCATGGCGCTGGCGAATCTCGGGGAGCTTGTCCCGGCTCGCGACGCACTTCGCCGCGCGGTGGAATTGGATCCTGCCTACGCAGCGGCCGTCAACAACTTCCAACGAGTCGAGGCAGCGATCAGGCTCCGGGCGACCTCCAGCGCGCCGAGCCGGATTGACCCATGATTGAGGCCGCGAAAAGCGATGCCAACATCCGGCGGCCGCAATCAATCGCGGTTCCCTGTATCATCGCATTCGTTGCCAGCGCGGCCGTCATGATCGTGGAGTTGCTCGCGTTTCGCCTGGTTGCCCGCTGGTTTGGAAATTCGATTTTCGCAACGACCTCGATCATCGGCGTGGTACTGGGCGGCCTGGCGATTGGGAACTACGTGGGCGGGCTTCTCGCTGACCGATATCGGGCCGGGCGATGCCTGTCCGCGCTGTTTGTTCTTGCATCGGCGGCGTGTTTCGCGGTTCCAATCCTGAACAAGTACGCAGGAGCATGGTCGGCACTTTCGACCCTGACATTACCGCAGAGAATCGCATCGCATGTTGTCTTCGTCTTCATGTTACCGGCGCTGCTTCTGGGGGCCATCGGCCCCGTGGTTGCCCGCATGGCGCTCCTGCGCAGCAATCGCGTCGGGCGCACGGTCGGAGTCGTCTATGCGCTCGGGGCGCTCGGCAGCATTGTCGGAACCTTTGCGTGCGGGTTCTTTCTGATCCCGCAATTCGGAAACTACGTGGTCATCCAGGCGGTGGCGGCCGGGATGGCGCTCATGGCGATTTCCTGCGCCGCCACGCATTGGCCACCCTACGCATGGACCGGAGCGACGGCAGCGCTACTCTTCCTCGGGCAATCGTCGGCCAGTTGGGCCGTCGATCTGGGCGACACGCTTGGGCTGCGCGAAAAGCTCACCGAGGGTGTTCTCTTTGACGCGGACAGCGAATACAGCCACGTGCGCGTTCAGGTTGACGCCGATCACCCGACGCGCCGCCGAATGATCCTCGATAAGCTGTGCCACAGCGTGATGGACTCGAAGAATCCCCATGCGCTTCAATACGGCTACGAGCGCGTCTATGCGGCCGTCGCAGATTGCGTGACGAAACCGGGGCAACCCATTCGCGTGCTCATTCTGGGAGGAGGAGGTTACACCCACCCGCGGCATATTCTTCACATGCGGCCGGGCAGCTACGTCGAAGTCGTCGAGATTGACCCGGTCGTCACGCGCGCGGCCCGGGAGACGTTTGGGCTGGCTCCGCAGCAGGGGCTGGAGATCGTTCACCTCGATGCGCGCCAGCACCTGACGGACCTTGTTCGGCGGCGCGCGGCGGGCGAGGCGATTCCCCTGTTTGACTTCGTCTATCTCGACGCAATCAACGATTTCAGCGTCCCGTTTCACTTGATGACGCAGGAGTGTCATCAACTCATTGCTGAACTGATGTCCGATAGCGCTGTCTACATGATTAACATGGTGGATATCTATGCCGAGGGCCGCCTGCTGGGATCCTCCATTCGCACCCTTCGCCGGACGTTTCCATTCGTCGAGGGCTTCTTTGCAAGTTTCGAAGGCGATCGGCTGCACCACTTTGACCGCTACACGTTCGTACTCGCCGCGTCGAGGCGAGACATGCAACTCGATCGATTGAAGGATTCCCCCACGAGTCGGGCAATTGCCAAACAACAATTGACTCCCGCCCAGTTCGACACGCTGCTGGCCCGTTGCAATCCGCTTGTGCTGGTGGACGATCACGCGCCCATGGAGTTTCTGCTGATGAACGTCGTTCAATCGTCACGCAAGGCCGGTTGGAACGAAGACGCACGCAAGGCATACAGTCAGGGGAATGCGGAGTTCGAGCAGAACCGGGTGCCGCAAGCGGTCGAATACTACCGGGAGGCGATCCGGCTCGATCCCACGATGTACCTGGCGCACCTCAACCTGGGATTGGCGTACATTGAGTTGGGCCAATACGATCGGGCCAATGAGGCGTTTCGTGCCGCGATTGATATCCAGCCGAATCGGGCAGACCCGTTCGTCAATCTTGGCGGCCTCTCCATGCGAACACACGATTACGACGCGGCTTGCCGACACTACGAGGAGGCCATCGCGCGCGAACCCAAGGATGCCCATGCCCACAACGGCCTCGGCATGGCGCTGGCGAATCTCGGTCGATTGACCGAAGCACGCGCCGCGATTCAACGTGCGATCGAACTACAGCCGGATTATCCCGCCGCCGTTCGCAATCTTGCACAGGTCGATGCCGCCATTGCGTCACGCTCAAGCGGTCGTGGCACGGCGACTGCACCGGCCGGCGACTAGGAACCACCATGCTCTACGACATCACGCCGCCGATCTCTCCGGACTTGGCCGTTTGGCCGGGCGATACGTCGCCGCGGCGGGAAATACTGCTGGACCTCGCACGGGGCGACAACGTGACGCTCTCCACGCTACATGCCACGGTCCATCTGGGCGCGCATGCCGACGGGCCGAATCACTACGCCCAAGACGGGGCCGACATTGCCTCCCGGCAGCTTGGTTATTACCTAGGACCGTGTCGCGTGGTGCGCACGCGGACGGCCAAGCGAACGCGCGTGGAATTAGCCGACATTGCGACGCAGCTTGAAGCGAAGGACGAATCCGGCATGGGCACTCGTCGGCCGCTGCCCCCGCGCATACTGATTGCCACCGGCACCGCGCCGGACCCGATTCACTTCTCACAGGACTTTGCCGGGCTGGACCCTGATCTCGTTGATGCCCTGGCCGCGCGCGGGGTCATCACGATCGGCGTTGACACGCCCAGTGTGGACCTGTTTGAATCGAAGGACCTTCCCGCGCATCAGGCTTTTCACCGAAATGACATGGCGATTCTCGAGGGGCTGGACCTTCACGCGGTGCCGGAGGGCGACTACGAATTGATCGCGCTGCCGCTGCCGCTGATGGGCTTTGACGCCAGCCCGGTGCGAGCCATCTTGCGAACGCTCGATTGATCAGTCGGAGTCGCCAGACTTGCCGGAGTCGCCCTTCACGCGCTCGACTGCCTGCGTCGTCGCATTCTTGACCTTTTCAATTGCCTGCGTTGTCGCGGTCTTCACCTTCTCCGCCGCCTGCGTGGTGGCCGTCCGGACGCGCTCGGCTGCCTGGGTCGCCGCAACCTTCGCCTGTTCCACGTAGGGCCGAGCCTCGTCTCGCAGCTCCGCCGCCTCGTCTCGAACAGACTGCGCCGCTTCCTGCATCGTTGTGCGGCCGGCCTCGATCAGCGGCTCGACGCGCTGGGCCACATCGTGTGCCGCCTGTGTGGCAGCAACTCGCGTCTCTTCGGCTTTTTGCGTCGCCGTAACCCGCGCGGCATCGGCCTTCTTTCTGGCCTGCTCTCGCGTTGCGGGATCGCAGCCGTGACATGCTGCAAACACGACACTCGCCGCAAGTGTTCGCCAAATCCGGTGTTGATGGGATCGCTTCAAGGTTCGCCTCCACACAAAGGGCATTGTCTCCCGAGGGGATTGTATTTGCGTCCAACTGCCGGGCCCACCGCGGTCACCATACGGCTTCATCGATAAGACCATGAAATCCCGCATGTTATGGCGGCCGATCCAGTCACAAATTTTTGCAGTCCCCTTGATGGAGGTTGTTGGCACGAGCACGCTGCATCACAACGCCGCCGACAAATCAATCACCGGGCATGCGTTCGGATTGCGACCTGGGTGTGATAACTGCGCGCCGCGGCGCAGAGTTTGCCTCGCGCCGATGCAGAAGCTGCGCCACTTTGACTCGAACGAAGATCGCGTGGAAATCAATGAATCAGGTGCCGATATATACCGCGAGGCTGTGGGTCTTCCGCTGTTAGGCGGGACAGCCTGGCTTGGAGGATCCGAGTAACGGCGAGCTCGGATCCTCTTTTTTTGCGCGCCGACTTTTTCGCCACCCACCCAATCAGGCGAACCAGTCGCCCCGCGTCGCAAATCGACGCACGTCTCCGATAAACGCATTGACGTCCGCCAGCGTCGAACAGCCCGGCCGCTCCCGCTCCATGCCGAGGAACTGGACGCCCAGGCCCAGCCGATCTTCTCCAGTGATGACGCAATGTCGGTATTGCCCTTCGACCAGCAGGGGCGCGCCGCCGGGGCGCGGCGTGATCTCAACGCCGACGTTCTCCCCAACCGTCAGCCTCGGATTGTGTTCCTTGCGAATGTCAACCAGTATGCCGCCCAGTGAAATGTTGCCGACACGCCCCGAACAGCTAGGCCCAACGGTCTGATCCTTGGAAGGCAGCCCGCCCTGCCATAACCGCACGGCTACGAACTGATCCGGCGGCAGCGTGATGCGCTGATACGATCGACGCTGCAACTCACGCACATCGCGCGGCGCACGAAGCACGAGCACCTGGGTCGCCGAAGCGGGATCGCTTCCTTCGGCGTTCTGCAACACCACGACGCGGGTCACAAACACGCATTTCTTGTGCCCACGGCGAAACGTCATGCCGACGAGCTGGCCCGGAGCGACTTGAACGGCCGCAGGCGCAACGGCGATCCCGTCGCCGCCGGGTCCGGCTGCTGGGGTCATCTCCAGCTTCAGCAGCTTTTCGCCGGCATCGAACTCCACCAGTTGCGTACGGACGTTTTGCCAACAGCCTTCCTGCTCGAGCGAGACCGTGACCGGAACGCGCTTGGAAGCCGCCCAGATCAGTACGGCTTCCACAGGCGAACCGTCTGACGGTGCGGCCGGCGCGCCGTCGGGAATTGTTTGAGAAGCTTGATTCATGTGAGTGCCTCTGCCTCGTTCGAAACCGGGACCGGCGGCCCCGGGTTCAGGATCTTTCGCAAGTCCGCCAGTTGGGCCACCGAGTCAAACACCCTTGCGAACTGCAGACCCAGGATGAACCCGCCGTCGCTGGCGGGTGTCTTGTTCATGACAAGCGAGTCCAGCTCGAATTCACGTGTGCTTTCCCGCATACGGAACCGAGCCTTGACCGAGGTCTGGACTTCAATCGCCGACGCCGCCAGCTTGTCCACGCGGCAAGCCAGGCCATCGACCGATACATTCAACAGCGCGGCGTTGTGCCGCTCGCGCGATCCGCAATGCGCCCACTCCAGCGCCACGCGCGCCGACGGCGCAAGCTTGGCCCGCCAGAATCGCCGCCGGTCGATGACCGTCAGTTCGTTCGGTCGAGCGAGCGCCAGCGCCTGGCTCGCACCCCAGATCGGCGCCGACTGCACCGTCGTCGTGAACTGGTAGCGTTGATCGCTGAACAATTCGACGTGGATTAACTTGCCCGTCAGCTCCGCAGGCTTGATCGCGGGCTTTCCGGTGATCTCCATGAGAACCGTCGAGGCATCCGCCGTCAGCAGAAACCCGTTCACCGTGGTGTCCACCCGGCCGGGGATGTTGATCACCGCCTGGGCATGATAGAGAACAGCTTGTTCCAGCGCATGCTGACCGGCCTGGGCGTCCAGTCGAACGTTCTGCTTCATGATGACGAGTCTCCATCTGCAATTCGCTCGCGCCGGACAGAGTGGACCACCCGGCCGACGAGTCGCGCGCAAATACGCTCACAGATCGGTTGAACCGATGGGAGACTCCATCTCAAAGGCGTGTGTTGTTCCGAGAAAAGTGAGCCGCAGCGGGAAGGGCTTCACGGCTTGCATGCGGCCGGTCGGCGAACGGTCAATCGGTCGCGGCGGAAGCGTCTGCAGCTGATTCCACGACTGACGCGCCCATCTTCACGACGCGGGCCACCTCGCCCCGCGGCAGACGCACGTCCATGCGGACGCGACCGTCAACGTACTCGCGTCCGAGAACGTGGCCGTGCTGGCTGATGTACGAGATGAGCCGTCCGTTCGCGCTGCTGCTCTCGAGGATCAATCGCACAAACCGATCCCGCATGACTGCCAGGACGCGGTCGCACAGTTCGGGCAGCCCCGCCCCGGTCCGCGCCGAAATCTCCGCAACCTCCGGCAGCTGGGCCCGCAATACGGCCAGTTCACCGACGTCCTCCACGGCGTCCAGCTTGTTCAGGACGACGAGCGACGGAATCGTGTCACACTCAAGTTCGGTGAGGACCGATCGAACCGCTTCGTATTGCTGGATCGCGTCGTAAGCCGACGCATCGACGACGTGCAGAAGCAGGTCGGAGTGAATCGTCTCCTCGAGCGTTGCGCGAAACGACGCCACGAGTTGGTGAGGCAGATCGCGAACAAACCCGACCGTGTCGGACAGCAACGCGAGTTGGCCGCCGCCGAAGTTCCAGCGTCGCGTGCGTGTGTCGAGCGTTGCGAAGAGTTTGTCCGCGACGTACGTCTCGGCGCCGGTGAGCGCGTTCATCAGTGTGCTCTTGCCGGCGTTCGTGTACCCGACGAGGCTGACGGTGAAGTAATCCCCGCGGGCCTTCACCTCGCGCACCCGGCGCTGGTCAATGTGAGCGAGTTGGCTGCGCAAAAACGTCACGCGCTTCTGCACGATGCGCCGGTCGATCTCAATCTGGCGCTCGCCCGGTCCGCGCGTGCCAATCGCGCCGACCGCGCCGGCCGTCGTGCCGCCGCCCGCGCCGGCGATGCGTTCGAGGTGGGTCCACATGCCGCGCAAGCGCGGAGATGTGTATTCAAGCTGTGCCAGTTCCACCTGAAGCCGGGCCGTGGCGGTGCGCGCGCGACTCGCAAAGATGTCAAGAATCAACTCGGTGCGATCAATCACCCGCCGCTTGCAGGCCTTGTCTAATTCGCGGATCTGCGACGGCGTCAGTTCGTTGTCGAAGATAATGACATCGGCGTCCTTCTCGTCCGCATAGGCCGCCAGTTCCTCCACCTTCCCGCTGCCGATGTACGTCGCCGAGTCGATGCGGCCGCGCTTCTGGATCGTCCGGCCGACGACCTGCGCTCCGGCAGCTTCGGCCAGCGAAGCCAGCTCCGCCAATGGGTCGTAGCGCGTTCCGCGCGGAGCGTCGCCCGGGAGAATCAGGCCGACAAGCACGGCCCGCTCCGCGACGACGCCAAGGTCAATTCTCTTTCGCTCCTTCAGATGCCACCTCGTCTAGCCTTCCAGGCAAACATTATACGATTGGCCGGTCGTCCCTCAAAAAGAGAACGCCGCCCGAGGCGAATCACCTCGAGCGGCGCACATGAAAATCGGTATGTAAAAAGGCCTGCCGCGTGCAAGGACTCACGGGGCAGATTGCCGTCAACGACTCATCAGCGTGAACGTCGAACGCGATGCCGTCGTCGCATTCCGACTAGGCACAACCCCACGAGCGGCATCATCGTTCCCATGCCCGGGCCGCAGGTCACGCCACATGCTTCGGGGTTGGGACTGGGCACCGGGGACTCGTTTTCATTGCCCGAGTCGTTCCCGTTAGCGTTGTCGTTCCCGCCCCCGTTGTTATTGCTCTCGGCCTCGTCAATGCAATCAGCGACCCCATTGCCGTCGCCATCGCCATCGGATTCGCCGCAGCCGCACGCACCGGGAACGACCTTGTTGATGTCGTCCGGGCATTCATCATTGCAATCGGCGATCTCGTCACCGTCGCTGTCCATGTCAACTTCGCCGCAGCCGCAGTCGCCGGGATCGACCTTTTCGGGATCGGCCGGGCAATTGTCGATGCAGTCCTCCACGCCATCCGCGTCCGCGTCGTCTTCGGAGACGCCGCACCCGCACACACCCGGCGCGGTCTTGGTCGCGTCATTCGGGCAATCGTCGCAACCATCCGGCGTGCCGTCGCTGTCGGCGTCGAGGTTGTCATCAAAGCCGTGGCAAACATCCACGTCGCCGCATACGCCGTCGGCGTCCAGGTCGTTGTCCGGATCATTCGGGCACTTATCGCAACCGTCGGGGATGCCGTCGCTGTCGGCGTCAATCGTGTCGTCTTCGCCCGGGCAGAGGTCGCTCGCGTCACACACGCCGTCGCTGTCGGCGTCTTCAAACGCGTTTGAGCAGACGCCGTCGGTGCAGGAGTCGGCCGTGCAAGCGTCGTTGTCATCGCAGATCAACTGACTGCACGAGCAGCCGTCGCCGTTGATGGACTCGCCGTCGGGAGTGCCGAGGCAGGAGTCGTACGCATCGCAGACGCCGTCGCCGTCCTCATCCGCAACGTCGTTCGAGCAAACGCCATCGAGGCAGGAATCGCTCGTGCATGCGTCTCCGTCGTCGCAGTTTAGTTGGCTGCACGAGCACCCGTCGCCATTGACGGATTCGCCGCCTGGCGTGCCGAGGCACAGGTCGCCGGCATCGCAGATTCCATCGGTATCATCGTCCGCGCACACAACGATCGCATCGACGAGGGAAATCGAATCCGACAGACCGCTGCATCCATCAAATTGTCGCGCCGTCAGATTGAGGTCGTAGGTGCCCGGCATTTCCGGTGCGGTGATATCGAACGTCACGTCGTGCGTGCCGGTCGAGAAGTCGTCGTGGTTGACACAGGCATTACTGCCGCCGTCGAAATTCCATTGCGTGGCGCGCCAGCCCGGTGCGATGCCGCTGCCGGTGACCTGTATGTACACGCTGACGGTCGCGCCGGGCGTGACCGTCGCCGTCGCGGCACCGTTGACGAAGGCACTTTCGACATTGAGCGCTGCATCGGCAGCTCCGACCCAGGCCAGGTAGAATCCGAGCGCGGCCAGGCAGAAATGAATCTTCGTTCGCACGTCCACCTCCGATTAATTCCGAACTCGAGACTGCTTTTCGTTCCGCCGACGGACCGTCGACGCGCCGACGCTGTCGCCCGGATAGCTTGATTCTGACCACGCCACGCGCCACCGCACTATTCACTAAAGTTGGCGATGGAGAATTCGCCGCTGCACGATCCGGCATTGATCATATTACCGCACGGCAGCACAAGGCAATCTCTCAATCGCGCAATTTGACGCAATGGCCAGACCGAAAAAAGATTGAACCCCGCGATGAACACCGGGCCTTCCTTTCGGACCGCCGTGGCGCCCTTGATTCCTCCCTCCGTACAGCTCGGAGCCGGCTCGTCGATTCAAGAGCGGTGTTCAGTCAAGGCTTGCAGGCGTTGATTAGCGCGCGGAGCGAGACGACTTTGAATAGCGCGACATGGCTCAAGGCGACTGCAGAAAAGGCGATTGATTCGCATCAACCATGGGCCCCCGTGAGCTTGTCGGTTAGAAACTCCACCACGCGCGATTTGTCGATCCGCTCCTGCTTGCCTGTGTCGCGGTCTCGCACTGTCACCGTGCCGTCTTCCTTTGTCTGGCCGTCCACAGTGAAGCAATACGGCGTGCCAGCATCGTTTATGCTCGCGTGACGTTTTCCGATCGCCTGCTTCGCGTCGTATTACGCCGGCCAGCGCTTGCGTGATTACTGATTCAGCATTTCATCGACAATGCACTGAATATCCAGTGCGTTGACCGCACAATCTCCGTTGCAATCTCCGTTGCAATCTCGCAGCGGGCGACCGGTCGCGTCAACCGGCACGCCGGGCGAGTTGCCCGGGCATGCATCGTTGGCGTTGATCAGACCATCGCCGTCGTCGTCACAACCGAGCATCAGAAAGTACACGGCCCCGGCGTTGGCCCCCCCGCCGTTGTCATCCGAAAAGGCTCCCACCACAGCCGTGTCGTCGGAAAGAGCGACCGGATAGCCGAGTGCGTCACCCGCCGCGCCGGCGTCGCTGCCGCCTGCCGTGTCAGCGCCCCAGGCACCGACGATTGCCGTGTCACCGTCAATCGCGACGATGATCCCGAAGTTGTCGTTCAAAGCACCATCGAGCGCCGTGTGCTTGGCGACCTCGGCTGGATTGCATTGGCCGGACGCGGTCGACTCGAAGCAGGACAACGCGACAATGGATGCGAAACTCACCAGCAGGCGTTGCGTGCGCATGAGTAATCCCCTTTCAACGTCGACGCCGGGCGTCCCGAACAGGATTGGCGAACCTAGCGCGACGACTGCGAGCCGATTGTCCCGGATTTTGCGGTTTAATTCAATTGGCTTGGCGAATGGCGCCGTCGAATCCAATTTACTCAAACGTCGTCATCAAGATAAAGCAACCCCAACATGCGCTTGCCGACCTTCCACGCCGATTCCCATTCTTCTTCCGGCGCCCCGAAGAAAAGCGTGTACAAGGTGTCTGTCTTCTCGTTCGCCAGCATCATGATCCGAACGCGAAAATCCCCGTCAGACCCGGACTCGGGGATAGGCTTGACCACTTCGAAAATCAGGCGGTCGAACGACGCGAACTTGTCGAGTGACGGCTTGAGCTTGACCTCGACATTCTTCGTGTACTCCTTCATGTAGTGCACGGCGTAAAGCTTCGCGCTGATCTTCGACTTCTTTGTGACATTGCGTGTCACATTGACCGTTAACCCCGTCAAGAACGGTTCGCCCTTTTTTGTGTTGTCTTTGGAAATGCGATAGACCTCACTGTCCTTGCTTCCCATCCGTCTGTAATGCCAGCCCTTCGGCTGCAGGAACGCCGCGCCGATCGTGTCAATCCGCTTCCAGCTGAAACCCGCAGGCGGATCGGGAAGTTCGACGGCCGGCGAGCTGGACGGTTGGCTCGCGGGTCGGCTGGTCGATCCCGACGCCGCTCCCGGCCCGGCACTGACTGCTGCTGAAATCAAAAGTGTGGCGATCATGCCAACGCCGGCCGCGCGGACGAAGGCGTCCGTCTGATTATCCAGAGGGAGTTTCATTGATTTGCACCGGTCAGCTTGTCCGCCAGAAAGTCCACCACGCGCGATTTGTCGATCCGCTCCTGCTTGCCCGAATCCCGATCGCGCACCGTCACCGTGCCGTCTTCTTTGGTCTGGCCGTCGACGGTGAAGCAATATGGCGTGCCGGCTTCGTCCATGCGCGCGTAACGTTTTCCAATCGCCTGCTTGGCGTCGTACTGTGCGGGCCAGCGCTTGCGAATCTCGCGGAACAGCGGCTCGGCGATCTCCGGCATGCCGTCCTTATTCACCAGCGGGAAGACGGCCGCCTTGATCGGCGCAAGGCGCGGGTGGAAGCACATGATCTCCGGGCTGGCTCGCTCCGGATCATGCTTGTACGCCTCGCAGATGAACGCAAGCGTGCTGCGATCAGCCCCGGCGGATGGCTCGATCACCGTCGGCGTGAAGCGATCCTTCGTCTCGTCGTCGAAGTAGCTCATGTCCTTGCCGCTGTGCGTCTGATGCTGCGTGAGGTCGAAGCAGCCGCGATGGGCGACTCCCTCCAGCTCCTGCGGCTCGTCGGCGAAGGGGAAGTAATACTCGATGTCGGTGCAAGCCTTGCTGTAGTGGGCTAGTTCCTTCTCGTCCTGGTTGCGCGGTTTGAGATTCTCGCCGGCGAGGCCGAGCGACTTGTACCAGTTGATGCGCACGTCGCGCCACCACTTCCACCAATCCATCGCGTCCTTGTCGTGGCAGAAGAATTCGATCTCCATCTGCTCGAACTCGCGGCTGCGGAAGGTGTAATTCCGCGGGTTGATCTCGTTGCGAAACGCCTTGCCGACCTGCGCGATGCCGAAAGGAATCTTCACGCGCGTCGAGTCACAGACGTTCTTGAAGTTGGCGAAGATGCCCTGGGCCGTCTCGGGGCGCAGCCAGACTTTGTTGTCCTCATCCTTGACGGCTCCAGCATGGGACTCAAACATCAAATTGAACTGACGTGGTTCCGTTAAGTGACCTGCTTCCCCACAATTTGGACATTCAAATTTGGATTTTCCCAAGTCGGTGAGTTTTGCATATTCGGTTTGATTTAGCAGTATCTCGAACTTACCTTTGGCTGCCACTAGCTTATCAATTTTCTTTTTATTTGACTCAAGAATCTCGTTCTCCGTACCTGTTCCGGATAGGTACAAACGAAACACGGGGTCGCAGTTATTGAATAAGAGTTCAATTGCATTGAGCTGATCTGCCCGAAACCTCGCTTTACACGCCTTGCAATCCACCATCGGATCCGCAAACCCCGTCGCGTGGCCGCTCGCCTCCCACACTTTCGGGTTCATGATGATCGAGCAGTCGACGCCGACCATGCTGATCTCGCGGCCGTCGGGGCCGACGGGCGGGTGCTGGACCATGTCGTTCCACCAGGCGTCCTTGATGTTGCGCTTCAGCTCGACGCCGAGAGGGCCGTAATCCCAGAAGCCGTTGATGCCGCCGTAGATCTCCGACGATTGAAAAATAAACCCGCGCCGCTTGCAGAGGGCGACGATCTTTTCCATTTTCGCTGCGTCTTTGGGCATTCGAATTTCCTGAAAGATGGTCTCAACCAGGCGAACGCCGCTGCCTGGGCATCGCCCGCTTGTTGAAGATCACTCGGCGCTCCCTGACGGTCGCGGCTCCGAAACGTGGCAGTATATCGGTGATCCCGGTGATTCGGCTACACACGTGCTGCAGCGTGGCTTCACATGCATCCCCTGGGGGATACAATGACGCCATTGCATTCAATGTGAAAGGAGTGCCGCCATGACCCGCGTCAGCATCGCCGCGACGCTTGCGTTGTTCCTGCTGCAGTCAGGCTGCGTCCAGCCCGCCGTGCAGCCGCCGCGCGAGGAAGCCGCCGTGCTGTTCGACGGCATGGGCGATCACGAGCGTGCGGTCACAACCAAATCGCCCAATGCGCAGCGTTACTTCAACCAGGGTTTGACATGGTCCTACGCCTTCAATCACGACGAAGCCATCCGCTCGTTCAGGACCGCAGCGCGGCTCGATCCCGACTGCGCCATGGCGCACTGGGGCGTCGCGCTCTGCAACGGACCGCACATCAACAACATGATCGTCCTGCCCGAGCGGGAGAAGGCTGCCGTTGAAGCGGTCAAACGCGCCCAGGCCCTGCGCGACAAGGCCAGCCTCGTCGAGCGAGCGCTCATCGACGCCGTCGCCGCGCGCTATGCCGATCCGCAGCCCAAGGACCGCACGGCGCTGAACGAGGCATATGCCGCCGCCATGAAGAAAGTCTGGCAGGCGCATCCGAACGATGTCGATGTCGGCTCGCTGTACGCCGAAGCGCTCATGGATTTGCAGCCGTGGGATTTGTGGAATAAGGACGGTTCGCCGAAGGGCCGTGTGACGGAGATCATCGACGTGCTCGACGCGGTGCTGGCGATGTCGCCGAATCACCCCGGTGCCCTGCATCTGTACATCCACGCACTGGAAGGCTCGCCAACGCCGGAGAAGGCCGTCGCGGCCGCGGATCGGCTGCGCGACCGAGTGCCGCAATCGGGCCATCTCCAACACATGCCGTCGCACATTGACGTGCAGGTGGGCGCGTGGACCAAGGCCGCGGAACAGAACGAGCGGGCCATCGTCGCCGACACGAAATACCGCGCGATCATGCCGACGCAGGGGCTGTATGCCGGATACATGGCACACAATGCGCATTTTCTGATGTTTGCCAGCATGATGGAGGGTCGCCGCGAGCGCGCGGTCGGCGCGGCCCGCGAGATGCTGGCGAAGATCCCGCCGGGGTTCATCCGCGACATGCCGCAGTTCGCCGATCCGTACATGGGCGCGGCGATCGATGCCCTCAAGCGATTCGGACGATGGGATGAGATTCTTCGCGAGCCGCCGCCGCCCGCCGGCCTGCCGATCAGCAAGGCCATGTGGCATTTCTCGCGCGGCGTGGCGTACGCGGCCAAACATGAGCTTGGCGCGGCCACCGCCGAACAGTCCGCGTTTCGCGCGGCGGCGAAGCGCGTGCCGCCCGAGGCGCTGATGGGCGCGAACAAGGGCGCGACGATCATGGAAATCGCCGAGCACATGCTGGCCGGCGAGATCGCCTTCGCGCGCGGCGAAATCGACTCGGCCGTGCGCGAGCTGCGCGAGGCCGTGAAGATCGAAGACACGCTTCTCTACACGGAGCCGCCGGATTGGATTCAGCCGGTGCGACACACGCTGGGCGCGGTGCTGGCCAGCGCCGGTCGTCATGACGAAGCGGAAAAGGTCTATCGCGAGGACCTGGTGCACTGGCCGGAGAACGGCTGGTCGCTGTTTGGTCTCGCCAAATGCCTGCGCGCTCGCGGCGCGACGGACGAGGCCGCAACGGTCGATGCCCGATTTGCGAAAGCCTGGGCGCGGGCCGATACGAAAATCGGTACGAGCTGTCTTTGCGTGCGGGAGTAGGATCGCGTAAGCCGGCGGCGTGATCAGCCGGATCGAAGTCCGGGGTCACGCCATTGAATCAATTCAACTGGCGCCGGTTGCATCGTGAGACGACTCCATTGGCTTCTCCACCGCTGCGATCGGCACCATGAGCACCGGGCAAGGTGCATGCTCCAATACACATTTGCTGACGGACCCGAGGAAGATACGCTGCAGGACACCGCGAGCGTGTGAGCCGACGACGATCAAATCACACGAATGATCCTTCGCAAACTGACAAATCTGGCTGTAAGGAGTGCCGATCAATATCTCCGAAACGGTGTCGCGCGAAGGAAAATGCCGTCGTACAAAATCGGCCAACGACGACTTCGCGTTCTCCAGATTAGCCTCCAGGTTTGGCTGAATGCCTGCGGCCGCCAAGCCCGGCGCGACGCCCGTACCGTCGACGACAGCCGGCGGCGAGAGGACGTAAACCGCGAACACGGAAGCCCCGAGCGACTGTGCCAGCAATTCGGCATATTCGGCGGCATGATCCGCGAGCAAAGAGAAATCCGTCGGTACGAGTATTCGCTGTATCACCGGCATGGTCGCATGTCCTCGGCAATCACGACGCGCCAACTGTTGGCTGCGCGATGAAAGTATAGTAGACACAAATGCTTGTATCCAGTAGGATACGACGAATTGATGTCTGATCGAGGCGTCGCGTCCGGTCTCAAACCAATGGAGAACGCGGACCCGCGCATGGGAATCTACGAAACCCGAAGGGAGTTCGGCGACGGATGTCGGAACCCATTGAGTACACAGAAGAGCGCTTGCGACTTCGACAGGTCACCCTGGAAGACTACGAGTCGATCCGCGCCATGTCCGAGCGATGTTTCCCGGGGATGAAGCCCTGGAGCCGGGAACAGATTGAAAGCCAGTTGACGATCTTTCCCGAAGGCCAGCTTTGCATCGAGCTGGACGGCGAAATCGTCGCGTCGACGTGCAACCTCATCGTCGACTTTGATGACTACGACGATTGGCACAATTGGAAGGAGATTTCGGATTCGGGCTTCATTCGAAACCACAATCCCATGGGAGATACGCTCTATGGGATTGAGATCATGGTTGACCCCGAATACCGCGGAATGCGCCTGGCGCGGCGATTGTATGACGCGCGCAAGGAGCTTTGTCGCGAGCGAAATCTACGCTGCATTGTGATTGCAGGACGGATCCCCGGTTACGGACAACATGCCGATCAGGTGTCCGCCCGCGAATACGTCGAGCGCGTGATTCGAAAAGAGCTCATTGACCCGGTCCTCACGGCGCAGCTTTCCAACGGCTTCATGCTCAAAGGGTTGATTCCCGACTATCTTCCCAGCGACAGCGCCTCCCGCGGCTACGCAACGTTTCTGGAATGGTCCAACCTCGATTTCACGGAACCGTCCCGGCGAAAATACAAAGCCGTCTCGATGGTCCGTATCTGCGCCGTTCAGTACGGCATGCGCGCCATACGGACTTTTGACGAATTTGCGACGCAATGCGAGTTCTTCATCGACACGGCCGCGGACTACAAGGCGGATTTCCTACTGTTCCCCGAGCTGTTCACGACACAATTGCTTTCCCTTGTGCCCAAAGAGCGTCCCGGCATCGCGGCAAGGAAGCTGGCGGAGTTCACGCCGCAATACATGGAGATGCTTTCGGAAAAGGCAATCGAATACAGCGTCAACATCATCGGTGGTTCGCATTTCGTCGTGGAGAATGGGCAGTTGCTCAATGCTTCCTTCCTCTTTCGTCGCGACGGCAGCGTCGGAAAGCAGTACAAGTTGCACATCACACCCAGCGAACGGCGTTGGTGGGGTGTGCTTCCGGGCAACGGAGTCGAGGTGTTTGATACCGATCGCGGCCGCATTGCCATCCAGATTTGCTACGACATTGAGTTCCCCGAATTGGCTCGCATCGCCGTGGCCAAGGGCGCTCGGATCATCTTTGTGCCGTTCAATACGAGCGAACGCTACGGTTACCTGCGCATCCGTCACTGCGCCCAGGCGCGCGCCATTGAGAACGAAATCTACGTCGTCACAGCCGGATGCACGGGAAATCTTCCCTTTGTCGAGAACGCGGACGTGCACTACGCTCAATCGGGAATCTACACGCCTTCCGATTTTCCATTCGCGCGGGACGCCATCGCCGCGGAAAGCGGCCCGAACGTCGAGACCCTCGTCGTCCATGACGTGGACCTTGAAATCCTCCGACGCCAGCGATTAAATGGAACGGTCACCACGTGGCAGGATCGCCGTGTTGATCTGTACCGTGTTCGCTACCGTGATTCCGACGGCCGCGAGACGGAAGTCTGATCAATTCGGCGCTGGTTCGGAGGCCCCCGCTCGTGAAAGGACCCCAACGCGTCGTCGCAGCCTTTGCGCTGGTCATTCTGATTGGCGCGGCGTTGTTTCACCTTCCCCTTTGCACAAACGGCAAGGATGTTTCGTTCGTCGATGCATTGTTCATGTCGACTTCCGCCGTTTGTGTTACCGGCCTGACGACGGTAGACGTCGGCGAGCAGCTTAGCCCATCCGGTCAGTTCGTCTTACTGGTCTTGTTTCAACTCGGCGGATTGGGAATCACGACACTTTCAACGTTCCTGCTCCTCGCAGCGAGCCGCGCCTCGTTGGCTCATGCGGTCGAGTCCGGTGAGCAACTCGGTGCGCTTCGGGTCAAGCCGCTTCAACTGGTGCGTTGGGTGGTCTTGACAACGGTGACCCTGGAAGCAGCCGGGGCGCTGATTCTGTGGGGACGGATGAATGGAGACGAGGGTTGGTGGAGCGGAGTTTTCCACAGTGTGTCGGCGTTTTGTAACGCGGGATTTTCCCTTCATTCAGACAGCCTCACCTCCTACCGGAGCGATTGGGTCGTCAATTTCACCGTCATGGCGCTCATTGTTCATGGGGGATTGGGGTTTATCGCGCTGCGGCAGCTAGTTGAGTGGATCGCTGCCCGCATAACGGGAAAACCTGTACGCCTGCTGTTGCACACACGAGTCGTCCTTCTCGGGAGCTTCGCCCTCTGGGGACTCGGCGCCGCCATGCTTTCGTGGCTCGAATGGAATCGCACGCTGGCGGGCCTGCCATCGGACGAGCGAATCCTTGCAGCGTGTTTCCAGTCCGTTTCAGCGCGCACGGCAGGATTCAACACGGTGGACATCGGCGCGCTGCGCGAACCGACGCTTTTCTTTCTGATGTTCCTGATGTTCATCGGTGGCGCCCCCGGCAGCTGTGCCGGCGGCATCAAGGTCACTACGGCGGCGGTTGTGTTGGCAGCCTTGGTCGCCCGCGCGCGGGGGCGCGAGTCGGTTCACCTTCTGCAGCGCACGATACCGCGCGAGCTGGTTCGCCGATCCTTCGTCGCGATGGGTATGGCGGCGGGAATGATCGCGCTTGCGATCGGAGTTCTGCTCTTTTCCGAAGAGGGCCCTTCGACGGTACCGCGGGCCGATCACTTGACCGTGGTGGCGTTTGAGGCGGTCTCGGCCTTCGGCACGGTTGGTCTGTCGACCGGCCTGACGCCGAATCTTTCAGCGATCGGTAAACTTGTTCTTATCGTGTGCATGTTTGTGGGTCGGCTCGGACCGCTGCTGGTGGCACTCGCCGTGTTGCAGCCCCGTGAACGAGCCGGTTATTCTTATCCGGAAGAAGACTTGGCAATCGGGTGATGCATGAAGAGTTTTGTCATAGTAGGCTTGGGGCGGTTTGGGCAGTGCATGCTGGACAGCCTCATTCGTCGTAAATGCGAAGTGCTGGTGATCGACCAGGACGAGGACAAGATTCAATGGGCCCGCGACCGGGCGACCAAGGCAATCAAGGTCGATGCACTGAACCAGGAACTGTTCACCGAATTGCTCCCGGACAAGGTTGAATGCGCCATCGTGGATCTGGGCGACGCAATGGAGCGCAGCATTCTCGTAACCAATCACCTCAAGAAATGCGGTATTGAGAAAATCGTCGTGGAAGCGGTCAATCGCGAGCACGCGGAGATTCTCGAAATCGTCGGGGCCACTCGAATTGTGTATCCCGAGGAGGAAGCCGCAGAGCATCTGGCCGGCCTTCTGGCAGGCGGCGGCGCGCTGGATTTTTTTGCGGTCAGCGAGCGATTCGGCATGGTTGAGATTCCCGTCCCGCGCGATTGGGCTGGAAAGAAACCCATTGAGCTGAAGCTGCGTGAGAAAGCGGGAATTGAAGTTGTTGCCGTTCGCAGCCCCACGACTGATTCCAGTCAGGAAAACTGGCAGCTCCTCACAGGTGAGTATGTATTTAACCCCTCCGACATCGTGATCGTCGCGGGATCGTCCGAGGGAATCGGGCGATTGACCAAAGATTGAATTCCGGACGTGCGCCTTCGGGACCTCGCGGCACGCATTGCCTCAAATTGGCTAAGCCCTCGCTCCTGCCCCCTACCACATGTTGGGATTCGTCAACACGCCCTCATAGAGTGCAACTTCCCACCAGCCCGTAGCCGTCCGCGCCATCGCAGGCAACGCCCGATGACCCTTGTTTTTATGGACGCCAACATCATCTCGATGCCACCGTGCCATTGAAAGCGCACACCTTGCATTTATCCCCTTGCGAGAGAGGTCGGCGCGACCCGCCCATAACCGGCGGCGCGACGAGCGGGGGGAAAAAGGATGGTCGTCGTTGTGGCGGATATCGTCACTGCATTTGTTCGCCGGCGGGCGAAGATCATCATTCTGACGATCTTCACTTACGCCGCTTTGTGTTAGGACGCGGCGGTTTGGCCGAACCGCGCGGGCCGACGATCGTCTGTGCCCGCAAACCGATCGGGCAACTCTTCACACACGCCTCGCAAAGTCCGGTGATTTGAAACCGATGCGCCAAAGCGTGAAAGCGATGTTGCGCCGCCAGCGCCGCGCGAAGCCGTACCACGTCGGCCGCGCCGAACTCGATGATTCGCCCGCACCGGCGGCAGACCATGTGATCGTGCGGGTCCTGACCGTAGGTGTGTTCGTAATGAACCTGCTTGTTTGAGAAGTGCACTTCCTTGACGATGCCGCAAGCGACGAGCAGCTTGAGCGTGCGATAGACCGTGGCCTTCCCGACGCGGGAGTCCTTCTGGCGCATGTCGAGCAGGAGTTGCTCGGCCTCGAAGTGCTCATCGTTGTGCATCACGGCGCGAAGAATGTCCTGCCGCTCGTCGGTGTATTTCAGTCCGCGGTCTCGCAGGAATTCGCGAAAGACATTCTCGGCGGTGGCGATGGTCTCGGCGTCGGCCGGCTGGGCCATGGGGGATTGCTCCGTTGGCGTCGATTTTCCAAGTAATCTAGCCGACACGACCAGCGAGAGCCAATCGCGAAGCTCAATGAAATGTCGAATAGCGAATAGCAAAAGAAACGCCAGAGTCGTCAGTCGGCGCTTACAATCACGAAATGCCCGACCCGCTCGACAACCTCCCGCCGCAGGATCGCCGCGGATTCTTCGCCGAGGGCCTCCGCCGCCTGATGCGCCCGCTGGCCGACGCTATCGAAAAACGCCTGCCGGAGTCGTTCATCGCGGCGGCTCCGCTTCGCCCGCCCGGCGCGCTGCCCGAAATTGAGTTTCTCGACACCTGTCATCGTTGCGGCCGCTGTGCCGAGAGCTGCCCGGCCGACGCGATCACGCTCTCGGTCAGCATGGACGACCGGGTTCGCGGTACGCCGACCGTGACACCGGCCCGGCAAGCTTGCGTCGTGTGCGACGAACTGGCCTGCATGAAGGTCTGCCCCAGCGGTGCGCTGCGATTGGTCGACCGATTCGCCATTCGCATGGGCCTCGCCCGCGTGGACCACGCCGTGTGCGTCCGCTCCAGCGGCGAACCTTGCGTCGAATGCATCTACAAGTGCCCGCTCGGCGCCGAAGCGATCCGGCTTGACAGGAACGGCCGCGTCGAAGTCATCAACCCCGACGCCCCGGGCAACCAGGGCCGCGGCTGCATCGGCTGCGGCATCTGCGAACAGTATTGCCCAACGACGCCGGCGAAAGCGATTGCGATTGTGCCGGGGCGGTAGCGATGTCAGGGAAGGAATCGGCTTCGCAATTCAGCGGGAAGCATCGGACAGGCGTCTCTTGGCGACGCGAAAAGCCTGTGCCGCATCGCCGCCACACGATCATATGCCCAGTCCAACAACCGCCGAGGAAACGGCTTCATGAGAAATGCGAGGACGCGCCAAATCCCGCCGAAGCGCGCGAGAATGTGCAGCACCGCCGCAGATCGGCAACGAACAAGACCATCGCCGGTCAACACGATAACGCTGTCCGGTAGCAAGGCCCGATCCTGCTCGGCAATCATCGCTGACATGGTCGCCCCGCCGATCGGAGCAAAACGAAGCGTTGCTTGATCAGATCGCTCTTCAGCAAGAATCCAACGCACTGACGCGTGGCAAAGACCGCAGCCGCCATCGTAAAAGAGCGTCGCTTTTTCATCGAGGCGGCGGCCTTCGATCCAAGCCGGGTCAAAGGTAAATAGATGAAGCAGCATCATTCCCAGACTAAGTTCCGCAAAATCAACAAGCAGAATCAATCCCGCATGCATGGCCAGCATGAGCAACCAGGCCACGGGTCGAAGTTTTCGCGACAAGGCCATTGGAGCGAATGCCAACTCCGCCAGCAGCGCCATCCATGTCGCCGTGCGGAGTATTGGCGGCGGCAATGTCAGCAGGAATTCCCGCAGTCCGCTCGGTCGCGCCAACGGGTTTGCTAACACATGATGCAGCGCTGTTCCGTCAAGCCAGGATGGACTGACCAGCTTGGTGACCCCACCATACGAGTAGCCCAATGCCATCACAATCCAGGCAGCCGCGAAGATGGGGCCGGGAAATTGCCACGCACCATTCGGATCGATTCGATGTCGAGCCTCCCAGGACCCAAAAGGCGCTCGAGGCAGGCATGCATGGGCGAGGAGCGTCCACCCGATGTATGGCAGGCTCGGGTTGCTGATCAGCGGATTTCGACAAAAGAGACATGCGGATACATACCACAACACGATCGCCGCAATTCGGTCGCGCCACCCAATTGCCAGGCAAATGGACATGACGGCGCCAACGAGCAGGATGATCGTTACGAACATCGGGGCGTCAAAAACAGTCAGTATGTTTGGAAACACATGGGCGAACGGGCTGTCGCCCGCAACGGGCAGCACGCCCTGATTGGAAAACACTTCGGTGCCCCAC
Organism: Phycisphaerae bacterium RAS2; assembly: GCA_007753915.1. Taxonomy (NCBI): domain Bacteria; kingdom Pseudomonadati; phylum Planctomycetota; class Phycisphaerae; species Phycisphaerae bacterium RAS2. Next base: position 2,624,252 of record CP036352.1, read on the forward strand.
GGAATCAACCGGACGAATCGCACGAACAGATAGCTGCCCAGCAAGGCTCGAAAAACACTGTATTGGCCGCCCGTCCATCCGCTCTTCATGGGCAATTCGAATCCAATAGGAATGGAAGCTCGTCAACTTGACGATTGGGCACCGGAACGTAACGAATGCGTACGGAGCCGGATCGATCCGACGCATCGATACCGAGTTCCTGCAACAAGGGCGCGGCTCCGCAGAGGGCACGACGCATGACCGACTCAAACATGGGCCGAGTTTTGACCGTCGTAACCAGGACCGGCCCGTATGCCAATACCGCCCCATATACGTTTCGACGGTTGTATGGGCCCTTCATTCTCGCATAGAGTTCAGGTGTAAGCTCGACCGAGTGCGCGACGCCGCCTGCCGAATCCCATTCCAGGAAGAATCGAGTCGAGTAAGTCTCCAGCCCGCGAACAGCTGAAAACACCTTGGGCGCTGGTGAAGCACCAGACGCAGCGGCGATTCCGGCCGCGGCTGCACCAACTCGCTGAAACCCGATTAACGAAACCAACTCACCGGTCATTTGAAGCAAACCGACCGACAGAAGAACCATGGCGAGAACCCAACGCCGCTTCATGGCGTCGCATCCTCGCGTTGATCCGAATTGGATACATCGATGCCTCGCAGCATTTCTGCAAAGCGAAGCTCTTGAGCCCCGAAGCCGCATCGGGCCTCAAACCGTTCAGGATTACGAAAAGTGCCGAAAAGCATGTCCCACAAAGGCAGATCGGCATAATTGAATGCGTGCACGCCGTGCTGGTGATGCACGCAGTGGCTTTCCGGCCTCTGAATAATGTATCCCAACCAGCGCGGCGTGCTGACATTCCAGTGATAGAAGAGTTCCGCCATGGCCGTCGTCATGACCGCGCCCGTTGCAGCTTCCAGTCCGACGCCAACGAGTCCATACAGGATGGCCGCCGTAATCAGACTATTGGCTACAAGCTCAAAGGGATGCTTGTAAAAACTCGTGATGATCTCAATTCGCTGCGGGCTGTGATGCATCTGATGCACCCAGCGCCATAGCCATGGAATCTCGTGCCGCCATCGATGCCACCAATAATAGATAAAGGTGATCGCGAAATACCCGACAATCGCCCCGCCCGCCGGACCCAACCAATCGGCGGACCAAACGCGATGGGCTCTCATCCATGGCTCCCACATCCAGCCCGCCAGGTAGACGACAGCGATCTGTGCCAGATTGAGCGCCGCAGCCCGCACCCACCAGCCACTGACACGGGGCCACGAGCGGCCTGACTGGAAAAGCTCTACGACGATCATGATGATTGCAATCCCGAGCACGATTGCACAGATAATCATAAGCGATTCCAGATTGTCAGGCAGCTGCGCCGAGTGTACCGGAAGCTACCACAATGTCTTCCTCCAAGCCAGGCAATCGACATCTTGAATTGATCAAACGTTGAAGATTCCCTGACGACCTCTCTGGAATTGCATGCGAATTAATCGCATTGGTTTCTCAATTCATTGGGGCTAGTAGATCGGCAAGGGCGCCGCCGAGTACTGGAAACCGAAACTCAAACCCCTCTTCGCGCAGTCGCCGCGAGACAAGATATCGCCCATAAAGCGCCAACTCGGGATCGGTCTTCATCAAAAGCGGCGCGCCGAGGCGAACCATCCACTCGAACGCAGGCAGACCGATCGGCATGCGCACCGCCTGTCGCAAACTCCGCATGAACTCCACCTGCGAGACAGGATGAGGCGATGTCGCGATATACGCCCCGGAGATCTTCTCATCCGTCAGGGCTCGCTCAAAAAGCCGATTCATGTCAACTTCGTGAATCCAGCTCATGCCCTGTGTGCCCGACCCGACACGGCCGCCCAGTCCCAATCTGGCCAGCAACTTCAATCGTGCCAGCGCCCCGCCGCCCGCCCCGCGGTCTCGCCCCAGAACGAAGCTTGTTCGAAACACAACCTTCCGCTGCGAAGGCAATGCACTCTCTTGGAATGCTTCCTCCCACGCGCGACCCACGAACGGCGCCAGGCCATATCCGAATGGAGATTCCTCATCACAAACAACCTGCGGCGGATCACCATAAATGTGTGCTGTCGCCATCTGCACCCAGACTGGCGGTGGAGACTCCATCTCGCGCATCGCCCGGCCCAGCGCACGCGTCGCCTCCACACGCGAACGAAGTATTTCATCCTGATGATCCGGCGTCTTGATGCAATCGACGCTGCGACCGACGAGATTCACCAGACCGCCCGCGCCGCTCAAACACGACTTCCAGTCGCCCAGCGTGCGCGCATCCCAACCCACATGCCGCCAGGGCCCGGCGACTTTCGGGGCATGGCGCGAAAGCAACACTACGGGAACGTTTCTTTCCGCGAGATAATTGGCCAGCGAAACTCCCAGGAAACCGCTTCCGCCGGCGATGACTACAGATTGAGAATCGTCTCGTTTTGACATGCTGGAAGTCTAACGACCTGCCACGACCAATACCACCGCGTGGGCAATCACCCATGCCTGCCGGATGAGACCCAACGCACCGCCAAATGACGGTGCCGCTGGATTGAGCATGAACCCGAACGCCGAAATTCAGCTCGCCGATTCTGCTATAATGCGGGGAGTGGGTGATGTGGATTCCAATTTCGTCCTAAATCGACCGTCAAGGAGTGTGGAGTGCGTACAGACTTAAATCGTTCCGCTGTTGTCGTTGCCCTGTCATTCTTCGCGCTCCTGATTGCATCGAGCGCACCCTCCGTCGCCCTTGCCGGTGACGACGGCGGCTGTCCGCGCGGTGGGTGCGGTTGCGGTTCCTATTGCGGCTGCCAGTATTTCTGCGGCTGCGGCACGGGAACCGAGGAGCCGGTTTACGAAGGCCCCGCCTGGACCGCGGGCGGAAGCAAACCCCAGCTTCAGGGATTCAACTCGCTTAACGTCCAGCTATTGAGCTGGTTCCCGGTGACGACTTTCAACGCGAGCTTCACTTCCGCCAACACCTGCGAAGGATACGTGTCCAAGACCGGCCGGGAGTATGCCATCGTCGGCTTGTCGGGCGGCACGGGTTTTGTCGAGGTGACCGATCCGGCCAATGCACAAATCGTGACCGTCGTGCCCGATTGCGGAACATGCACCGCGAGCACCTGGCGCGACATCAAGGTGTACGACCAATACGCCTACATCGTCAGCGAGGCGACCAACACCGGCCTGGAAGTGTACGACCTGTCACAGATCGATGACGGAATCGTGACATTTGTCACGCGCGTCAACACGCCCGGTTCCTCGCGCACGCACACGCTCGAAATCAACCAGGACAGCGGCTACGCCTACCGCTGCGGCGGCGGCAGCACACTCGGCCTGCGCATCTACAACCTCGCCAACCCCGCTGCCCCCGCGTTCGTCACAACGGCTGTTGCCGGTCGCTATTTCCACGAATGTCAGGCAGTGACGTACACCAGCGGCCCCTACGCCGGCAAGGAAATCGTCTTCGGCTTCACCGAGAACAGCTCCAGCGGCGGCGCGGCCGGCGTGACGATTATCGACGTCACTGACAAGCAGAACGTCATCACCCTGACCGCGAATTATCAGTACACCGGGCCGTCGTTTTCCCATCAGGGCTGGGTCTCGGATGACAAGCAATACCTCTACCTGAACGACGAGACCGACGGCAACCCGGCGACACGCATCATCAGCATCAGCAATCTCTCGGCCCCCGCGCAGGTCGGCTCGTTCTCAAGCGGCTTGCCGGCCGTGGATCACAATCTCTACGTGAAGGGGCGCTACATCTTCGAATCGAATTATCGCAGCGGCCTGCGCATCTTCGACGCGATCAACCCGACCGCGCCGGTGCATGTCGCCTTTTTTGACACCTACGAAGCAAATGATAACTCCGGGTTCAACGGCCTTTGGGACAATTACCCGTTCCTGCCCAGCGGCATCGTCCTCGGCAGCGACATTGAACGCGGCCTTTTCATCTGGTGCTTCGGCAAGACCGGCGACATGAACAACGACCTGCGCGTGGATGACGAAGACGTCAACCTTTTTGTCGACGCCATGCTGAACAACCCTGTCTCAACGTTACAGTGCAGCGGGCCGGATCTGAACGGCGACGGCGAAGTAAACGGCCTGGATGTCGAGGGCTTCAAGACCGCGTACGTCGCCGGGCCGTGACGACAAGTCAGCCCGCGGGCGCGACCTTTCGGCCGCCCAGCGCGAACGCGGCGATTCCGCCGATACCGCCCGCCACGGCGGAGCCGGCCGTGCCGAAGCCGAGCACGGCTGCATCGGTGTCACCGAGGATGACAGACAAGGCGATGCCGAGGATCGCGCAGACGCCTCCGACAATCGCGCCGCCGCCGAAGGCGTTGCCTTTCGATGCCGCGCCCTTCGCGGCCCACATCGCCGCTACCACGAGCGAGATCAGCATCCCGCCGATGGCGAAGACATTGTTCTTAATGAACTCGTTGTAGTGCCCCGCGACGACCATCGCGATCTGAACGATCGTGCCGACGGCGGTCATGGGAACCATGGACTTGCTTCGGACGTTCATGCTTGAATCCTGCCTTTCCAATCTGGTAATCCAACGACTGGGTTCAATGCGCGCCGGGTGAATTTCGACGCGACGACAAGGTCATGCGCTCCTGCACGCGCTTCGCCAGCGGAATGCTGTCGAGAATTCGCACGGTCCCATCCACAAACGACGCACAAAGTCGCGTCCCGTCCGGGCTGAAGTGCACGTCGTAAGCCGACTCGGGTGAGCGGATGAGCATGGCGGCCTGCGCCCCCGTGGTCACATCCCACAATCGCACCGTCTGGTCGTACGACGCCGATGCCAGCCGCCTGCCGTCGCGCGAAAAACTCAATCCATACACCTCGCGGTCGTGGCCCGGCATCGTGCGAAGCAACTTGCCGGTGCCGACGTTCCATAGGTGGACGGCCGTGTCGTACCCGGCCGAGGCAAGCAGCTTGCCGTCGTGGCTGAATTTCACACCGAGCGGCTTGTTCTTGTGCCCTTTCAATTCCTTGTGGATTTCGCCGGTCTGCCAGTCCCACAAACGAACGAGGTTGTCCGTGTCCGCCCCGGCGAGCAATCGGCCGTCCGGGCTGATGTCGATGGAGTACGAATAGAAACTTCCATCGCCCAGCGTGCGGACTTCCTCGCCTGTTTTCACGTTCCAGACCTTGATCGACTTGTCGTACGACGCCGAAATCAAGTGGCTGCCTTCCTTGGAATACGCCAACCCGGGCACACCGCCGGTGTGACCAGACAATTTGCGAATTTTCTTCCGCGTCTTGATGTCGAAGATCAGCACGTCGGGCGTGTTCAAGCCCACTGCGATCGAACGGCCGTCCGGGCTGAAGGCCACGCGCGCGACCTGTTGCGGCAGGCCTTCGATGGCCGCGACCAGTTCCCCCGTCGCCGCATCCCAGACCTTGACGGCCTGCTCGCTGGATCCCGTCGCGAACCATTTGCCGTCGGGGCTGAACGGCGAGGACCAAACACCCTGCGCGCATTTCACCGACGCAGCGGGCTGTCCCGATCCGACAAACCACCGTTTTGATGACTTATCCGCCGCGCCCGAAAGCAGGTACTGATCGTCGCGCGTGAAAGCCACCGTGCGAACCTGCGACGTGTGGCCGCGCAGTTCCGACAACCGCTCCCCCGTCGCCGCATCCCAGACGCGAACGAGCTGGTCGACCGCACCGGTTGCGATGCGCTTTCCGTCATGGCTGAATGCAATGGCGTAAATGTCCTTTTCATGCGCTGTCCACTTGCGAACAACATCGCCCGTGTCGGTGTCCCAAAGCCAGACGTTGTGCGCACCCGAGCATGCCGCCACTCGCTTGCCGTCCGGACTGAACGCCAGCGAGTTGTACGGCGTGTACTCCGCGCCGCCGTAGCCGGGGCCGAGTTTGTGCAGCGCCTCGCCGGAATCAACATCCCAGATGATCACGTGGTTGTCCCATCCCGCGGACGCCAGCCGCTCACCATCCGGGCTGAACACAACGTGAACGACCGGCGGCCGAACCACGTGGCCCTTGTAAGTTCGAATCGCCTCGCCCGTTTCCGCATTCCAGAGCTTCACGAAACTCAACATCGATGTCGCAATGGCTTTGCCGTCGGGGCTGAACACGGCGGAATAGACTTGAGTCTTCTCATGCTTGATGCTTAGCAGCTCGTCACCCGATTCGACGTCCCACACTCGTGCAATGCCGTCCGAGCCGGCCGTCACGACGCGCTTGGCGTCGTGGTTGAACGATGCATGCCACAGCGCCTTGGGCGATGCTTTCAAGACACGGCGTACTCGTCCGGAATCCGCCTCGCGCAAGACGGCCGAGCCGTCGGCACACGCTTCGACGAACAAGACCCCGTCCGCGCTGGTTTCAATTGCCATGACGGTCTCGGCATGATCGCGCCACGTCTGGACGCTCTGATCGCTCGCCGCGTTGAAATAGTCCCACTCCCATTGGCGGCGGCCGTGAGGCGCGGCATCCAGCCACCGCCGAGCCGATGCAGTCTCATTCAAGGTCAACGACGCCGATGCCGCCGCGATATGCGCCAAATAGGACTCGAATTGCGGATCGAGACTCGCGTCCACATCTGACGAGGCGCTCGAGTCCGGCTCGCCCTCCTCCGGCTCCGGTCGCGGGGCCGCCCCCGCTGTGTTGCGCGATTTCGCGAACTTCGCCTGCAATTGCTTGACGGTCCAGTCATTGCCCTTGTCGAAAAAGGCCCGCAGTTTGCGCGAGTCCTCATCGTCGCCGTACCCCATGCCGCACACCGTAAAACGCGTTCGCCCATCGTCCAGCGGCTCCAGGTGGATCACCGACCACATGCCCTTCACCGCGGCCTTGAATGGAAACTTCGCCGGCGGCTTGCCGACCTTGATCGAGAGCATCCGGTTCGGCTCGTAACTCAAGATGATGTTCTCAATGGTGTTCTCGTCGCCGATTACACCGTCCGGGCTGTAGTGCGTGCGCATCCTGCCGCCGACGCGCAGGTCAATCTCGGCGTGCGCGACCATCCACGACTCCATGCCCTCCTTGGTCGTGAAGGCCTTCCAGACTTCTTCCACGGGCGCATCGACGATCGCCGAATGACGGAGGACATCTCCCGCCCGCGAATCGCTTGCAGCGGGTTCCTCGTCGCCCGAAGTTTTCGGGTGCTCCGCGCGAGCGTTTTCCTGTGCCCCTCCCGATTGGTCCAGCGCCTTCACGATCATCTTCAGAAAGATGGGATTGTTCTTCAGAAAGTAGTCATAGGCGTCGTCCCATTCTTTCTCCCCGGCGCGCCAACCGACGACGGTCAGTCGCAGCCTTGTCTTCGCGTCGCCGACCGGCTCAAAGTAGAACGCGCCCCAGGTGCCCTCCTTCTGCACCGTCGGAAACTGCGGCGGCGCGCTGCCCCGCGTCGACAACACCGCATGCGGCACATACGCGAGAACCTTGTTCGGCGACTTCGGCCAGAAAGCCCACGCTCCGCCCGGCTTCAGTTCAACCAGCGGGTCCTTGCCGCCCAGTCGCTTGAGGCCGTCGGTTGTAGCGAGCAGCTCCCACACGTCTTCAACCGGCGCGGCGATCTCAAGTTCAAAACACTGCTTCTTCTCCGGGCCCTCGAACGAAGTCACTTTGACGTCCCCGTCCTGCCACGTCTTGTAAGGCGGTGCATCGTCAGGACTCTCATCGGCCGCATTGTCGGCCTCCACGTGCTCCTTGAGGTTCTTCAACACCATGCCCCAGGCTGCGTTGAAATACTCAAATCCGGCGTCCCAGTCCTTTCCCTCCTTCCATCCGACCTGATCGAGAATCACCCGGGTTCTGCCGGCCTTCTCCGTCAAGAATTGCAGCACAACAAACGTCTTTTCATGGGCGTTACGCAGCGCCGCGACCCTTGGTGGGAAGTTCCACTCGAACGCCAACAGCTCGTTGGGGATGAAGCTCAAGAGCTTGCAGCCCTCCGAACCGCGCCCGCCGGATTCGTCGGGCGCTTTCATGCCCATGTAACACTCGTAAGCCCCGCCGAGGCGCAGCTCGATTTTTGAATCAGGGGAAAAGAACGTCGCCATCTCGGCCGAATCGGTCCAGCATTTCCAAATCCGGCCGACCGGCGCGTCGATCACGATCTCCTTGTGCAAAATGCGATCGCGCGGCGAATCGTCGGCGGCATGCACCGGCACTGCATGCAAACACAACGCAATCGCTGCGACGCACGTTGCAGGGGATGCGACCCTGCCCGATCTTTGAACAATACGCTTGGAGTACTTCCGGCTGTCCATCTCAATCTCCAGTCTTCGCGCGTCGGAGGCGCCTACCCCTCGCCGCGCGCTTGCTTTTCCCGGGTCGCCTGCTCCTGCAGGCGGTTCAGATAATCCTCAAACTGTGCCACAGATGCGTCATAATATTGAATGTCCCGATGCGAGCGGGCTTGCATGATGCCGCCCTCCATCACCGTCAGCGCGAAGCGCGCCAAGGCCGCCCGATCCATGTTCGCCGGCAAGCGGTCGCCCGCCTCCACGAGGCACTTCTCCAGGGCGGCGCACCAGTTCGTGAAGTTCTGCGCGATCTTCTCCCGAACCACCGGACCCGCTCCCGCCCCCAACTCCAGCGCGAGATTTCCGATCGGGCAGCCCAGATTGAAATCCGTCATCAAGAGCATCTCGCGATATCCCTTGAGCACGGCCACGACGCGGCCGATCGGATCGGTCGTTGACGCAAACGGCCCGTCCATGACACCGGGGTAGAGCATCTCGAGATACCAATCGAGCACAGCCGAAAGCAGTTCGTCCTTGGACGCGAAGAAGTGATACAGACTGCCCGCGCCGGCCCCGGACGCCTTGAGAATCTCCGACAGGCCGGTGGCGTGATACCCGCGCTCATGGAAAAGTGCTCGAGCGGTCTCAACGATCTTCTTCCGTGTGTTTCGTTTCTCTTCTGCCATTGTGTTGAACGATCAACACAGTAATCGAAGAAGCAGGACCATGTCAACAGCAAAACCCAGGAAACTCATAAGATGTTTTCTGAAAAAGCTTTATGGAAGGCGGCCAATCCGCCTCCCTTTCAAACTGCGTCACATGATGGCCGATTCGATGCGCCGGATTACCGCCTTGAACGCGGCTCCCTAGGGTCGAAACGTCAAGGTGCTGGCTGACTTCGGACGAACCTCGCCGACGGCCGCCGGCGACGCTAAGCCTTCATTTCGCAATTCAGCTAAAACACGTTCCGCATCTTGAGCGGCGACAGCCAGCAGCAGCCCGCCCGAGGTCTGCGCATCCGCGACAACTTTCTCCAACACGGCATCCGCCCCCTCGTTCGTGTACGCCGCACCGAGACTCTCCAGCGTCTGCTTCCACGCGCGCGTCACAGTGCCTGCTTCAGCAAGCTCGCGCGCCCGCTTCATCAACGGCACGCGCGACGCAAACAAATCGACGGTGACGCCCGACGCCTCGGCCATCTCGAACGCGTGGCCGATCAATCCGAAGCCTGTGATGTCCGTCACCGCGTGCGCACCGACGCGCACCGCCACGCGCGCCGCGGCCGCGTTTAATTCCGTCATTACCGTAATCGCCTCGCTAAACTCGTCCTGCGAGATCTTCTCATTCTTCGCCGCGCTGGCCAGAATCCCCGAACCAATTGGCTTTGTTAGAATCAACACGTCGCCCGGCTGCGCGCCGCGATTCGACAAGACCCTGTCGGGATGCACCGTGCCGGTCACGGCCAGTCCGTACTTAATCTCCGCGTCGCGCACCGAGTGACCGCCGAGAATAACCGCGCCGGCCTCGGCCACTTTGCTCGCCCCGCCTGCAAGAATGGCGTCGAGAATCTCCAGCGGGAGGTCCTTATCGGGAAAACCGACGATGTTGAGGCAGGTAATCGGCGTCGCGCCCATCGCGTAGCAATCCGACAGGCTGTTGGCCGCCGCGATCTGACCGAAGGTGAACGGATCATCGACCAGCGGCGGGAAGAAATCCGTCGTCTGCACAATGGCGAGATCGGCGCGCAACCTGAACACGCCCGCGTCGGAGAAGTGCTCCGGTCCGATCAGCAGGTCGGGGTGCGACGTGGCCGGCAGTTCGCGCAGCACCTGCGCGAGGACTCCCCTCGGGAGTTTGCCCGCTCAACCCGCGCAATTAGCGTAGGCCGTCAAGCGTATTTGTCGCGATGGCGTCATGGGTGCGATGCGGTTCGCCTTGCATCGGCGTCTCCTTCAGCCCGTCTTTCGCGGGCCCGTCGTCATTCTATCCGAGCGGGACGGCGCGCGTGACGGCGCTTTTTCAACGCCCGGGCAACCGGTTATCGTGGTCATCGTCGACCTGCTTACGGAGACCCGCTTGCATGGCTGTCACCCTCACACCGCAGGAAGCCCGCGTGCTGGGCGTGCTGATCGAGAAATCGCTCGCCCTGCCCGAGTACTATCCGATGACGATCAACGCCATCACGACCGCCTGCAATCAGAAGAACAATCGCGACCCGATCACGCACTACACCGAGGCCGACGTCTCCACTGCGCTGCACGGTCTCACGCGCTGGCAACTCGCGTCGCAGGCGCCGCCCGACCGCAACTCGCGCGTCAACCGGTTTATCCACGAAGTCGAGAAGCGCTTCGGCTGGTCCACTCCCCAGCGGGCGATCATGGCGGAGTTGTTTCTGCGCGGGCCGCAGACGGTCGGCGAACTGCGGACCAACGCCTCGCGCATGTTCAAATTGGAGGCAATTGACTACGTCAACGACTTGCTCACCGAATTGCAGGCGAGTGACCCGCCGTTTGTGGCCGTCCTGCCGCGGCAGCCGGGTCAGTCTGCGATTCGCCACGGACATTTGTTGTGCGGCGCGGATGTTCATGTCTCAAACGATTGCAGCGCGATCCAGGCGCCGGCAGACGAAGGACCCACGCGGAGCACAGCGCCTCTTTCCGCACAGGGCACGGAGATTGACAAAGTCAAAGCCGAACTTCGGCAGCTCAAGGACGAAGTGCAGGCACTTCGCGCCGAGGTTGCATCAATTCGGCAGAGCAGCCGCTGACCGCACCATCTTGATGCGATCAATCGGGCATTGATTCACCGGAGGTGACACATGACCGGGAAGACAAGGGTTCGAGTCACATGGTGTGCTTTGGCCGTCAGCGCGGTCGCAGCCTTCCTCACACCCTTGCCGCTCGTCGCCCTCTTGCATGACGATGAGCCTGAAACAAACGCCCCTGCGGAACGGTTTACACTTGAGTATTCCGGAAAGTCAATCGACGTCATGCTCGGCGAGCCGTTTGTTGTCGAAATCGAAGGCCGACGTGTCGACATGAAACTGACTGCCAAGCGCTATCGCATCTTGGAGTTGGATGGCGTTTCATTTCGCTATCCACGCGAATTCAAGTTTAGTGCAGGAAAGGAGAAACGCTTTCGCACCGCAACTTTGGAAGGAACGGACGCGATGATTGTGCTGTACAAATATGAATCAGGGGACGCATCCGAGTTCATCTCCGCATTGGCAAAATCCCTCTCCAACGACTGGAAAAGGAAAAAAGCAAAAGTCAAGCAATCGAATCGAGTGCAAAATCTGGGGGCACATACCCTCAAGGGAAAAAGGATTGAAATCAAGACACTTGGGCATTCAATTCGGCAGGATTTTGTCGGGCTGAATACAACTTCGGGAGTAGTAGTCCTGATGCTACAGGACTCGGCCCCGGATCAGGAAAAGCCGTCGCCTCAATTCGCCGATGCCGTGCGAATGCTCAAAGAGTCTTTCAAGATTAGCGAATAGTCGGTGCTAGCAACTCGCCAAGCTCGCGATCAGATGGACTTGTAACGATTCGACCGGCCAGTCCCAAGCCGCTATCCTTTCCGAATCATGAGCGAGTTCGCGGAAAACCTCTGGGCGCCGTGGCGGATGCAATACATTGAATCGCTGCGGGACGGCGATGCGCCCAGCGAATGTTTCCTGTGCGACTATGCCGCACAGCCCAAGGCAGACGACGTGCATCACGTCATCTGGCGGACAGCCGACACGATGGCACTGCTCAATCGCTTTCCCTATACCAACGGCCACCTGCTCATCGCGCCGTTGGAGCATCGCGCGGAATTGACCGATCTGACCGACGACCTGCTGGCGGCGCTCTTCCGCACGACGCGCGACGCCCAGGCGCTCCTGCGGCACGTCATCGCGCCGCAGGGCTTTAACATCGGGATCAACTTCGGCCGCTGCGCCGGCGCGGGTCTGCCGGGTCACGTTCATGTGCATATCATCCCGCGCTGGAACGGCGACACGAACTTCATGGCCGTACTCGGCGATGTTCGCGTCATTCCCGAGGCGCTCGACCGGTTGCTGATGAAACTCCGTGAGGGATCGCGGCAACTGGGCCTGCCCGGCTCGAAGAATTAAACCGCCATGTCGCGTGCATCCGATCAACTCGCTCCCTTTGCCGTCGCCGAGGGTACCTCGCGCGGGCGGCAGCACGCCGACCCCTTCGCCGAGGGTGACAGCCCCTTTGAACTGGATCGCGCTCGCATCCTCTCCTGCACGGCTTTCCGCCGGCTCATGCACAAGACGCAGGTGTTCGTCACCGACTTGAGCGACCATTTCCGAACACGGCTCACCCACACCCTCGAAGTCGTCGCGCAGTCCCAGCGGCTCGCACGGGCCATCGGCGCGAACGCGCGCCTCGCCGGGGCGATCGCCCTCGCGCACGATTTGGGCCATCCGCCGTTCGGTCACGCCGGCGAAGTCGCGCTGGCAGAGTGCATGACGGACCACGGCGGATTTGAACACAACATGCAATCGCTGCGCGTCGTCGATTATCTTGAACACCCTTATCCGCCCTTTCGTGGGCTGAATCTCTCGTACGAATTGCGCGAGTCGCTCATTAAACATCACACGCGGTACGACCATCCTGACCGCGCGGCGCCGATGGATGACGCCACCGCACGCGAACTACTCGCCTCCGGCCCGCGCCCGCCGATCGAGGGGCAGATCGCCAATCTCGGCGACGCCATCGCCTACGCCCTCCACGACACCGAGGATGCGCTCTTTGACCTTGCCAACATTGCGGATCGCGGCAACCTGCGCGAAAGCGTCCTGTCGGCCGATCAGCTCGCGGCCAGTCCGCTGTGGGCCGAGGCGGCCGCGCGCGTGCAGGCCGTGTGGCCCAGCTCGCCGACTCACGCGATTCGCCGCCCGGTGCTGGATGAAATGAATCGGCTGTTGATTGATGACGCGGCAGCCGAATCGCGCCGGCGAATCGAAGCGGCGGGAATCGACTCGCCCGATGCCGCGCGAAACGCCGTGATTGATGCCGTGGCCTTTTCAGCGACCATGCAGGCGAAGCTCGACGCGCATCAAAACCTGCTGCGCGACGCGGTCTATCGGCACCCAAGCGTGGCGCGGATGGATGCCGAGGCGAAGCGGATCGTGGCGGAATTGTTCGCGGTGTTCGTGGATGACCTGGCGAGATTGCCCGCGCGGTTTTCCACGCGGATCGGCGAACAATCGCCCCATCGCGTCGCCTGCGATTACATCGCCGGGATGACCGACCGCTTCTGCCGGGGGGAGCATGACCGGTGGGTGCAACGCTGCGGCGGGGATCCAACGCCATGAGCGAGCCTTTTTTGTAACAAGATTGTCAGAGCGAGGGCTGCGGTAGAAAAGCAGTCGAAGGACCGCACAAATGGTCTGCCGTTCATTTGACGAGTCGCGCTCGCCGAACGAAAATGATCACGCATGGTCATGGGTGCAATCGAACGATCGCCGCGCACTTGCATTGAGAAGGATCTAGTCATGTCACGACGACTCATCACAGGACTTGTTCTCTCCACGCTGCTGCTGATCAGCGCGAGTTCCGCCAGGGGGCAGGACACGCTCGTTGTTGATCGATTTGGTGGTTCCGCCAGCGCGCCGGCGGGATACCTCGCCGCGACGGAGGCGGATACGAACAAGCTCGTCGCGGATCGGGAGCGGTTCATTCGCACCTATTACGAGCCGGATCCCGCCGCGATGGCCGCGATACAGAAGTCGCTCGCCGAAGCTGCGAAGCTTCAGGATAAGTATCGCTTCGATGTCGCGCTGACGCTTTCGCGTATGGGCCTCGCCCTGGGCATCGCCTCCGAAAACCCGGAGTACTCGCCGGAAAAGCGCGCCGAAGTCATGGGCCGGCTTCGTGCCCAGGCCTCCCGGTATTACGCCATGGGCCCGTTGAGCCTTGCCAAGGTCGCGAAGATGGCCGAGGGATCGTTGAGCGCCGATCGCATCGCCGCCGGTCACGCGAAGCTCAACGCCGCGCTGCAGCACGTTCCTAACGCGACACCGGTCGATATCGCCAAGCTGGACGCCTTCTTGTCGCCCCCGCTCGCCGCCACGCCCAAGCCGATCATCCCGCGCTCGGCGCCGATGGATGTTCAAGCCCTGACCCAGCAGGACCAAAATCAGCAGATCATGCCAGCGAATGCCGCCAATCAGCCCGCGCCGATGGCGCAAAACCCGGCTCAACCGACGGCCCCGACCCCTGCCGAGCAGAAGGTCCCCGAGCGGCCGGTCATGCCCGCCGCCGCGGTCAACCCGCCGCCGCAACCGGTTCAGCCGCCGGCCCCGCCGCGTGAGATCAAGCCGGCCCCGGCGACGAACACCTGGGCCGACTTCGCGAAGCAATGCGCGACGCGGTTCAAATACACGGCGGATCAGCAGAAGTCGGCCGACACGGTGCTGGACAGCGTCATGAAGCGGGCCGGCTCCGCGGGCGACGCCAAGGACAGCGCCGGTCACAAGATGGTGGACGTGCTGTATGATGAGCTTCAGCAGCGGCTGGAGTCCATCGCTTCCATCGAGCAGCGCCAGGCCGCCGCCCAGGCTGAACCTAAAAAGACTGGCAACTAAATGTCAACCCTGACCCGGCCGTCACCCGTGCAAACCCCCGCCGCAAAAGGCTTCATGGTCGGCCTGCGAAAGTCGCGCCCGGATGTGGGGCTGGACTACTGCACCGACATCCCCATTCCCGCCCTCGGCCCGCACGATGTCCTGATCAAGGTGCGCAAGGCCGGCATCTGCGGCACCGATCGCGGCATCTTCGAGTGGGGCCCGTGGGCGCAGTCGCGCGTCAAGGTCGGCATCGTCATCGGGCACGAAGTGATGGGCACGGTCGCGGCCGTCGGCTCATCGGTCGACTCCATCGCCGTCGGCCGGCGCGTGAGCGTCGAGGGGCACATCCATTGCGGCGTGTGTCAGGCCTGCCGCACCGGCAATGCGCACGTTTGCGACAAGGTTCGCATCATCGGCATCGACCGCGACGGTACGTTCGCCCAATACCTCGCGGTTCCCGCCGCCAACGTCTGGCCGCTGCACGACAACATCCCCGACAACGTCGCCGCCATCATGGACCCGCTCGGCAACGCGGTGCATACGGTCATGGCCGCCGGCGTCTCGGGCAAGAGCGTTCTCATCACGGGAGTCGGCATCATCGGTCTAATGGCCGTCTCCGTGGCGAAGGCAGCCGGCGCGTCGCGGCTGATCGTCGCCGACATTGATGAGCGCCGATTGGACGTTGCGCGGCAGCTTGGCGCGGATCATTGCCTCGTCTCATCCGGCGACGGCTGGGTCGAGCAGGTCCGTAAGCTTACTGACGGCCTGGGCCCTGAAGTCGTCTGCGAAATGAGCGGCGCGACCTCGGCCATCAACGGCGCCCTCACGGTCCTGCGCAACTGCGGCACGATGGCGATCCTCGGCCTGCCCAAAGGCCCCGTGCCGATCAACTTCAACGATCATGTCATCTTCAAGGCCACGCACATCATCGGCATCAACGGCCGACGCATGTACGAGACCTGGTACCAGGCCGAGCAATTGATTCTTTCCGGCCGCGTGAGCATGAAGCCGATCATCACGCACGAGTTCCCGCTCGTCGATTTCGAGCAGGGCTTCAAGGCCATGGCCGCCGGCGACGCGATCAAGGTCATTCTCAACGTGGAGTAGCCCCGCAGGCGACGTCCGGCCATGAGCACGCCCCCCTTCTGGAACGCCATCGACGCCGATTTGGGCAACCTCCGCGCTGCCGGGCAATTCAAAACGTTTCGCAACCTGCTCGCGCCGATGGGCGCGGTTTCGCGGATCGACGGGCTGGGCGAGGTCGTGGTCCTTTGCTCGAATGACTACCTCGGCCTGGCGAATCATCCCGAAGTGGTCGCGGCGGCCGAACAGGCCACGCGCCGCTGGGGCGCGGGCACCGGCTCGGTGCGTTTCATCTGCGGCACGTTTGACTACCACCGCACACTTGAGCAGCGCATCGCCGCCCTTTCCGGCAACGACGCCGCCACGACCTACGTCTCCTGCTGGAACGCCAACGAAGCCGCCATCGCCACGCTCATGGCCATCGGCGGCGACAGCGTGGTGGCGATCAGCGACGAACTGAATCACGCGTCCATCATCGACGCGATCCGACTCGGCCGGCAGATCAACAAGGCGTCCAAGTCCGCCGTCTATAAACATTCCGAAGTTGCCGGCCTGGAAAGCGCCCTCAAGGAACACGCCGCCACGAAACTCAAGCTTGTGGTCACCGACGGCGTTTTCTCCATGGAGGGCGACATCGCCAAGCTCGATGTCATTCACCGGCTCTGCATCGAACACGGCGCGCTGCTCGTCGTGGATGATTCGCACGGCGTCGGCGTCTGCGGGCCGACCGGCAAGGGCGTCGCCGAGCATTACGGCCTGCTGGGCAAGATCGATGTGATGACCGGCACGCTCGGCAAGGCCCTGGGCGGCGCCGCCGGGGGATACGTCGCCTCGCGTTCGAACCTCGTCGAACTGATGCTACAAAAGAGCCGGCCGCAGATTTTCTCCAACGGCTTGCCCCCCGCGTCGGCCGCCGCGGCCCAGGCAGCCATCGACATCCTGATGCGTGATTCGTCGCGCATCGACAAGCTCCGCGCGAACGTCGCGTACCTGCGCGACGGGCTTGCCAAACTCGGTTTCGAAGCGATCAACAGCCCCAGCGCCATCACCCCGATCATCCTCGGCCCGACCGCCAAAGCCATCGCCGCCAGCCAGCGCCTTCTGGAATTGGGCGTTTTCGTGATCGGATTCGGCTACCCTGTCGTCCCTGAAGGTACAGCCCGCCTTCGCGTGCAGATTTCCGCCGCACACGAACGCGAACACCTCGACCGCGCCCTCGACGCATTTCGCAGGTTGTAACGATTCCTCGACTTGCCTTGAGCGGGTGACATGGCCGCGGCCTTTGGCAGCCATGATGCTTACCCCGCGCGACCAAACGCGAACACTTCTCCTCGCGCCGCGCGCAGGTAATCCGCCGTCGCCAGAATCAGGCTATTCGTCAGGCTGCCCGCGTTGAACGCGATCTTTTCGTTCCGCGTGATCGACTCATCGATGAAAAGATCGAACGGCAGGATCGGCTTCCCGAACGGCGGCACCGATCCGGGCACGAGGCCGGTCAGTTCCTTCAACTCCTCCGCCGTGGCGAAACGCGTTTTCTTCACGCCGAATCGCTGCTTGAGCGCGTCGGCATCGAGCTTCAACGCCGCGCTCAACACAAACAGGCGAAACACGTCGCCGGCCTTCACGAGCAGCGCCTTGCCGCCGATTCGCACGTCTTCGCCCCGCGCCCGGGCCGACTCCTCCGATGTAAACGTCGGCTCGTGCTGAACGGCGCGATACGGCACGGCGGCCGCCTCGAGCATCGCGACAATCGAATCGTACACGGCTTCAGCCATGCAGCGGCCTTTCTTCGTTGAGTTGCCTCACGGCATCGGCTCTTGAGACTCGCACGATCCGCCTTCGGCCGGTCCAGAGCCGCACCGTCTCGCGCGCGTACGCAAACGCACGCACATGATAGTACGCGATCACCCACGGCAGCGAGCGAACAGTCTCGCCAAGCGTCTTGGCCTTGCGCGCCAACTCGTTGTAGATCACCGCTACGAGCCACGTCGCCAGAATTGCCGCAGCAGCCCACGCAAGTCGGGGCAGCGCCACGGCACCGAGGAGCAGCATATACGCCGCCATCATCGGCACGATGTCCATGCGATGCCACAGGCGATACTTCCACACGAAATGTGCCGCCGAGCCGCCGCCGAAATACGCCTGTCGATAAAACGACCGGCGATCGTACGTGTGCTCGTGCAGCACGCGCGCTTCGGGCACGACGCGCTGCTCGAATCCCGCCCACTTCAGAATCCGGAAGATTCCCTCTTCGTCGCAACCGCCCGAGTTCGTCACATCCGGCACCCCCGCGCGCTCCATCGCCTGAAACCGGCGGTCCTCGTCCCAATTGATTCGCCGCAGCAACTCGCGCCGCACCGCCATGTTCCCGCCTACCAGTCGGCTCGCCGCGCCGCGCCCGTGCACGCGATTGGTCCCCTTGAACGCCAGTTCATACACATTCGTCGGTTTCAGATCCAGCACCAGGCCCGTCACCGCCGCCACTCGATCGTGTGCGAAACCCTCAAGTAGCCGCTCCAGCCAGTCCGGCTCGGCCACGCAGTCACTGTCCAGAAACGCCACGATGCCTCCCTGCGCCGCCTCGGTTCCGCGATTGCGACTGGCATTGGCTCCCCGGTTCGTTTCGTTCACGAACCACCGCAGCCGCAATGCCGGATAGGCCACGCGCTGCCGTTCCAGCATGGCGACGGTGTCATCCGTCGAGCCGTCGTCCACAATGATGACTTCGAAATTGGTGTGCGTCTGCCGCGCCAGGGCCGTCAGGCATCGCTCGAGTACCGCGCGACGATTGAACGTCGGGATCACGACCGATGCCTCGGGGATGTCGCTTGCCTCGCCGCCGCTCATGGCGTCGATGATAACCCCCGTCGCGCTGCCTACCAAAGCACTGGCCGCGCGCGTACGATTCATTCGCATGACGCCCATCGTCGCCGTGATGATCACCACCTGCCGCCGGCCCGACGGATTGCGGCGACTGTTGCTCGCGCTCAATCAGCAAGTCTTCCAGGACGCGCCGCCGATCGTTCGACTGGTCGTGTTGGATAACGACGCGGAAGAATCGGGCCGCGCGACCTGTGACGCATTGCGGCCGCTGCTTCGATGGCCGATTCACTACGGGTCGGAGTCGCGGCGAGGCATCTCTCCCGCGCGCAATGCAGCCATCGCGCTCGCGCTGGCAACCGACCCCGCACTGGATAACCTAGCCCTCATCGACGACGACGAACAGCCCGCACCATCATGGCTCGACGAGATGCTTCGAATCCAGCGCGATCACGCAGCCGATGTCGTTGCGGGCCCTGTCTATCCCCAGTTCGAGCACACTCCGCCGGATTGGGTCGCTCGCGGCCGGTTCTTCGAGCCGCGCACGCATCCCGACGGCGCGCGACTCGACTACGCCTTCGGCGGCAGCGTCCTTTGGCGGGCGTCGCTCTGCCGCGAGGGCGGTCACCGCTTCGGCGAGCACTACGGCCTGATCGGCGGCAGCGACAGCGAATTCTTCACGCGACTGCACCGCGCCGGCTGTAAGATCGTCTGGTCGCAGAAGGCCGAAGTGCTGGAGTTCATTCCGCCCGAGCGCACCAACGCCCGCTGGCTGGTCCGCCGCATGTTTCGCACGGGAAACGCCGGCGTGCTCGTCGCGCGCGATCTGGATGGCAATACGTTGCGAACGAACGCTATTCTTTTCTGTAAGGCGCTGGCGTGGCTTGCCATCGGTGCGGGGCAATCGGCGGCAGGACTCGTGGCCGGCAAACACCTTCGCGTCACCGGCTATCGCCACATCGCTTACGGGCTGGGAATTCTCGCAGGACTGAGCGGCTGCCGATTTGAGGAGTACCGAACTGCGCACAATGCGCCGCATTCAGATCGAAACGTCTCGCCGCATTCCTAAAGCTTAAGTCGAATAAACGTCAGCTCGCCCGTTTGCGTGATGGCTGCGATGTGCGGCCGGACCCAGTCGGCGTTCACGCCGGTCGTCGGCACGAAATACTGCACGTTGTAACGGATGAGCATGTCGCGCCGACGCTGCCAGTCCGTCCCCGGTTGCAGCATGTCGTACAGATCTTTCAGACGCCTGTCGAGTTCAGGAACGCCGTTCGACGCGCTGGGCGATGCGATGATCCGGCAGTCGGCCGACATCGTGAACCACAGGCACGCCATTGGCTCGCTCAAGACAACCGCCCCGCGCGGCACGTTGCGGCGGACCAGTTCGCCGATTTGCATCAATTCTCGCAGGGTATGTTCGCGCTCCGCCGTGGGTCTCATCGCCAGCCGAAGCGCGTCCCTCCACGTCCACGGCTCCTCATAGTTCGTATGGCACCACGCACCCGCAAGGGTCGCGGCGCAAAGTCCCGCACGAATCAGTGCACCGCGTTGCCAGCGCAGCAGCACCAGCGCCGCACCGCCCGGAACCAGCACATAGAACGCCAGCGAGGTAACGATCTCATACCGCGAAACAACCCACTCCTCACCGAACACGCGCATCAGCAACGTGCATAGCGGCGGCACAAACAGCATCACCGTCGCGATCACCGGCACCGAAAGCACGAACAGCACGCGCGCGGCGACCGCCCACCCCGTCAGAAAGGACAAACCAATCGCCGCGACCAGCACCGCCGATCCACGATTCGATCCGCCCAGGAACGCAGGCAGCGATTCAATCCGCCGCACCCATCCGTCGCCGGCCGTCTGCACGTAATCGCCCGACGGCTCCGGCGTGATGTCATACACTTTGATTTTTTCCTGAACCGTCGCCGTCTTCAGCTTCGATATCAGTCCGAATGGCAAGCCGACCGCCAGCGCGAGCAGGTACGCCGCCGTCGGCACCGCGCGGCCGGTGCGACGCCAAATGTGCCGCACCAGCGAATACGCCAGAATCGGCCCGGCCGCCATGACCGCGAAGGCAGCATACAGCCCGTGCATCGAGCCGATGACCAAGACCGTCGCGCCGAGTCCGACCGCGTCGCGGCTTCGCACGATCGGCCCGGTCGCTCGGATCGCCAGTGCGATCGCCATCGGCAGCAGCCAGTACGGTGCGAGCTGGTTGGGATACATCGAAAACGTCACCGGGCCGCGCGCGACGATGCAGAACAAGGCCGCCAGCCAGGCACAGACCTGATCGGAAAAAACCACCCAGGCCAAATAATAGACTCCTGTAATAATCAAGAGCTTGGCCCAAGCGCAGCTTGCAGCCCAGACTTCCAGGTGCGGCACACCAGTCAACTGCGATGCCGACGCATACAGTGCGTGCACGATGTTCGTGTGATAAACCGGGAAGAAGTAATCACCCGCAACGAACGGGTCGCGGTTCGACAGGCCGTGATCGATCAGGTGTCGAATGCGGGACAGATGAATCACCGCATCGCCGCCAAGAAATCCGCCGTTCCGAACGTCGATCGCCAGCGCGACGAGCACCAAGACAAGCGGAACGCCGCGTGCTTCTTTCATCAAACGCCAGCCGTCTTTCCAACCGCCGCGACGTGTCAGGTCCACAATCGATGCGGCAACCAGCACAACAATAGCTCCGCTGAAGACGCCCAGCGGCGCGCGGATCACATAAAGCGGGATGACGACAGCGGTCAGCACGGCAAACGTGGCGAGGTAAGAAAGCCCGAGCGTTCCCAGCAAGCCGCTTCGAAGCGATTCGCTATCCCACCTCCGAACAACCGCGAAGCCCGGCAGTGCCAGGGCGATCCAGAACAGAAGCGATGCATGCATCATGACCCATCGCCCCCCACTCGCCGCGGCCCGCGAAACGGATACGCCAGCATGCCCTGCACCATGCCCACGGCACGCCACATCGCCCGGACGAATCCCAACGGCGCGAAGGCCACGTGCGACCACTTCCCAACATGCCGGACGAGTCGCAAGGTCAGGGGAATCTGAACGACCGCCAACAGCATTGCACAGATCACAACCATCCAGCCCGCCGCCGGACCGATCAACCGTACCTTGTCCGAGGCACTTTCCAGCACGCCGGTTGACGAACCTGCGACATGCCCGGGCCACCCCGGAAATTGGCTTGCGATAAAGACAAGAGTCGCCACGATCATCAACAGCGCCAGCGGGGGCTGCACGTGATCCGTCCACTTGCTGTAATCATCACCGGCCGCCCGGTCGCGATAACGCATATGCAGGAACACGCGCCAGTAGCCGTGATGCCGCTGCGCGCGCAGGTACCGACCGAGGCTCGTCGGATGAAAATGCCCCACTCGCGATTCCAGCTCGAAGCGCAGCGCATACCCCAACGTCGCCACGCGGAACGACAGTTCGGCATCCTCCGCCCCAGGCGATCCCGGTCCGTTGAAAAACCGCTCATCAAAACCGCCTGCGCGGTCCAGCGCCTCGCGTCGATAAAGAACATTGAAACCGCCCAGAAAGTTGACATCCGTCCTCATCGCCCGATGCCGCGCGACGATCTCTTCGTGAATCAGGCACGCCAGCAGCGAGTCCGGCCGCATGTTCCCATAGCTGCCCCCCACGCCCCCGACGCTCGCATCGTCCATGTGAGGCAGCAACCGCGCTAACGCGTCCGGCTCCGCCACGCAATCCGAGTCGATGAACCAGATGAGCGGATGGCACGCCGCGCGCCATCCAAGATTCCGCGCCGCGCCCGGCCCCCCGCCGACGCCGGTCACGACGCGCAGGCAGCCCAGCCGCGCCGCGAACTCTTGCGCGATCCGCGCCGATTCGTCGGTCGATCCATCGTCAACGAAAATCACTTCGCGCAGACCCGACGTGCCGTCGGCCGCGATTTGCGCGATTGCTTCGAGGCAAGGCCGCAACGTGCCGGCGCAGTTTCGACCGGGAATGACGAGAGTGACGGACGGGTTCACGCCCACAATCTAATTGCGTTGCGAACGAGTCGCCACTGTCACGGGCACGCGCGATTGGGATACGTCCCGCTTCCGTGCAGCCGACCGAGATGAACGTAGCTTTCGATGACTTCGCGCAGGTACAGCTTCTCTTCGTCTTTCAAATCGCGTACGACCCGGCCCGGCGCCCCCATGACGACCTTGCCGTCGGGAACAATCGTTCTTGGCGGAAGCAGCGCCCCAGCCGCAATCAGGCAACCGCGCCCGATCTCGCAATCATCCAGCACAATCGCGCCGATGCCGATCAGCGTCCCCGCGCCGACCCGACGGCAATGCACCACCGCGCGATGGCCGATGCTGACCTCGTCCTCGATGTCCATCGGCACGCCGCGGTTGGTGTGCAGCACCGTGCCGTCCTGCACGTTCACGCGCCGGCCGACCGTGATCGCCGAAACATCGCCGCGAATCACCACGTGGTGCATGACGGTCGACTGATCGCCGATCGTAACTTCGCCGCCGATGTAGGCCGTTGGGGCGATGTACACGTCCTTGCCGATTCGCACACGGTCGGGTAAATCAACAAAGTCGAACATGGCGGAATTGTATGCCGGACGCGCGCCAACGCTATGCGCGCAAATAGGGAACACGTAGGGTGGGCACCGCCCACCAACAACACAATGGCTCTCTGAATCAATCGGTGGGCAATGCCCGCCGGTAGCATTGACCTGCAATGCGAAATCGCGAGCCTCGGAGACACACCATGCCCCGACGAACCATTGACTGGTACTACCATCGCGCGAACTGAACGGGCTGCGCGAAGTCGCAAGGGTTCCTTGCGAAGAACCAACTCACCCCCGCGAAGCAGGTCGACGCTCGAAAGGAACGATTCGGCCCGGCGGAGGCGCTGCGCCTGGCGCGCGCCGCCAGGCGAATCATCGTCGCCAAGGGCAAGTCGCTCCTTGCCTTCGACATGTCCAACCCCCCGCCTCGTAAGGAGCTGCTCGCCGCCCTGCTCGGCCCCACGGGCAACCTTCGCGCCCCGGCAATGGTCTGCGGCGATACGCTGATCGTCGGCTTCTCCGCGGATGCCGCCAAGGCTGCCGGTCTTTACTGAAAGTCCCCTTAGGCCTCATGCAGCGCCTTAACCCTTCCCGCGTAAAACACTTGGCGTTAGATTCCCCGACAATTGACAGCCCGGTAATAACCCGGTTAGAAAGCGGTCCGCCTGCTTTGCGGGCCTGATGAGGGAGCATCTGCCCGTGTCCAGTGTCGCACCATCCGCCGGCCGCCGCGCTTTTGGACAGTTGATGCAGACCGCCGAAAACCTCGGCGATTTCACAGTCTTCTCTTTGCGCTCCTTCGGCTGGATGTTCCGCGGTCTCTTCGAGCGGCAACAGTGGAACCTGCTCATCCCCCAGATGTACGAAGTCGGCTACCGCTCGCTTCCCGTCGTGCTCATCACCGGTGCGTTTGTCGGAATGGTCCTCGCGGTGCAGGCCATCGAGCAGTTCATGGCTGCCGGCTTGGAAGACCGCATGGGGTCAGTCGTGAACCTCTCCGTCGTGCGCGAGCTGGGCCCCGTGCTGGCCGGAATCATGCTCGCCGGGCGCATCGGCGGCGCGCTGACCGCCGAACTGGGCACCATGAACGTCACCGAGCAGATCGACGCGCTGCGCAGCATGGGCATCAACCCGGTTCGGTATCTCGTCGCGCCGCGCGTGCTGGCGTGTTTTCTGCTCGCGCCGATTCTCACGCTGTACGCCGATCTGACCGGTTCCATCGGCGGCTGGTTCATCTCGGTCATCCAGCGCGGCGTTGACAGCGGCCCCTATTGGGAAAACACCGCCGCAGCCGTTGCGAACTATGACATTTTCAGCGGCGTGCTGAAAGGCTTCTTCTTCGGTTCGGCCCTGGGCCTGATCAGTTGTTACAAGGGGTTCAATTGCCGCGCGGGCGCCGAGGGCGTTGGCCGCGCCTGCACCGAGGCCTTCGTCGCGTCGTTCGTGGCGATTCTCGCATTGGACTACGTGCTGGCCGAAATCCTCCAGGCCATCAGCATCAAGCTGTGGGGTTTCCGCCCGCTGATCTGACGGGACGCGCCGATGACCACCGATTCCGGAAATCACTCCGAGACGATCATCGAGCTGCGAGGCGTCAGCAAGCGATTCGGCGCGCTCACCGTGCTGGACGGCGTCAACCTGTCGATCGCCCGTGGAAAGACAACCGTCGTCATCGGCGAATCCGGCACCGGCAAGAGCGTCCTGCTCAAGCACCTCGTCGCCCTGCTGCGGCCCGACTCGGGAGAGGTCCATTTTCACGGTCGCCGGATCGACGACCTGTCCGAGCAGGAGCTGGTGGAGTCGCGCAAGCGCTTTGGGTTCCTGTTCCAGATGGGCGCGCTGTTTGACTCCATGACCGTCGCGGAGAACGTCGCCTTCCCAATCATTCAACACGGCGATCAGAACCTCGCGCCCAATGATCTGGACGAACTGGTGGCGCAGAAACTGCGAATGGTCGGGTTGGACGGTCTGCAATCGCGACGGCCCGGGGAGCTTTCGGGCGGTCAAAAAAAACGTGTCGCCCTGGCCCGCGCGATCGCGCTCTCGCCGGAGGTCGTGCTGTACGACGAACCGACGACCGGCCTGGACCCGGTTCGCGCCGATGTCATCAACGAGTTGATCATCAAGCTCAACCGCGAACTGAACGTGACAAGCCTTGTGGTCACGCATGACATGACCAGCGCGTACAAGGTCGCGGACCGGATCATCATGCTGCACCACGGAAAGATCATCGCCGACGCCGACGCGACGTGGTTCAAGTCGTGCGATGATCGCCGCGTGCGTCGATTCGTTGACGGCAAAGCGGATGAGCAGGATTTGAAAGCGCTGGACATGTGATGGGAGAGATTTGTGGAATCTTCTTGGTGCGTCGAGAACGCACCTTACCAGCCACTAACCACTGACCACTGACGACCGCAAGGACAACACCATGACTCAAAAAGCCGGTTACAACGTGATTGTCGGATTCTTCGTCCTGACGGGAATTCTCATTCTCACGGCGATGGTTTTCGCCTTCGGAGGCGGACGGTCCTTCTTCGCCGACACCTACACGGTCAACGCCGTCTTCCCCGATGGCGTGGTCGGCGTCCAGCCCGGTCAGAGTGTCACGCTCGGCGGCAAGCGCGTCGGCGAGACGGTCGACGTGCGATTCGTCGATCCCCAGCGGCTGGAGAAGGGCGTCGTCGTCGTCATTGCGGCGCTCAAGGACTTTGCCCTGCCGGCGGCCTGCGAACTTGGTGTCACGTCCAACATCATGGGCTTTGGCCGCCCCGTGCTCCAACTCAAGATCAAGGACCCAGGCGACACGCGGCACCTGCCGACCGACGGCACGGCGGAGATCCTCGGTCGAACCCTGAACCCACTCGATTCGATCATTCCAAAGCAAACGCAAATGACGCTCGAAAAGGCGACGGCCGACATCGGCGATCTCGCGGCGTCGCTCAAACCCGTTGCCGACAACCTCGCCCGAATGCTTGAGTCACGCCAGCTGACCGACGTAGATGCCAAGGCCGTCAACGCCAACATCGACACGGTCGTGCAGCGGCTCGACGCAGCGCTCAAATCCATCGACGCCATCGCCGGCGACGCCGAAAATCAGGCCAACATCAAGGCGGCTGTCGCCAATGCGCGCACCATGACCGAATCGGGCGTCAAGGTCACGGAAGATCTCCGAGCGTTCACAAGCGAGGGCAAGCAGGCCGCCGCGCAGGCGACGGTGTTTCTGCAGAAGCTGACGACCGTCGCGGAGCAGATGTCATCCGTGGCGTCGCACATGGACACGGCCCTGGCGCGGATGAACGAAGGCAAGGGCACCGTCGGCCTGATGATGAACGACAACCGTCTCTATGAGGAAATGCTGCTGACTTTCCGCCGTATGACCAAGATGATGGACGACATGCGCGAAGTACTCGACCTCGCCAAGAAAGGCCAGCTCCGCATCAAGGCGTTCTAGGGCGACCCTTACCGCCGGTTCAATGCACGCCCTGATCCGCCAGCCAGCGCTCGGCGTCGATCGCAGCCTTGCAGCCCATCCCCGCGGCGGTCACCGCCTGCCGATAGACGCTGTCCACGCAATCGCCCGCTGCAAAGACGCCTTCGATGTTCGTCGTTGAGCGATACGCGTCCTTCAATTTGATGTAGCCCTTCGCATCCAGATCAAGCTGCCCGTTCAGGAATCCCGTCGCCGGCGTGTGACCAATGGCGATGAACAGCCCACCGACCGGCAGCGTGCTCTCCTCGCCGGTCTGCGTGTCCTTGAGCCGAAGCCCGGAGATCATGGCATCGCCCAGAACATCGACGACGGCTTTGTTCCACTGAAAAACGATTTTGGGGTTGTCGTGGGCACGCTTGGCCATGATCTTGCTCGCCCGAAGCGCGTCGCGTCGATGGATCATGTGCACTTTGCTGGCGTACTTCGTCAGGTACGACGCCTCTTCCACGGCCGAGTCACCCCCGCCCACGACGGCCAGCTCCTTGTTGCGAAAAATCGGGATGGCCCCGTCGCACACGGCACACGCGCTCACGCCCCCGCCGCTCCGCGCGAGGCGAAGTTCATTCTCCAGCCCCAGCCAGTTCGCTGTCGCCCCCGTCGAGACGATGACGCTGTGCGCGCGATAAACCGTGTCGTCCTCGGCGATCACCTTGAACGGCCGCGTCGAGAAATCCACCGACTTGCAGTCCTGGTACTTGGACGAATGGCCGTCGTCCGGGTTGGACACATCCGGGTTCAGGCCGTCGTCGGTGACGATGCGCGTGCCGAACCGCACGGCCTGCTGTTCGAACTTTGACATCATCACGGGGCCCATGATGCCCTCGGGGAAGCCGGGATAATTCTCCACTTCGGTCGTCAGCATGAGCTGCCCACCCGGAAGCATCAGCGACGGCGTACTCTTGGGCCGACCGGCGAACACAAGCGGAGACAGATTCGCCCGCGCCGCGTAGATCGCGGCCGTCCAGCCGGCGGGGCCGGAGCCGATGATGATGACCTTTTCAACCGATGAACCGGATTGCTGCGCCATGGGAATCGCCCTTGTAACGGATGAGCCGTCGCCCCGCTCAACCGGACCGGTGATGATAGGAGCGTTGCGCGAGGCCGTCGAGAGGGCCGTCGCGCCAAGTCCATCGGTCATGTCGCGCGCGCTTGCGGCAAGGCCGCGCGTCTTCTAGCATAGCGACGCATGGAAGCGATTCGAGCGCCCACCTCCGTCCACTTTCGTCACCGCTTTTTCGCGATGATGGCCTGCGCGGGCGCGGCGCTGCTCGGCGCAGCCTGCTCCGAACTCTCGCCGCCGGAGCCTGTCGTCTTCAAGACCGAGGACTGGACCTACCTCGGCACGCCGGGCAAGCAACTCACCTCGTCGCACTATGTCATTTATACAACTTGCAAGAATGAGCGCTTCGTCAATGCCTTGCCGACGTTTCTCGAGTCCTGCTGGGATGCCTACGAGAAGGTGATCCCCACGCAACACAGCCTCGATAAACCGTTGCCGACGTACTTCTTCGGCACGCGCTGGCATTGGGAGCGCTTCACGGAGGAGTTCACCGGGCCCCGCGCCCCGACCTACAAAAAAATCCGCTCCGGCGGCTTTTCCGAACGCGGGGTCACCATCTCGCATTACTCCTCGCAGCGAGCCAGCCTCTCGATCCTTGCCCACGAAGGCCTGCACCAGTACCTGGAGGTCACGCGCGGGATCAACATTCCGGCATGGCTGAACGAAGGCCTCGCCTGCTACTTCGAGTCCTTTGACGTCGACACAGCCAATCGTGCCCTGTTCAAACCCGAGAAGAACACGCTTCGAATCCCGGCCTTGCGCGAAGCCTTGGCGGCGCAGACGCTTATTCCCCTTCGCGAAATCCTCTCGACCAATGCCGGCATTGCCGTCCAGCAGAACTCAACCCACGTTCAGAATTACTACGCACAGGAATGGTCGCTCGTTCTTTTTCTAATGGACGACTCGCAGAGCAACCTCTACCGCGATGCGTTCCGACAACTCCTGAACGAGTTGGGCACCGAAGACATGGATCGCAAGGCCCGCGCTTACCTCGCCGCCGACACCGACGCGCGTATGTCCACCGGTGAAGCCATCTTCCGCGCCTACCTTACGGAAGACATCGACGGCTTCGAAAAGCAATACCACGCCTACCTCCACAAGCTTCTGGACCTCAAGCCCCGCACCCCATGAAGACAAAGCGTCGTCAACGCGGCCGATCGTCGCAGCGCGGCGACGTGTATCAAAGCCCGCTGGTCGCGCGCAACGCCTCGGCCGACATGATCGCGCTCTTCTCCCCCGTGCATCGCGTCCGCACATGGCGACAGATATGGATCGCCCTCGCGGAGTCCCAGCGGGAACTTGGCCTGCCGATCACGGAAAAGCAGATTCGTGCGCTTCGCGCGGCGGCCGACGACGTCGATTTCGACGCCGCCGCCAGGCACGAGCAGCGCCTGCGGCACGACGTGATGGCGCATCTTCACGCCTTCGGCGACCAGGCGCCTTCGGCCCGCGGCATCCTGCATCTCGGCGCGACCAGCATGGACATCGTCGACAACGCCGACTTGATCATCATGCGCCAGGGGCTGCGCATCATTCGTAGCTGGCTGCTGGAAATCATCGACCGCTTCGCGGAGCAGGCGGCGAAGCATCGCGTATTGCCCTGCCTGGGCTACACGCACTTCCAACCCGCGCAGCTCACAACCATCGGAAAGCGCATCTGCCTCTGGTGCTGGGACTTCGTGCGCGATCTGAACGAGGTCGAGCGTCAGCGGCACGGCATGCCCTTTCGCGGCATTCGCGGAGCGACCGGCACGCAGGCGGGTTTTCTGGGTCTGTTCAAGGGCAACGCCGCCAAGGTCCGCCGGCTTGAGCAACTCGTCGCACAGAAGCTGCTGTTCGACGATTGCGAGCCCGTCACCGGCCAGACCTACTCGCGCAAGCTGGACGCCCAGGTCATCTCCACGCTGGCAAACATCGCCGCGGGGGTCCACAAATTCGCCAACGACATGCGCCTTCTTGCCGGACTGAAGGAAATGGAAGAGCCGTTCGAGTCGGCCCAGATCGGCAGTTCGGCCATGCCCTACAAGCGCAACCCCATGCTTTGCGAACGTGCCACAGGACTGGCACGATTCGTCATCAGCCTGTCGCAGTCGGCCCACCTGAACGCCGCCGAGCAGTGGCTCGAGCGCACGCTCGACGACTCGAGCAACAAGCGCCTGCTGATTCCCGAAGCCTTCCTCGCGACCGACGGCATGCTGCAGATCGTCGCGCGCGTCGCCGCGGGCCTCGTCGTGAATCCGAAGGTCATCGCCGCGCGCGTCGACGCCGAACTGCCTTTCATCGCCACCGAGGAAATTCTGCTCGCCGCATCGGCCAAGGGCGGCGACCGCCAGGCCTTGCACGAAAAACTTCGCCGCCATTCACACGCCGCCGGCTTTGAAGTCAAGCAGCGCGGCCGGCCCAACGATCTCCTGCGTCGCATCAGCGGCGACCCCGCGTTCGCCGGTGTTCGGCTGGATTCCATCCTCGATCCCGCGCGGCACGTCGGCCTCGCACCGAAACAGGTCGATGAGTTTCTCAAGAAGGTCATCACCCCGCTGAAGAAAAAGTTCATCGAAATCGCGCGGCGCAAGCCACAGATCAACGTTTGACGCCGTTCGGAGCGGGCTCCACCTCGACGACCCGCTCCCATGGCCGGAGCCGAACATGACAAAACAGGAACTCGCGGAACGAATCCGGGCCGTCGCCTACCTCGAAGGCGAATTCACGCTGCGCTCCGGCAAGAAGTCCAACTTCTACGTGGATAAGTATCTCTTCGAAACGCAGCCCGACATCCTCGCCGAACTCGGGCGGATGTTCGCGCAGAAGGCAACACCGCGAACCACTTTGATCGCCGGCGCGGAGCTGGGCGGCGTCGCGCTCGCTGCCGCCGCGTCCATGGCCGCCAGCAAGCCGTTCGTCATCATGCGCAATGCCAAGAAAGACTACGGCACGGGCAAGACCCACGAGGGCCGGCTCAACCCCGGCGATGTGGTCCTTCTCGTGGAGGACATCGCCACGACCGGCGGGCAGGTCCTCGAAGCCGCGCGCGACATCTCCGCCGCCGGCGCGACCGTTGAGAAGATCGTCGCCGTGGTCGATCGCGGCCAGGGCGCCGCCGACAACATCCGCAGCGCGGGCTACGCTTTCGAAGCGCTCTTCAATTCCGCCGATCTTCGCCTGCCCATCGCGCAATAGGCCCGCACTTCGGGCACAATCCCGGCATGGCGAAGCCCACGACGACGCACATCGCACCCAGCCCCTGGTTCGCCGGGCCGCTGCTGATTGCGCTCGTGATCGTCGCATACCTGCCCGCATTCACGGCCGACTTCATCTGGGACGACGACCATTACGTCACGCAGAACCCGGTGCTGCGCACGCCCGACGGCCTGAAGCGAATCTGGTTCGACATCGGCGCGACCCCGCAATACTACCCGCTCGTTCATACATCGTTCTGGATCGAGTACCGCCTTTATCGTCTCAACGCGGTCGGCTACCACGCCGTCAACATTCTCCTCCACGCGGCCAACGCCATCGTTCTCTGGCAACTCCTGCGCCGCCTGCAACTTCGCGGCGCATGGCTCGCCGTCGCGCTCTTCGCGCTGCACCCCGTCTGCGTCGAATCGGTGGCATGGGTCACGGAGCGCAAGAATGTTCTGTCGGGGCTCTTTTATCTCTCCGCCGCGTATTTTTTCATTCATTGGATGCAGCGCCGAGGTGATTTCGAAAGAGCCCCCTCGACCGGCTCGCAGCAGGCTGCAACGACAAACAGGACCCCAGGTCACGCACCTTATTTCCTCGCACTCGCCTTGTTCCTCTGTGCCCTGCTTAGCAAGACCGTCACCGCATCACTTCCTGCCGCCCTGCTCCTTGTTGTGTGGTGGAAGACCGGCAGGCTCACGCGCCGGCAGACCGCCCCAACGCTGCCGATGTTCGCACTCGCCGTCGCCGCCGCCGCGCTCACCGCCTGGATGGAACGCTCCGAAGTCGGCGCGGAAGGTACGGACTGGAACTTTTCCATCGCCGATCGCATTCTCATCGCCGGGCGCGCCTGCTGGTTCTACCTTGGCAAACTGCTCTGGCCCCATCCGCTCGTCTTCATCTACCCGCGCTGGACGATTGACGATTCGGAGGTTTGGCAATACGCATTTCCCATCGCCGCCCTAGTTCTACTCGCCGCGCTGTTCCACCTGCGCCATCGCATTGGTCGTGGCCCGCTCACGGCCGCGCTTTTCTTCGGCGGCACGCTCTTTCCCGCGCTGGGCTTCTTCAACGTTTACCCCATGCGATTCTCATTTGTCGCCGACCACTTCCAATACCTCGCCGCCATCGGCCCGCTCACGCTCATCGCTGCCGCCCTCCCGCGAATCTTCGCCCGCCCCCAGGCCAACGGCCGAGTGAACGTGCGCACGCTAAGCCTCGTCGTAATCGCCCTGCTCACAACGTTTGGCACGCTCACCTTTCGCCAATCGCGAATCTATCGCGACATTGAAACGCTCTGGCGACACACACTCGCCCACAACCCTGACTGCTGGATGGCCCACGGCAATCTGGCCAAAACGCTTGCCGAGCGAGGCGACACCACCACCGCCCTCGATCACGCGCGGCGCGTGCTCGAAGCCCGTTCCGATCTCCCCTCTTCGCACACAAACTACGGCGACATTCTCTCGCTCGCTCGCAGACACGCCGAGGCCATTCCGCACTATGAGCGCGCGCTGGCGATCAACCCGCGCCATCTCAAAGCTCACTTCGGCCTCGCTGACGCGCTCATGGCACTTAATCGCCCCTCGGATGCCATTCCGCACTACCAGGCGGTTCTCAAAGCCCAGCCCGATTTCCCGACCTGCCTCCGCCGCCTCGGCTCCGCCTTCGAGGCCGTCGGCCGCTTCCCCGAAGCCCTGGCGACCTACACCCGCGCGCTCGAATTACAGCCCCATTCCGCCGAGACGCTCTACGGCATCGGCCGCGCCCATTTCTTCATGAACAACCTCCCGGCCGCCGGAGAATTCTTCCGCCGTACCATCGCTGCGAGGCCCGACCACGCCGAAGCCTACAACGACCTCGCCACGGTCATGGCAGCGCTGGGCAACGACGGCGACGCCCTGAAATGCCTCGACCGCGCCATTCAAATCAAGCCCGACTACGTCGTCGGTCGATTCAATCGTGCGCTGTTGCTTGAGGGGATGGGCCGCGCTGCCGATTCAGCCGCCGAACTGCAATCGGTCCTGCGATTGCAGCCAGACCACGCCGAAGCGACCCAGCGCCTTGCACGGCTTCGGGCCGGCGGCGCGCCTGCGACGACCAGCGCGCCAACATCCCGGCCGTGACTCGCCACAACGGGCCATCCCCCTTTTGTTGCGCATCGCCCTTACAATCCCGACATGTCGCTTCCCGTGGTTGCCATTGTCGGCCGGCCGAACGTCGGCAAAAGCTCGCTGCTGAATTTGCTGGCGCGCCGCCGCATCAGCATTGTCGACCCCACCCCCGGCGTCACGCGCGATCGCGTCTCGGCGGTCTGCGATCTGGATGACCGCTACTTTGAGCTGATCGACACCGGCGGTTACGGGATCGAAGATCAGGACAACCTCACGGAGCACGTCGAGCAGCAAATCCGCTTCGCCATCGGCGGCGCCGCGCTGATCCTGTTCGTCGTTGACATTCGCGCCGAGATCACCCCGCTGGACATGGAAGTCGCCCGGATGCTGCGCGGCATTGAGACACCGGTGCAGCTCGTCGCGAACAAGGCCGACACCGAAGCCATCGAGCACCTCGCCGGGCATTTCATCGCGCTGGGGTTCGGCGATCCTTTTTGCGTGTCGGCACTGCACGCGCGCCATCGCCGCGAACTGATGGAGTTGATTCTCGAGCGCGTCGGCGATCTCGCAGCCGACAAAGCCCCCGACCCGGTGATGAAGCTCTCCCTCGTCGGACGGCGCAACGTCGGCAAGAGTACGTTCATCAACGCCCTGGCCGGCGAGGAACGCGTCATCGTCTCCGAAGTCCCCGGCACCACGCGCGACAGCATCGACGTGCGCGTCAACCTCGACGGCCGCGAATTCCTCGCCATCGACACCGCCGGGCTGATGAAGAAGGGCAAACACAAGACAGATGTCGAGTTTTACGGTTACAGCCGCGCCCTCGCCTCCATCCGACGCAGCGACGTCGCGCTCTTCCTGATCGACGCGACCGTTCCCATCAGCGACGTGGACAAAAAGCTCGCCGGTTTCATCGTCGAAGAGTTCAAGCCCTGCGTGCTGGTGGTCAACAAGTGGGACCTCGCCAAAGGCCGGGCCGACGCCGAGGCCTACGGCGAATACCTCTCCAAGACCATGCCCCACATGGCCTACGCTCCCATCGCCTTCACAACCGCTGTCGCCGGTCGCAACATTCGATCGACCATTGAACTCGCGCAGTCGCTCTTCAATCAGGCGCGGCAGCGCGTCACAACGGGCCAGCTCAATCGCGTCATCGAAGAAGCCGTCGCCGCGCAACAGCCGATGGCCGGCAAGCACGGCGGTCAGCCCAAGTTGTACTACGCGACGCAGATTTCCGTGGCCCCGCCGACCATCGTGTTGTTTGTGAACAACACGGCGCTGATCAAGGAGCAATACCGCCGCTTCGTGGAGAAGCGCATCCGCGAGGCTTTACCCTTCGAGGAAGTCCCGATACGATTGATCTGGCGGGCCAGGGAGTCGCGCGAGGGCGCTTCGTGGGGAGCACCCGCTCGCGGCGCTGGCCCGGACGACGCCTGAAGGCAGGTCACTGCCCATGCCGATTGAAATCCACTGCACGCACTGCAATCACCTCATCAAAGCGCCCGATGAAGCCGCCGGAAAGATGGGCAAGTGTCCGCATTGCCAGGGCGTCAATTACATCCCGCGGCCCGTCGCAGAAGAAGACGAACTCGACCTCGCCCCGATCGACGAAGCCGAAGAACAGCATCGCAAGCAGGCGGCCCTGGAAGACGCAGCTTACCAGCGACGCCTTCTGCATGAACGAAACATTCCCGGAGAAGCCGGCGGCAAACCTGCGGCCCGCGCAGGCGGTACCGCCTCACCCGGCGCCCGGCGGTCCTCCGCCGCGGAGGCGGGAACCTCCGCGTCCCGCAGTGCGGTCACGTCCAAGGAAGTCGCCCTGCTCATCGTTCGCTTCGTCGACGCCATGAGCGCCGGCAAGCTCGAACAGGCCGATGAGTACGCGACCCAGCTTGCGAAGAACAAGAACGCCGCCATGGTGGCCCTCGATGAAATCGCCCGTGACGATTCCAACGCCTACGGCCTGCCTGTTCTTCCCCGCCCCGTGCTGATCGGATTTCTCAAGCAGCTTCGATCGCGGCTTTGAGAGCATTCTCAATTGCAATCAGGCGCTTGCGGCCGGGAAACCTCGCATTAACACACAGCGCCACAAGGGGTTCGACGAGATTTCAATCCCTCTGACCATTGAATTCTCACTGCCTTTCTGTAACAATTAGGTAAGTGGGTGGTTCGAGACTCTTACTCCCCGTCCAAGGTTCGAAGGCACTCGAGGGTGATTAGAATGCGATCCAAGATCGGAGTTCCGTTCGGAAGCGTCGTCGTGGTCCTGTTGGCGATGAGCGTTCATGCGGCTCGCGCACAGGAAGTCGTCGTCCGCAATGACAGTTTCGACGCGCCGGGGAGCGTCAACGTGCAGGCCGGTTTCGTCGCCAACGAGCGCGCGGCCGCCTGGCTCACGTCGCCCTGCGGCGGCAACATCGTCGCCGTACAAATCCTCTGGCGATCGCTCTCCGGCACGACCGGCCAGAGCCTTGAAGAGAGTATCACCATCCACGCCAACGGCACCTTTCCGACACCCGGCCCCATTTTGCTGACGCTCGAAGGCCCAGTCATGACTGACAATGTCATCAACGAGTTCCGCTACATAGACGAACAGCAGACCATTCCGATCAGCATCCCGGTCACAAATGGCCAGCGGTTTGTCGTGAGCTTTCAGTTCGCGAACAGCCCCAGCCCGACCAACGGCCCCAGCGTCTGCACCGATGTCGGCTCGGGATGTCAGCCGCAGAAGAACGGACTCTTTGCGATCCCGCCGAGCACTTGGTTTAATTCCTGCTTCCTCGGCGTTACTGGCGACTTCGTCATCCGCGCCGTTGTCGACTGCACCGACACGCCCGGCGCGTGCTGCATCCCGAACGGGAATTGCGTCCCCGCCCTGACTCTGACTCAATGCCAACAGCAAGGCGGTTTGTGGAAAGGGCCGAACAGCACCTGCACGGCCGGTGCCTGCAACCAGGCCTGCTGCTTCCAGCCGTCGGGCTGCGTGGATTTGTCACTCGCCAACTGCAACGGTGCCGGCGGCTTCCCGCAGGGCCTTGGATCCAACTGTGAGACCACAATCTGTTTTCCGGATGGTGCCTGCTGCCGGCCCGATGGCGTCTGCGTCGACGGTACGTCGCCCACCGAATGCGAGAATCTCGGAGGCTTCTGGCAGGGCAACAACTCCCTTTGCCAGAATCTGTCCTGTCCGCAGCCGACTGCGGCCTGCTGTTTGTCGAACAACTTCTGTCTGGTCATCACCCAGGCGGAATGCAGTCAGATTCCCAATGCTACCTGGAAGGGCTATCCGACCGATTGCTCGGACGGCAGCGGCGACGGGGTTGCCGACGCCTGCCAGAATCTCTGCGCCGGCATTCTCAAGGGCGATATGGACTTTGACACGCTCCGCAATGGCGGCGACATCAGCGGATATGTCGAAGAATGGCTGAATCCCAGCGCGCCGGGTTCGCCCACCGCCTGCGCCGCCGACTTCGACGGAAACAACACGCTCTCGGCTGGCGATCTGACGGCCTTTGTCAATTGCCTGCTCACGGGAAGTTGCGTCAACTGAGATCGGCTCGGCCTGCGGCGTCGCGCTCGGCTTCCAAAATCGCAAGGTGCCGCACCAGCAGCGTCATCTCGCGCCCGAGGTGTCGTAGCCGCAAATAGACCATCCAGAAACCGATCATCATCACCACAACGGCGCAGTAGAACACGAGGTCCGCGCCGCGGCCGATCCCCAGGCGCTGCGCCACCCATCCGGTCGACGCCGGCCAGGCCGTCGCGACGCCGGCCAGCACGCACAGCGCCGCCCAGAGGAGGCTCGCGCGCTTCGTCGTCCAGCCTCGCAGGACGCAGACGATGTTCAATGCGAGCAAGCCCGCCAGGACCGCCAGCACGACCAGTTGAAAGTAATTCATCGGATCACCCTTCCAAGCAAATACTGCATCACGATTCGCAGCGCCCCGCGCGACGACTGCCCCTTGGCCAGCGAGTAATCGGTGTAGCGGATTCTCACCGGCACTTCTCGGAACGGCATGCCGCTCGACACGACCTGATCCAGCAACTCGCTGGCGTGCGCCATGCCGTCGAGCGTGATGTGAATCCGTTCGACCGCGCGGCGCGAGAACGCGCGAAACCCGTTGTGCGTGTCGGTCAGCCGCTTGCCGCTCGCCAGCCACGTAAACAAAACGCCGAGGCGCAGCATCCATCGCCGCGTCAGCGGCACATTCTCCGCCTCGCCGAGAAACCGCGACCCCAGCGTGATTTCGCAATCACCCGCGGCGATCGGTCCGACCATCGCCGGGATGTCCTCCGCCTGGTGCTGGCCGTCGGCGTCGAACGTGACGATGTATTCCGCGCCGCGGCGCAGGGCATAGTCGATTCCCGTTTGGAGGGCCGCGCCCTGGCCCCGGTTGACGGCGTGTCGAAGAACGTGGGGCGTCACACGGCTGGCCGTTTGAAACGTCGCATCCCGGGACCCATCATCAACCACGACGACGTGATGGACCACGTTCAGCACGCCGCGCGCGACGCGCTCGATCGCGGATGCCTCGTTGTACGCCGCGATGACGACGTACGTCTGCCTCCGAACGGCTTCGGGCAACTCGGCGGATCGGGCGGATGGTTGCGTCGACGTGGTCATGGTCGGATCACGAATGGCTCGCCTCCCCGGCGGGTCGGCCTGCCTCGAATTCTATCGACCATTCTATCACGTTCCGTTTGCGCAATCGGCCGATGCCGGACGTGAGTGCGCCGGGGTGCCTCGACCCGTTTCCTGCTGTATCGTACGCGGCGCCATGACGCGTCGCACCCGTCGAAACTCGCCCCACACACATTCGAACCCACGGACAGACCGCGCCGCGACAACTAACACAGAACAGGCGGCGCACGATTCCCTGCCGGGCCGCATCTCAACACCCGTCGCGTACTTTCTACTGGGCTTCGCCGCCCTCATTGCCTACCTGCCGAGCTTTCGCGCCGCGTTTCTCTTTGACGACGCCGCGGAGATCACGCAAAACGACACGATTACTTCGCTGAAGCCCCTCTCGCGCTTCTTCGACAACAACACGCGGCCGGCAGCCTCCCTTTCGTTCGCTTTGAACTACGCCGTCGGCGGCTTCGACCCGATCGGCTACCACGTTGTCAATTTCTTCATACACCTTCTGGCGGGCCTGACGCTCTTCGCCATCCTGCGCCGCGTGCTGCGGATGATTGACCCCGACAATCCAGCGAACCCTGCTCCGCCACCCGCAAGCGATTCCGTCCTCGCATTCGTCATCGCCCTTTTGTGGATCGTCCATCCGCTTCAGACGCAGGCGGTCACGTACATCGTGCAGCGGACCGAGTCGCTCGCGGCCTGGTTCTGCCTGATCGCGTTCTATTCATTCCTGCGCGCCTCCACCGCACGCGACGAATCCACACCCGTGCCAACAAGTCGCTTCGCGTGGGCCTTCGTCGCCGCCGGCGCGTGCGCCCTGGGCATGGCCACCAAGCAGACCGCGCTCGTCATGCCGATCATCCTGTTCCTCTTCGATTGGATCGTGTTGAATCATCGGCGGGGGTTTCACCTCGCTCGTCGCTGGCCGTTGCACCTTCTGATCGCCGCGACGTGGATTGTCCCTCTCGTGAATGGCACGATCGGCGCGGCCGTTGGGTCCGACCCGCACGCGGCGACGGGCTTTGCCTTCAAGGGCATTTCACCGTTTGACTATCTCAAGACACAGGCCGGCGTGATTCTCCACTACCTGCGACTGACCATCTGGCCCCACCCGCTCTGCCTCGACTACGCCTGGCCGATCGCGCGCACGCCGATGCAATTCGTGCCGCAGGGGTTGGTCATCCTCGCGCTGCTGGGCACGGCCGCCGCCTTGTCCGTGCGCCGCAATCTTCTCGGTTTTGCCCTGGTCGCGTTCTTTGTCTTGCTGGCGCCGACCTCCAGCTTCATCCCGATCAAGGACGTTATCTTCGAGCATCGCATGTATCTGCCACTTGCGCCGATCATCGCCATCCTGGTCGTCGGCGCCGACTGGGTCACACGCCATCGGTGGCGGCGCGCCCGCATGCCGATTGCAATCCTTGCCGCCGCGTCCCTGATGACTCTGACCTTCCTCCGCAATCGTGACTACCGCGACCCTGTCACCATGTGGACAGACGTCGCCAGTAAGCAGCCGGCAAACGCCCGCGCGTTCAACAACCTCGGAAATGCGTTGAGCCTTGCCGGTCGAAACGACGACGCCCGCCGCGCTTTCGATGCCGCGCTCCGCCTCGATCCAAACCATGCCGACGCTGCCTACAACCTCGGCCGCCTGCTGCACGACGCCGGTCGCATTCCCGACGCGATCGCGCTCTACCGCCGCGCCCAGAGCGCCGCGCCCCACGAAATCGAATCCTCCATTCAGCTTGGAAACGCCCTGACGGACCAGAACGATCTCGCCGGCGCGGCCGCTGAATTCGAACGAGCCATCGCCGCGGTCATTCGGCGCACGCCGCGCCTGCTCGTTGCACGCGCGCACTTCAACCTTGCAAACACCCGCGCCCGCCAGAATCGAATCGAAGACGCGGCAACCCATTACGCCGCCGCCCTCGATGCCAAGCCCGATTACGCCCCAGCCCACCGCGGCCTCGGATGGGTCGCCGAGCAACAGGGCCGGATCGACGACGCCATCGGCCACTACCAGGCCGCGCTCGCAATCGACCCGGCCGACACGCAAGCCCGGACCTCGCTCGATTCGCTCACCACACGACCCGCTGCCGGCCGATCGCCGCTGCCCTGATCGCACGATCATCCCGCCGCGGCGATTCCACACCCACGCGCGGTTTCCTTATACTCCGCCCCCATGACCAGCTCCCATGCCCTGACGCTCGACGGCTCGCCGATTCCCTTTAATTCGCTCGATGCCGCCCTGGGCCAACCGCTCCATGTGACGCTCGCCGCGAAGGCAACCGCGGCGCTCTCCGCCTCGCGCGATCAAATAGACAAGCTCATTGCATCCGGCGCGACGATCTACGGCGTCAACACCGGCTTCGGCAAACTCTGCAACATCCGCATCCCGCACGACCAGCTCGCCGCGCTTCAGGAAAACCTGCTTATCTCGCACGCCGTCGGCGTCGGCCCACCCATGCCCGACGACATCGTTCGCCTCATGCTGCTTTTCAAGATCAACGCCCTGATCCGCGGCGCCAGCGGCGTGCAGCCCGCCTGCGTTGAATGCCTCGTCAACATGCTCAATGCCGACTTGCTGCCTGTCGTGCCCACGCGCGGTTCACTCGGCGCATCGGGCGACCTCGCTCCCCTCGCGCACCTCGTTCTGCCGCTCATCGGCCGGGGGCAGATTCGCTCGAATGGGCACGTCCTCCCCGCGGATCAGGCCTTCGCCGCGCACGGCATCGCCCCCGTCAAACTCGCCGCCAAGGACGGCCTCGCCCTGATTAACGGCACGCAGTTCATGCTTGCCTACGCGGCGGCCATTGCGATTCGCGCGGCGCGACTCGCCAGGACGGCGGACATCGTCGCCAGCATGTCGCTCGAAGCCCTTCGCGGCAGCGCTCGCCCGTTTGATGACCGGCTCATGCAGCTTCGACCGCACCCCGGCGCGGCCGAGACGGCATCAAACATGCGAAAGCTGCTCGCTCGCAGCGAGATTCTCCCGTCTCATGCGAACTGCGACAAAGTGCAGGACCCGTACAGCCTGCGATGCATCCCACAGGTACACGGCGCCTGCCGCGACGCGCTGCGCCATGCGACGGAAGTCTTCGAGCGCGAGGCCGGCTCCGTCACGGACAACCCCGTTCTTGTCGACGGCGAGGTCATCTCCGGAGGGCTCTTTCACGGCGAGCCGCTTGCCATGACCCTCGACTACCTCGCCATCGCCCTTTCGGAATGGGCCAACATCTCCGAGCGACGAACCTATCTCCTGCTCTCCGGCCATGACGGCCTGCCGCCGCTGCTGCTGAAGGACACCGGTATCAACAGCGGCCTGATGATCCCGCAATACACCGCCGCCGCGCTCGTGAATGAATGCAAGCTGCTGGCTGCTCCGGCCTCCACCGACTCGATCCCGACGAGCCTCGGCCAGGAGGACCATGTCAGCATGGGCGCCAACAGCGCGCTGAAGTGCCGACAGTCCATCGAGAACGCCGAGACCGTGCTGGCCATTGAGCTGCTCACCGCCGCGCAGGCGCTGGATTTCCGCTCGCCGCTCAAACCCGGAATCGGCCCGCTCGCGGCGCACACCGCGGTGCGGCGCGTCATCCCCTTTGCGACGGCTGATCGGGCCTTTGGTGAGGACATTTGCAGCGCGACAGTCCTGGTGCAGGATCGAGCGCTGATCGGCGAAGTCGAAGCCGCCGCCGGCTCATTGGCTTGATCTGGCATCCGCACCGAAATCGTGTTAGTCTATGCGGCTCGGTGAAGTCGCTGTACGCGAACTCAAATCCGCCGAACCGTCCGCGCCAAAGGAGTCCCGAAGATGCCATCCAAAAAAGAACTGCTGACCACGCCGATTGAGCACATCGACATCACCAAGTTCGACTACGCCAAACTCGTCGGCTCGATGGAGCACATGGCCTACAGCAGCCGCGATCTGCATCGCGCCGCGACGATCTACAACATGATGCTCAACGACGCCGACTGCGGCATTATTCTGTGCATGGCCGGCTCGCTGGTCTCGGCGGGGTT
Source organism: Phycisphaerae bacterium RAS2 (assembly GCA_007753915.1). Lineage (NCBI taxonomy): Bacteria > Pseudomonadati > Planctomycetota > Phycisphaerae > Phycisphaerae bacterium RAS2. The sequence continues at coordinate 2,666,031 of CP036352.1, forward strand.
GAAAAAAGTCTTCGCCGACATGGTGCGCAACCGCATGGTCGATTGCATCGTCAGCACCGGGGCGAATCTGATCGATCAGGACTTCTTCGAAGGGCTGGGCTTCAAGCATTACCTCGCCCCGGATCGCTTCAAGTCGGGCATGGAAGACGACACGCTTCGCGACCTGCACATCGACCGCATCTACGACACCTTCATCGACGAGGACGAGCTGCGCATCTGCGACGATGTCACCAAACAGATCTTCGACAGCCTCAAGCCGCGGGCCTATTCCTCGCGTGAAATGCTCCGCGAGTTCGGCCGCTACCTCGACAAGAACGGCAAGAACCGCGATTCCATCCTGCTCGCGGCGTTCGAGAACGACGTGCCGATTTTCGCTCCGGCGTTTTCCGACTGCTCGGCCGGTTTCGGGCTGGTCGCACACATCGCCGAGCGCGGCGGCAAGGACCACGTCATCTGGGACGGCGGGCGCGACTTTTATGAACTCACTCAACTGAAAATCCAGTGCCCGCGCACCGGCATCTTCATGATCGGCGGCGGCGTGCCCAAGAACTTCACGCAGGACATCGTCGTCGCGGCGGAGATCCTCGGGCAGGATGTCGAAATGCACCGCTACGCGATTCAGGTCACGGTGGCCGACGTGCGCGACGGGGCGCTCTCCAGCAGCACGCTTAAGGAAGCGTCCAGTTGGGGCAAGGTGGACACCGCGTTCGAGCAGATGGTCTATAGCGAAGCGACGCTGGCGGTCCCGGCGATCGTCGGCTACGGCTACGGCCAAGGCGCGTGGAAGAAGCGCGAGGCCCGGCGCTGGCAGAAGTTCTTTGAAATGACGCCGCAACATGCCTGATTTGATCGTCGTCACCGGCGCCGCGGGTTTCATCGGCTCGAACCTCGCGCATCGTTTGGCGCGCGACGGGCACGATTTGATGCTCGTCGATCGTGAGGTTACGCCCGCCAAAGCGCCGAACCTTTCCGGGCTGCCTGATTCGCGCCTCCGCCCCGCCGGTGAAGTGCTGCGACACGATCAGTTTCTTGACGACCTCGAAGCCGGGCGACACGCCCCCGATGCCGTCTTCCATCTCGGCGCGTGCAGCCGTACGACCGAGACAAACTGGGAGTTTCTTCAGGAGATCAACATCCGCTACACACAGCGGCTCTGGACCTGGTGCGCCGCGAACAAGCGTCCACTTGTTTACGCATCCAGCGCCGCGACCTACGGCGACGGCACGATGGGCTTCAACGATCGCACGCTACCCAGCGAGTTGAAGCCGCTCAATCTCTATGGCAAAAGCAAGAACGACTTTGATCAGTGGGCGCTGGAGCAAGTGGCGGCAGGTCGTCCCGCGCCGTCGCGATGGGCCGGCGTCAAGTTCTTCAACGTCTACGGCCCGCGCGAAGGACACAAGGACCGCATGGCCAGCGTCGTCTGGCACGCACGGCGGCAGATTCTCGACACCGGCGAGGTGCGACTGTTCAAATCGAACGATCCCGCGATTCGTGACGGCGAGCAGCGACGCGACTTTGTCTTCGTCGGCGATTGCGTCGATCACCTGATCTGGCTCTGGAAGTCTCCCGCCCCGAGCGCGCTGTACAACTCCGGCACAGGCACACCGCGCACGTTCATCGACCTCGCAAACGCCGTCTTCGCCGCCCTCGGCCGCGAACCGCGCATCCGCTTCATCGACATGCCGCCCGATGTCGCCGGCCAATATCAGAACTTCACCCAGGCCGATATGACGCGCCTGCGCGAGACCGGCTTCAATCTGCCGCCAACCGCGCTGGAAGCCGGGGTCGCGCGAACCCTCGCGCCCGCAGAACACTCGTAAGACCTAAACGACCGTCGTGTTCATCGTACGAGGCACTTGGCTTAGAAAGCCATCGCTGCAGCCTCGACCACGCTACAATACCCATCATGCCCGACGACGATGCAACTCCTGGCGGCATCATCCACACCTACCTCGGTTACGACCCCCAGCGCTTTCCGATGCCTGCGCGCGAGCCGCCGGACCTCGTCTCACCGGCCTTCGAACACATGCTTGCTTACGGCAACATGCGACGGTTCACCGACGAGGAACTTGCCAACGCAATCGAGCTGGACCCTTCGCAAATCCGCGGCCTCGGGCCGAGCCTCGATTCGCTGCTGGCGATGCTGGAGGAACGCAAGCGCAAGATTCTTCAAACGTACGAAACCACCGGCGCGAAACAGGCGGCGCACCGCGCCTACGAATCAGCCGCCCGAAACGCCCATCCGCCCAAAGCGAAGCAAGCGGCGTATGATCGAGCGGTCCGCGCGGCGCAGATGCGCGACCTTGAAAAACTCTGGTACGGTGAATCGCAGCGGAGCGACTTCGCCCGCGCGCTCGTCACGCTCATGGACCGGCTCGGCGACACGTTTCAAGTCGAACAGCTCGCCGCAAAGTACGCCTTCACCGGCCGCACGCCGATGTCGGTCGCAAGAGCCATCGAAATCAAGGAAGAACTGGAGACCATTGATCGCCTGATCGAACAGCTCAAGGACGCCGCGCGCAACGCGAAGCTCTACCTCATCAACATGGACGAGCTGGCCCGCTTCGCCAATGAGGAGCAAATCGGCGAATTGGAGGCGCTCCGGCGACAGGTCGAGGAGATGGTCCGTCACCTCGCCGAGGAACAGGGCCTGCAGCGCGACGGCAAACAGTTTGCTTTGACGCCCAAAGCCTTTCGCGTGTTTCAATCGAAACTGCTCGACCGCATTTTCGCCGACCTTCAGGCAGCGCGGAGCGGCCGGCATGTGGATGACATCTCCGGCGAAGGCGCGGTGGAACTGCCCCGTACCAAGCCCTACGAATTCGGCGACTCGCTCGCGAACATGGATGTCGCCGGCTCGCTGGTCAACGCGCTGGTCCGCCAGTCGCAGGAATCGGCCGCTTGCGACGCGCCCGCCGAATCAGAAGCGGGTCCGTCTCCCACATCGCCGAAGCGAATCCGCCTGACCCCGGCCGACATCGAAATCCACCGCACGCGCAACACGCCCAAGTGCGCCACCGTCGTCGTGATGGACATGAGCGGCTCGATGCGCCACGGCGGGCAGTACATCAACGTCAAGCGCATGGCCCTGGCCCTGCACGGACTGATTCGCAGCGAGTACCCCGGCGACTTTGTCGATTTCGTCGAAGTTTTCACCGTCGCCAAGCGCCGGCATGTCTCGGAAGTGCCCGCGCTGCTGCCGAAACCCGTCACCATTTACGACCCGATTGTGCGCCTCCGCGCCGACTTGAGCGACGAACGCATCACGGAGCGCGACCTGCCGCCCCACTTCACCAACCTCCAGCACGGCTTGCGCCTCGCGCGGACGCTGCTTCAAGTGCAGGACACGCCCAATCGTCAGATCATTCTCATCACCGACGGCCTGCCCACCGCCCACTATGAAGACAATCAGCTCTATATGCTTTATCCGCCCGACCGACGCACCGAGCACTTCACTCTGCGCGAAGGTGCCGCTTGCCGCGATCAGGGAATCACCATCAACGTCTTTCTCCTGTCCGGCTGGGGCCAGACCGAGGAAGACGTGCAATTCGCCAACACCCTCGCCGAACGCACCGCCGGCCGCGTCTTTTTCGTCGGCGGGCGCGAACTGGAGCGTTACGTCGTCTGGGACTATCTCAAACAGCGGCGATACCGCATCGGCTGACCATCCGGTGAATCGGGTCCAATCCGGGGCGATTTTTCCATCTCCGCTGTTTTTTTCGCGCGACCGTCCCCGGATTTCTGTTCATTCGAAAAGTGGATTCTGTTATCATTAACATGTTCGATTGGATCGCCGATCAAGATTGATTCGGCGTAAGGTCCCGGCTCTGCCTTCCTGGCGAGCGGCGCGTTGCAATCCGCGGACGCCGGGACCCAAGCAGTCGTTCATGTCAATCAAGGTGTGGAGAATGGGAATGACGACGAAAATCTATCACCGTGCCGTGCTCGTGCTCGCAATCGTTGCGACGTCCATTTCAACGTCGGCCCGCGCGGCGGACGAAGCCGTGCCCGGAAAGTCCGCCGACTACACGCTCACGCTCGGCGAGATGAGCTTCGATCCGCTCGCCGCGCAACCCGCCCTGCCGCAGGAGTGGGCCACCCCGCGCTCGGCCGGTCCCAATCTTCGCCTCGTTCAATTCGTCGGTCCGACGAAGCAGGACTGGCTGGACGACCTCCGCGCAAGCGGCTTGGAAGTCATTCAATACATTCACCCCTACACGTACGTCGTTTATGGCGACCTGGAGGCCGTCGCGGCGACCCGCGCGACGCCGGCGGTCCGTTGGACCGGCGACTTCCTCCCGGCGTACAAGGTTCTGCCGCGATGGCGTTCGCTACCCGAACAAGGGGTCGCTTCAACGGTGCTTGTCTACAAAGGCGCCGACGTCGGCCGCACGGTCGAAGCGATCACGGCGCTCGGCGGCAAACTCGACGGCATCGCGGACACCGACCCGACTTTTGCCTACGTCACCTTCATGCTCCCCGGCGATAAGTTTCAGTCCATCGCCGAACTGGAAGGCGTCTACAGCATCCAGCCCGAAGCCACCGACGGCGGCCTGCGCGGAGAGATGAGCAATCAGGTCAACGTCAACAACGTCGATGGCTCCAACCTTGCTTTCCCCGGCTACCTCGCCTGGTTGTCCAGCGTTGGCGTCAATGGCGCGGGCGTCATTATCGCCAACGTCGACGGCGGTGTGCAGGATACGCACCCGAACCTCGTAAACCGCTTCCTTCCCTGCGTCGGCGTTTCCTGCGGAACGACTTCCAGTTCACACGGCACGCATACCGCCGGCATCATGGCGGCCGACGGCACCAGCGGCGTGCTCGATGCATTCGGCTTTCAGCGGGGCCTCGGCGTCGCGCCGGGCGCGAACATGGTTGAGCAGAATTACAGCCCCACGTTCACCAGTCCCGGCGGCATGCTGACGCTGATGACCACGTCGTACAACAATGGGTCATCGCTTTCCGGCAACAGCTGGGGGCCGTCCGGCTCACCGCTTGGTTACGACGAGAAAACGCGTCAGGTTGACGTCGGCGTGCGCGATGCCGACCCCGTCGCCGCAGGCAACCAGCCTTTGACTTTCGTCCTTTCATTCATGAACGGCAACGGCGGCACCAGCACCCAGGGCACTCCGGACGAAGGCAAGAACCTTTTCAACATCGGTTCCACCAAAATGCAAAACAGCGGGTCCGGCTCGCAGATCCTGCAAATCGACGATTTGTCCGCCAACACGGCGCACGGCCCCGCGCTGGACGGCCGAAAAATCCCGCACATGGTCGCGCCCGGCTGCTACGTTGATTCGACCATCCCGACCAACAGCTACGGCCTGAACTGCGGCACCAGCATGGCGTCGCCGCACGTCTCCGGCGCGGTCGCCTTGTTCATTCAATACTACCGCGGTCTGCCGGGTTACACGGTTGATCCCAGCCCCGCGCTCGTGAAGGCCGCCTTCATCGCCGAAGCACGCAACCTCGTCGGCAAGCTCGACGCCGACGGCGGCATCCTCGGCCCTCCGTTCGACAGCAAGCAGGGCTGGGGCCGCATGGAATTGCAGAAGGTGGTCGATCCGCAGTTGTCGGTGCTTTACTTCGACAATCCGGCTGTCTTCGACAACACGGGCGAACAGTGGACCCGCGCCGTCTCGGCCGAGGACCCCACCAAACCGATCAAGATCATGCTCGTCTGGACCGATGCCCCCGGTCACGGTCTGGGCGGCAGCACCCCGGCGTGGAACAACAACCTCGACCTGACCGTCGAAGAAGGCGCGAACATCTACAAGGGCAACATCTTCAACAGCGTCGGCTGGTCGGTCACCGGCGGCGTCGCAGATGATCGCAACAACACCGAAGGCGTTTTCATCGGCCCGACCGCGCCGGGCGGCTACCTGATTCGCGTGAACGCCACGAACGTCAACTCCGACGGCATCCCCAACAGCGGCGACGCCACCGATCAGGACTTCGCCGTCGTCTGCTACAACTGTGCGCAGGATCCGAGCTTCACGCTCGGCGTCTCGCCTTCGCCGCAAGACCTCTGTGCCCCGGCCGACGCGGTCTACACAGTCGATGTCGGCTCGATCATGGGCTACACCGACCCGGTCACGTTGAGCGTCAGCGGCAACCCGGCCGGCACCACGGTCAACATCAGCCCGAATCCGGTCACGCCGCCGAGCATGGCCACGTTGACGGTCTCCAACACCGGCGCGGCCTCCGCCGGCAATTACAACGTTCAGATTGACGGCGTCTCCGGCGCGATCAATCGCTCGGTTGTCGCCGGCTTGAACCTTTACACGGCTGCTCCGGCCGCGCCGGCGCTCACGGCCCCGGCCAACGGTGTCACCAATCAGGCACTTCGGCCGAACTTCACCTGGAGCATCCCGGCCCAGGGCGTGAGCTACACGATCGAAGTCGCCTCCGATGCAGGCTTCACCAGCATCGTGCAGAGCGCGACCGGCCTGCTCAACCCGACCTGGACGCCCGGCACCGACCTCTTGAGCGACACGACCTACTACTGGCGCGTGCGCTCGACCAACCCGTGCGGCACCGGGGCGAACTCCGCCGAATGGAGCTTCACGACGCGATCCTTCCCGCAGATTCTTCTCGTCGATGACGACGACAACGGCCCGGATGTCCGCGCGACTTACACCGCCGCGCTCGACGCTCTCGGCCGAAGTTACGATGTCTGGAACACCAACAACACCGACAACGAGCCGACCGCGGCCCAGCTAGACCCCTACAAGATCGTCATCTGGTTCACCGGTGACGAGTTCGGCGGGTTCTGCGGCCCCGGCGCGGCCGGTGAGGCGGCGCTGGCGACGTGGCTGAACACAGGCAAGCGGTTGTGGATCGTCAGCCAGGATTACCTGTTCGATCGCGACAGTCCCACCAACGTCCCAACGGCCTTCATGCAGAACTACCTCGGCATGGCCAGCCCCGGCACCAATGACGTGAACCAGACGACCGTCACCGGGCAGAACGCCCTGTTCGCCGGCTACGGCCCGTACACATTGAGCTATCCGTTTACCAACTTCAGCGACCGGATCAGCCCCAACGCCACGGCCCTGCTGGCCTTCAGCGGCAACACCGGCACCCCGCCGGAAGCGGCCATTTACAAGGAGACGCCAGTCTATAAGACCGTCTTCTTCGGCTTCCCGTGGGAGGCGATCAGCACTCCGGCCAATCGCCAGGCCGTCATGCAGCGCGTGCTCGACTGGTTCGCGCCGCAATGCGGCCTGAAGGGCGATCTGAACGGCGACACGTTCCGCGACGGTCTCGACGTGCAGCAGTTCGTCAACTGCACGATCGGCAACGACGCCTACGCACCGGGCTGCGGCTGCGCCGACATGGACGCCAGCGGCGACTTGAGCGGCAACGACCGCATCCTGTTTGTCGACTGCCTGCTGGGGAACGGTTGCCCGTAGGCGATACAGCGAGAGCCTTGGAGCGCAACCTCCAGACGTCGCATGATAAAGCGGCCGGCAAGCTTGCCGGCCGCTTTTCTATCCAGATTCATAGTGCGGCGAAGATGCACCCTACGGATGGATTTTCGCTATCTGTCTCATCGCTTCGGCCATCGACCGGCCCGGCGGGTGATTGAACAGCGATTCGTACCGCGCGCACGACAGGCTCAAGTCCCCCGGGCGCGGTTCCGGCCCGCCGGCCTCGGCGCGCGAACTGGCCGCCAGGTTCGGCCGCTCGATGCCCATCGCCCGCGCCGCGATCTCGATCATCTCGTTCCGGCTCAATCGCTGCGGCCCGGCGATGTGCAACACTCCCGTCGCCGTTGACGCGCCCGCCTCGGCCACCGCCCGCGCCGCGTCGCCCAGCTCAATCGGCGTGCGAAACTCATCGGTGAACAACCGCAGCACCCGCCCCTCCCGCAGGGCCGCCAGCTGACCGACAAACGTCGTCGGCCGATCCACCGCCGGCAGCCCGTACAGCAGCGGCAGCCGAACGATCAACGAGTCGCCGCCGATCGCGCGCACGACCTCCTCCGCGTCGGCCTTGGTCCGCCCGTACCGCGACACCGGGCACGTCGCGGCCAACTCGTCGTACGGCGCGGCCGATCCGTCAAACACCATGTCGGTGGAGATGGAAATTAACCTCGCGCCGCGGCGCGCTGCCCATTCCGCCAGCCGCGTCGTCGCGTCGACGTTCGTGCGCTGCGCCGTATCGGGATCATCAAACGCGACCTGCACGCTTGTTACCGCCGCAGCGTGCACGATCACACGCGGTTGTGTCGTGTCCAGCAGCGCCGTCACGCGCACGGCGTCGCACAGATCAACTCGTTCGCACACGCCCGCACGCGGCGTCGGCCCGCGCGGCGAGACCCAGCCAACCGCGTCGTGCCCAGCGCCCACGAGGTGCGCGAGCAGCACGCTGCCGAACTGCCCGCCCGCGCCGGTGATCAGCCAATCGGTCGCCATCGTCGTTGCGTCTCCCGAGTCCGTCTCGACTCATTCTCAATCCACGACTCACACGATACAATAGAGAGCACTTCTCTCGCGGCGATTCGCCGGGTGCATCGAACCTGTGTGGGCGGGTTTCATGGCGCAAGCGCACATCCATTTGAAGCGAGCCGCAGCCACGTGTAGGAGGCGGTGTTCGCCCGCTCGATCGCGGTCTCGACCTTGCCGGACCGCTCGCGCCGCCTTCACGCTGCTGGAGCTGCTCGTCGCCATCGCCATCATCGCCACTTTGCTTGCCCTGCTGCTGCCGGCGCTGGGATCGGCGCGATCCGAAGGGACGAAGGTGAAGTGCCTGGCGCATCTACGCGAGCTTGGCATTGCCTTGTCCATGTACAGCAACGACGACACATCCGGAATGACAATTCCGGTTCATCCAAAGGCTGAGGTGTCCTGGAGTTATGACGGCGAATACGAATACGGCGGCAAGACGGGGCTGGGTGTAATGGGCAATCCCGACTTCCATGCAGAGAATCGCATCCTGAATAAATATGTTTTCGATGGCATCGGAAATACACCGTTGGGCTTTTATCAGTGCCCTGGCGACTCCGGCATCCCCCGCGCTCCCGTTAACTTTGATTCTTTCTTCCTGTCATCGGCGGTCGTCAATCGCAGTGCTTTCGACGCTACCGGTACGAGCTATCGCATCAACAACCAGATCGACTTCGTCAACGATAAGCATCATTTCTTCGGCCCGTACCTGCGCGCCAGTTCGCAAATCCCCGACCCCTCAACAACCGTCATCCTTGAAGAGACCATCGCGGAGGTCGCGAAATGGAATTCTCCGTCTTACCGCACGATGGGCTGGCACCGAAAAGCCAACATCTTCAATGTGCTCTTTGGAGACGGTCACGCCGGCGCGATCCGCCTCGCGGGGCAGCAGGACTTGTCGAGCCAGTATGGGGGTTACTGGGTGCTGCGCGGCGAGAACTGGCGGATGGATTGCTACCCCAAGCCGCCGATCTGTGATCTGCCGGAAGACGAAGAAGATTGCGCCTGGCCTCCGGGCAGCGGCGGCGGTAACGGCGATTGAGTGGCTGTTGCCATCAACGATCGCCCGCTATCGCTCCCCGCTGAACAGCACATCCTCCATGCCGTACAGCCCCGGCGCGCGGCCTGCGATCCACTTCGCCGCGCGCAGCGCGCCCACCGCGAACGTATCGCGCGAGTGCGCGCTGTGCGCCAAGGTGATCGTCTCGCCGAGGTTCCCAAATTGCACGCTGTGCTCGCCGACCGTGTCGCCGATGCGCAGGCTGTGAACGCCGATTTCGCCGGGCGCGCGGTCGGATCGAGCCGCCGGCCCCGCGGGGTTTGACGGCGCGCTTCCGTCTCGTGGCCGGCCCGGCTCGGTTTGATTCGCCGCACGCGACGCGTTCACCTCGCCCACCGCACGGCCCGCGTCCGTTCGCCCGCGCTGAATGGCCTCGATCAGCGCGAGCGCCGTCCCGCTGGGCGCGTCCACCTTGAAGCGATGGTGCGATTCGACCACTTCCACGTCGTACGAATCATCCAGCAGCGCGCCCACCTCGCGCGCCAGCCGCAGCAGCACGTTCACACCCACACTCATGTTCGCCGATTTCAGCACCGCGATGGACTGCGCCGCCGCGCGAATACGCGTCTGCGCAGCCGCGTCGTGCCCCGTCGTGCCGATCACGATCGGTCGCTTGATCTCTACGCACCAATCAATCCAGCCGGCGGTCGCCGCCGCCGTGGAGAAGTCGATCAACACGTCAAACGCCGCGCCCACCGGCGCCGCCGAAGCGTTGCGCAAACCTTCCGCCGCCACGCGAACACCGATCGCGCCAACGCCCGCCAACTCGCCGGCGTCACGACCGAGGTCTGCGCAGCCCGGCCCTTCCAGCGCCGCGACAACGTTCAACTCCGCATCGGCCGACGCCAGCGCGACGAGCCGCCGCCCCATCCGACCGGCCGCGCCGGCGATTGCAAGTTTGATTGGCATCCCGATCATTCTCTCTGCTCCGATTGTGTGTGCTTCAATTCATTGGGATTCGTGAGCTTGCGACGCCGACGGATTGCAATCCGCCGGCTTCCGCGACGCGCTGCGACAATCCATTGCGACGACGCCTTACACCGGCACGGAGCAATCATCTTACAATTCACCGCGTCGATTCGATCGCGCGACAGATCGCATCGAGATCGTTCGCCACACGAATCGGTTGATTCGAATGCCGGCCGCGCGCGCCGCCACTCCCGCCGCCGGTGTGGTACGTCACCGTCGCGTCGGGGTCCTTCAGCACGTGACCGGTCAGGATGCACACGACGCGCGCATCGCGCTCGATGACGCCGCGCGCGATCAACTGCCGCAACCCCGCCACGCTGGCCGCACTGGCCGGCTCGCAGCCCAGACCGTGTCGCCCGATCCGCGCCTTCTCATCGAGAATCTCCTCGTCACTCACGTCACACACGACGCCGCTCATCGCGTCCAACGAGCGAAGCGCCTTCGACAGGTTCACCGGGTGCGCGATCTCAATCGCCGTCGCGACCGTCTTCGCGCGCCGACCGGCGGCTGCGTGTTCGGCGAAGTACGCCTGCGCGCCGGGGGAATCCCACTCGCCACCGTTCCAGCGCAGTCCGCGCGCGTTCACTAACTCACAAAGCGTGTTCGCGCCGCGCGCGTTGATGATCGCCAGCCGCGGCACCCGCGGGATCAGCCCCAGCTCGCGCAATTCGATGAACGCTTTTCCGAACGCACTGCTGTTGCCGAGGTTGCCGCCCGGCACGACGATCCAATCCGGCACGTCCCAGCCCAGCCCCTCCAGCACGCGGTACATAATCGACTTCTGCCCTTCGAGCCGGAACGGGTTCACCGAATTCATCAGGTAGAGACCCAGCCGCCCTGCCGCCTCGCGCACGCGCGCCATGCAGGCGTCGAAATCGCCGTCGATCTGAAGCGTGATCGCGCCGTGATCCAGCGCCTGCGAGAGTTTCCCGAATGCGATCTTGCCATCGCCGATGAAGACGACCGACTTCATCGCTCGGCCGTCGCGCAGCCGCGTGTTCGCCGCGTACATCGCCAGGCTCGCGCTGGTGTTGCCCGTCGACGCGCACCCCACCAGTGGCCGCCCCAGCCGCCGGGCCATCGTGAAGGCCGCGGCCATGCCGTTGTCCTTGAAACTGCCCGACGGGTTCATGCCCTCGTATTGCAGGTGCAGCCGGCCGGCATGAAGCGGCAGGTCCATCGCGGCGGGGTCCACAGCTTGCAGCAGCGTCTGCCCCTCGCCAAGCGTGACGAGGTCATTCACGTCCGCGAACGGCAGCAATTCGCGAAACCGCCACACGCCCGAAAAGTCGAGCGGCGCGACGCGACGCCCCCAGCGCGATTCAAAGAACGATAATGACGCCGGCGGCTGCAATCGGGACCAATCGTACACAACGTCCAGCAGCCCGCCGCAGCGACCGCAATCGTAGCGCTCATCGCCGAGGTCGTAGGTCGCGGCACAGGCGGGTCGGATGCAGCGTAGAAATGCGGCGCTCATGCAAGTGATGTTATCCGCTGGGCTTAGGTCCGCCAACGCACCACGCGACGACGGGAGATTGTCTTGAACCAATTCGCTCCTTTACGGTAAAATGAGCGGCGTGGATTGGGGAATCGATCGACCAGGCTGCATGACCCCGCAGCAACCCCGCCGTCGATCGGAACGTCATCGTCTCTTTCGGGAGCCGACGCTCCCGCGAATCGGAGCATCTCATGCGATTGGCTTTGTTTGGCGTTCTGTGCCTCCCAGCCTTGTTGTTTTTCGCGCCGTCCGCAGTCGCGCAAGTTGACGAGCCGGTGATCGTCGACGGCGAACTGGTCTTTCCGACCGATGCGGTCATCCCGCGATACCTGACCGATACCGAGCGGCGCTGGCTTGATGAGAATCCCGGCGGTCCGGCAGTCCCGCGTGTCGCGACCGCGGCTCCGACCGGACCGCTGCACTGCGTGGCCGAATACGAGCCGATGGACGGCATTCTGCTCAACTGGCGGTCGTACACGACCATTATCGCCGAGATGGCGCGGCTGATCACGACGACCGGCAACGCGAACGCGTACATTGTCGTCGCCAATGCCGCGACACAGTCCTCGGCCACGACCACGCTCTCGGGCAACGGCACGAACATGAGCCGGGTGAAGTTTCTGATCGCCGCGTCGGACACCGTTTGGATTCGAGATTACGGCCCGCGCTATGTGTACCAGGGCGATTGCCGCGCGATTGTCGACCACCGGTACAACCGGCCCCGGCCCAATGACGATGTGATTCCAACCGCCTTCGCCAACTACAAAAAGCACGGCTACTACGAGATGCAGACGCTGTACTCGCCGAACGAATTGATTCACGGCGGCGGGAACTTTCACTTGAGCGCCAACACGCAGTCGTTCGCCACGCGGCTGACCGTCAACGAGAATCCCCTTCTGACCGAGCCGCAGATCACGAACATCTGGAATACGTATCAGGGGTTGAATCACATGTTCTTCAATCCGTTCCCGACCTCGGTCGACGCGACGCAGCACATCGACATGTGGATGCAGGTCTGCGGCGACCAGAAGGTCATGATCAGCGACTGGCCAAACAACCCCGGCTCGACGCAGGACGTCATTTGCGACAACGCCGCGGTGACGATGGCCGGAATGGGTTACACGGTCACACGCATCCCCGCGTTCAGCGTGAGCGGCGTGCATTACACTTATACTAACGTCGTGATTTGCAACAACCTGATCCTCGTCCCCTCGTACACCAACGCCACCGTGCAGCCGTCCAACGCAGCGGCCGTCACGGCGTGGCAGACGGCCATGCCGGGCTACACCGTTTCAACGATCAACTGTCAGGCGATGATCACCGCCGCCGGCGTCATGCACTGCATCGCCATGCATGTTCCACAACATCGGGGCGGCGCGAACCCGACCGTCTACCTCAAGACCCCGCGCACGGCCCAGACCCTGCCCGCGCCCGGCAACAATGTCGCCATCAACTGGATCACCGACGACGACAACGCCGTTTCGAATGTGGACATTCTGCTCTCGACGACCGGCGGCAATTCCTACGACACGGTCATCGCCTCCGCCAACGCCGACACCGGCTCGTACAACTGGGTCGTTCCGAATCTTTGCACCAGTGCCGCACGCATTCGCGTCGTCGCGCGCGATGCCAATGGCAACACGGGCCACGACAGCAGCATCGGAAACCTCGTCATCACCGGGACGGTCGGCCCGGTTGGCGATCTCAACTGCGATTGCGCGCGCGATCTTGGCGACGTGTCGCCGTTTGTCCTCGCCCTGCTCGATCCGACGACGTACGCCGCGACGTACCCCGGATGCCCGATCAATAACGCTGACATCAACGGCGACGGCCAGCGCGACGGACGCGACATCGCGCGGCTTGTAGACGGCTTGTTGCCCTGATACTCTCGAACAAGGAAGGAAGCAGCCATGATGACCGACTCGATTAACGGACGCCTGCAACTGTTAACGTTCACGCTCGCGGTTGTTGCCGTGTCCCTCGCGGGACTTTCGCACGCGCGCGCTCAATCCAGCACGCCCGCGCTTTTCGTTTCCAACAACGGGAACCTCGAAGGAAGCGTTTCCGCCTTTCGCGTTGACGCCAACGGCGAGCTGGAATTCGTCAACAAAGTCATTACAGGTTCGCGCGCCTCAACCAGCGACCCCTGCCCCGGTTGCAACGCCTACGAAATCTCGCTCACGCCCGACGGGCGACATCTCGTCACCATTCACCCGGCCGGCGATTTCGACGGCATCAGCTTTCTCCGCGTCAACGCCGACGCCAGCGTCACTCTTCTGCACCAGTTCACGTTTCCCGCTCTGCAGGACGGCCCGCTGGACGTCGTCTGGCTCGACAACGAATACGTCGCCGCCGCCATCACCGGCACGAATCCCGACTCCGTCTGGGTCTGGCGATTTGATCCGAATGTGCCGTCGATGACCTTCGCGTTCGCAGTCACGGCCGTGTCGAACAGCCTCGGCTATCTCGCCGTGCATCCTACTGGCGACTATCTCTACGCGAATGATTCGTCTGCCAACCGCGTCGTCCGCGCCTGGACCATCGGCGCCGGCGGCTCGCTCACGATTCTCGACGCGGAGTCCACCGGCGTGCCGTTTGCCCTTGAACTCGCCGTTAGCCATGACGGCACCAAACTCTACGGCGCCGGCGGCATCAGCGACGGTGGAAATAAAGTCGTCGGCATGACCGTCAACCCCGACGGCACGCTCACCGGAATGGCCGGAACGCCGTTCATTTCTCCCGGCGCGTCGCCCTCCAACGTTTTTCTCACGGGCGACGATTCCGTGCTGGTCGTCGGCCACGGCACCGATGCCACCGTCCGCACGCTTCTCGTGAATCCCATCACCGGCGCGCTCACGGCCTCTCCCTTCAATTTTGACGTCGGCCTCCAGGGCACGCTCGGCGACGTGCGCACAATGGGTGATCTCATGTTCGTCACCGACAATTCCACCGCGACCGACGGTATCATGGGCGTCTATTCATTCAAGGTCGGGCCGGACGGCTCGCTCACCATGAACGGCCCCGGCGCGTACACCACCACCGGCATCGCGCCGCGCTCGCTGGCCACCTGGGTGCCGGAGCCGCCGCTGGGCGACATGAACTGCGATCTGTCCGTCGATCTCGACGACGTTGAGCCGTTTGTCGAAGCGCTGCTCGATCCCGTCGGGTTCGGCGGCTGCGATGTCAACTTGGCCGACGTGAATCAGGATACGTTCATTGACGGTCTGGACGCCGGCCCGTTCATCGACCTGCTCGTGCCCTGATCCAGCTTCCGCCGGCACCCGGACCGACCCCCTTGTGCCGATATACTGCAATGCGAGCCACGCACCGCGCGACCGGACCCGTCGCGCGCAGACCGAGGAGCCATCAAGAATGTTCGCCGCTTTCCCGCTTGTCATTTCGCTCTTGCTCTCGACCAGTGCAGACGCCCCCGCCGCGACAACAAACCCCGCAGCGTCCCAGCCCACCGAAAAGGCCGAGCTGACCGCCGACACCGCTGCCGGACTGAAGTTCCGCTGCGTCGGCCCGGCCTTGTCATCCGGCCGCGTCGGCGACTTCGCCGTGCATCCCGAGAATCGCTCCACCTACTACGTCGCCGTCGCCTCCGGCGGCGTCTGGAAGACGACCAACAGCGGCACGACGTGGAAACCGATCTTCGACGGCGAAGGCTCGTACTCCATCGGCTGCATCACGCTTGATCCGTCGAACCCCAACGTCGTCTGGGTCGGCTCCGGAGAGAACAACAGCCAGCGCAGCGTCTCCTTCGGCGACGGCGTCTATCGCTCGCGCGACGGCGGGCAAAGCTGGCAGAACATGGGCCTGAAGGAATCCGAGCACATCGGCCGCATCGTCGTCCACCCGAAGGATTCGAACACGGTCTGGGTCGCGGCGCAGGGGCCGCTGTGGAGCGCCGGGGGAGATCGCGGCGTTTTCAAGACCACCGACGGCGGCGCGACCTGGAAGCGCGTACTCTTTGTCAGTCACGACACGGGGGCGAACGAAGTCCATCTCGACCCGCGCGATCCCAACACGCTTTATGCCACGGCTTACCAGCGCCGGCGGCACGTTTGGACGCTCGTCGACGGCGGCCCCGAGTCGGCCATCTACAAGTCCACCGACGGCGGCGAAACCTGGCGCAAGATCAACAAGGGCCTGCCTGACGTCGACCTGGGCCGCATCGGGCTCGCCATCTCGCCCGCCAACCCGGACATCGTTTACGCGATCGTCGAAGCCGCCGAGGACAAGAGCGGAGTCTTCCGTTCGACCGATCGCGGCGAGACTTGGGAAAAGCGCAGCGATTACATCGCAACGTCCCCCATGTACTACAACGAGATTGTTGCGGACCCGAAAAACTCCGACGTGGTCTACTCGCTCGACACGTTCATGCATCGCACCGAGGACGGCGGCAAGACCTTTCGCCGCGTCCCCAACACCGACCGCCACGTCGATGATCACGCCCTGTGGATCGACCCGAACGACACCAACTACCTGCTGGTCGGCTGCGACGGCGGCGTTTACGAGAGCTTCGACCGCGGCGACACGTGGCATTACAAACACAACCTGCCCGTCACGCAGTTCTACCGCGTCGCCGTCGATAATTCGACGCCTTTCTATTACATCTACGGCGGCACGCAGGACAACAACACCATGGGCGGCCCCTCGCGCACCTTCGAGCGCGCCGGCATCACCAATGAGCACTGGTTCGTCACCGTCGGCGGCGACGGCTTCGTCACGCGCGTCGACACCGAGGATCCCAACATCGTCTACAGCCTCTGGCAATACGGCGGACTTGTGCGCCACGACCGCAAAAGCGGCCAGACCATCGACATCCGCCCGCGCGAAGCCCCCGGCCAGCCGCCGCTGCGCTTCAACTGGGACTCGCCGCTGATCATCAGCGCGTTCGATCACAAGCGGCTGTACTTCGCGGCGAACATCCTGTTCCGCTCCGATGACCAGGGCAACGCGTGGAAAGCGATCAGCCCCGACCTCACGCGTCAGATCGACCGCAACAAGCTCAAGGTCATGGGCCGCGTCCAGGCCGCCGACGCCGTCGCTAAGCACGCATCCACGTCCTTCTACGGCAACATCGTCTCGCTCTGCGAATCGCCGAAGGATGAAAAGACGCTCTACGTTGGCACCGACGACGGCCTCGTACAAGTCACGCAGGACGGCGGTGACACCTGGCAGAAGATCGAGCGCTTCCCCGGCGTGCCGGAGATGTCTTACGTGAGCTGCCTGGTCGCATCGATGCACGAAACCGGCACGATCTACGCCGCGTTCGACAATCACAAGAACGGCGACTTCAAGCCGTACATGCTGCGCAGCCCGGATCGCGGCAAGAACTGGGTCAACGTCGCGGGCGACTTGCCCGAGCGCAACATCGTTTATAGCATCGCCGAAGATCACGAGAACCCGCAGATGCTCTTCGCCGGGACCGAGTTCGGCGTGTATGTGACACTCGACGGCGGTACAAAATGGCTCAAGCTCAAGGGCGACCTGCCCACAATCGCCATTCGCGATGTCGCCGTGCAGCACCGCGAGAACGACCTCGCCCTCGCCAGCTTCGGCCGCGGGCTCTTCATTCTCGACGACTACTCGCCGCTGCGAAGCTGCACACCTGAGACTCTCGGCAAGGACGCGCACATCTTCCCCGTCAAACCCGCACTGCGCTACATCCCCTCCAGCCGGCTCGGCGGGTTGAAGGGCCGCGGCTGGATGGGTGCGTCGTACTTCGCCGCACCCAACCCGCCCTTCGGCGCGGTCTTCACGTACTACCTCAAGGAGAAAATCACGTCGCGCAAGGAGAAGCGCAAGGAGGCGGAGAAGAAAGCCCTCAAGGACAGCAAAGACGCTCCCCTGCCGACGATTGACGACCTCCGCGCCGAGGATCAGGAAAAAGAGCCGCAGGTCTTCATGGTCATTCAGGACAGCGCCGGCAAAACCCTCCGCCGCATCCCCTGCAAGCGTGAAAAGGGCATCCAGCGCGCCGCCTGGGACCTGCGTTATCCTTCGGCTCGGCCAGTCAGTCTCTCGGGCGGGCCGGACCTCGATCCGTGGGACATCCAACCCGCCGGGCCGCTCGCGCTGCCGGGTCAGTACACCGCGACGCTCGTGAAGGAAGTGGACGGCGCGGTCTCGACGCTGGCCGGGCCACAGGCGTTCACCGTTGTCGCGATGGACAATGCGACATTTATTGATCCGAACCAGCCCGAACTGATTGCCTTCAAGCGGAAGTTCTCCCGCCTGCAGCGCGCCGTGCAGGGCGCTTCCCGTGCTGCCTCCGAGGCCGACACGCGCCTGCAACACCTCCGCAAGGCCGTCGCCGAGACGCCCGACGCCGATCCGGCCCTGATGGCCGACGTGCGGACGATGGACCTGCGGCTGAAGGGACTCGTCACGAAGCTCCGCGGCGATTCCACGCTCGGCAAGCGAAACGAGCCGACACCAACGTCTATCAACGAGCGCGTCGAAGATGCCGCGAACAGCCTTTGGTATGCCACCAGCCCGCCAACACAGACGCAGCGCGACGCCTACCGATTCGCCGGCGAAGAGTTCACCCCGCTGCTGGCCGACCTGACGAAGCTCATCGAGACCGACCTCCCCGCGCTGGAGGCGAAGCTCGAAGCCGCCGGCGCCCCGTGGACCCCGGGCCGCGTGCCGAAGTGGACGACGGAGGAGTAAGCGTTAAGTTTGCAGCAGGACTCACTCGCATGTATGCGAAGGAGATCACGAGACTTGGGCGCGGCCACTCCGACAGAATTGGGGCGCGATTAGTCGCGCTTTCAAAGTAGTTACCCTTGCGCCTGCCTAAGGAATCAACAGGCCCAAGAACCCCCGCACATCCAGGCCGTCCACGTTGCCGTCCGGCTGCATGTCGCCCCGCAGAATGTCGCAACCGGGATACGCGATGGCGTAACCGGCCGGGTCGAGCAACGCAAGAACGAGCGCGTCCATGTCCAACAAATCCATTGTGCAGTCACAATTCAAATCGCCGGTTGTCGGACATGGTGTCGTAATCACAAAAGTGTAGGCCGCGCCGGAATTGGAGGCGCTGTTGTCGGTCTGATTGCCGTTCACGCCGGTGGCGTTACTGTCCTCATCGTTAGCCCCAACCACCAAGGTGTCGCCGCTGATGGCCACAGATTGACCGAAAACGTCGCCCGCACCTGTGTTCGCAGCTTTGATGTAAGCGTGATGACTCCATACTCCGCCCGCGCGGCTGAAGAGATAAGCCGCACCGGAATTTATCGCGCTGTTGTCGGCCTGATTACCATCGATGCCCGTAGCGTTGCTGTCTTCCCAACGTGCACCAATTGCGAGCCTGTCGCCATCAACAGCCACCGAGTAGCCAAAGAGATCGCTTGCTCCTGTGTTGGAAGCTTTAATGTAAGCCTGCTGACTCCAGACTCCACCGTTTCGGACATATACGTAGGCCGCACCGGAATCCCCGGCACTGTTGTCGCCTTGATTTCCGTCCACGCCCGTGGCGTTGCTGTCCTCCAGGTACGCACCCACTGCCACCGTGTCATTGTCCGCAGCCACCGACCAGCCGAATTGGTCACCTGCCCCGGTGTTCGATGCCTTCACATACGCTTGCTGGCTCCAGACTCCTCCGTTTCGGACAAGGATGAACGCCGCTCCGGAATTGGAAGCGCTGTTGTCGGATTGATTGCCGCCGATACCAGTCGCGATGCTGTCTTCGTTTTGCGCTCCGACCACGATCGTGTCGTCGCTTGCAGCAACGGAGTAGCCAAACTGGTCGCTTGCTCCGGTATTTGAAGCCTTGACGTACGCTTGCTGGCTCCAATTCTCGCCACTGCGGGCATACACGTAGACTGCGCCGGAATCGCCGGTGCCGTTGTCGGCCTGATTGCCGTTCACGCCTGTAGCGCTGCTGTCCTCAAACGGTGCTCCGACTAACACCGTTTCGCCGTCTGCAGCCACCGAGTAACCGTACTGGTCACTTGCACCGGTGTTCGAAGCCTTGAGGTAGGCCTGTTGGCTCCAAGAAGTGCCGCTTCGGAAAAAGACATAAGCCGCACCAGAATCGCTGGCGCTGTTGTTAGCTTGATTACCATTTACTCCTGTGGCATTGCTGTCCTCATTAGGTGCTCCGATCACTACCGTGTCACCATTGACGGCCACAGTCCACCCGAATCGATCGCCCGCCCCGCTGTTGGAGGCCTTCAGGTACGCCTGTTGGCTCCATTCACCACTGATATTGCGAACAAAAACGTAAGCGGCTCCGGAGTCGCCGGCGCTGTTGTCGGCTTGATTTCCGTTTACGCCTGTAGCGCTGCTGTCTTCGCTCCACGCCCCGACGATCACCGTTTCGCCACTAACTGCCACCGACCGTCCAAACAAGTCACTCGCCCCTGTGTTCGACGCCTTGAGGTATGCTTGCTGGGCAATGGGGTCGATGGTGAGGGGATACACCGCGCCCCAATCGTCGACCATCAGCCGAAGCCGATGCCGGCCAACCGAGTCGGTCGCACCGGTAAGTCGAAGATTCGCTGTGGCAAGCGGGTCTTGATCGACAGAGATGCACGAGCTTACTCCGAATGGGCTGTTGTCGCCCGCCGCCTCGAACCACGCCGGCACCGCCGCACCTGTCGCGTCGAACACCGTCAGTCCGCTGTAATTCACCACCGGCGCGCCGGCCTCGTTGACGAACGTAACATTTCGCCCGTTAGTGCTCACTCGCGGTGCAAGACCGCCGCGCACCGCCAGCGTAAACGCCAACGGCCCTTCCAACGAGCCATGGGCTGCAGCCCGCGCGAATCTGCCGCGCGGCGCGGACGCCCCGACACGAAATCCGTCCGGTCGCTGGTGCACCGTGTACCCGTGCTCCAGCCCGCGACGGTCGTTGATGTACCACTCTGTCAGCGTGTCGCCCCACTGGTACTCGACGCGACCGCCGTCTGCCTGAACACATACGGGTAAGAAACCCGCTCCCTCATGGTCGCGGCGCAGTTCATCCGTGACCTCTTGTTGATGCGCGCGACTCTGTATGCCCGCGCGTCCGAAATCGACGAGCTCCAGCCCCCATGACCAGGCGCTCGCGTCGGGCGTTGTGCTAAACCCGCGTCCGTCGAAATGGGTCCGCCATTGCTGACCGGGGTTGCGCGCCACATAGCCGCACTCGGCCGCAAAGGCCTCATGCCGCTTCGCCTCATACGCCGCGAGGATGCCCGACCAATCCGAGGCGGACAGCCCCTCGGATACCTGATCGACTTCAGCCATCGCGGGCGAGGCCGACAGCAGCAGCGCCAGAACTCCCAATAGACACCACGGTAAGCGGGCGCGGGCCGTGGCAAGAGGGTGTGGGCAAACAGCATACTGAAGATGGAGAATGGGCTGCATGGACCGGCTCCGGTGTGCCTGGAGGAATGGCGGCCCGACCATCCGCGGAAACCTGCAGACGCTACGAGCGGCCTGCACCCTTGAAAGTTAATTTCGGATTTGATCGCGAGTGTACACAAAAAGGCGCAGTCAAATCAAGCAATTCGACAACACTTGGCCAAAAGTCTCGTTCATGGCATGGGGACAACACTGCGCACAAGGCAAGTCAATTGCGCATTGAGGGCAATCGGCCAGTCAACAATCGAGAAACTATCGCAAGTGCGCGAGTTTCAAGAGTTTGTGAACTGCCTGCAAAATGAAACGGAGAGGGGGGGATTCGAACCCCCGGTACGGTTTGACCCGTACACATGCTTTCCAAGCATGCACCTTCAGCCACTCGGACACCTCTCCAGGTGGTTGCTGCCGCCCTATTGTCCGGTGCGGCCGGGGGGCGTCAAGCTGCGGCACGGCCACGCACCCGCGCGGCTTGCCGTTTGGCGGGGTCGCGGCGAATCTCGTACAATCCCAGCCTGTGAACGCGCGACCGATTCGAAATCGCGCGAGCGCATCTCACGCGGCGACACCCTCGACCCGCGGGCAATCGGAGGCGACATGGTCACCATCGGCATGAACTACAAAGTCATCCCCGGCAAGGAAGGCGTCTTCGAGACAGCCTTTCGCAACGTCATCAAGGCCATGGCCGGCATCGCGGGCCACACCGCCACGCGCATGTGCCGCGATATCGACGATCCGCAGTCGTACGTGATCCTCTCCGACTGGAGCGACCGCGCGGCGTTCGAGGGCTTCATCGGGTCCGACGCATTCCGCGCTGTCGCCAACTGGGGCAAGGAGCAGATTCTCGCCGGTCGCCCGTCGCACAACTACTACGAGCATTGACGCCGCCCTGACGTAGCCGCCGGCCGGCGCGGCAGAAGCGTCGCGCGGCCGCTTGCGCAAGCCATGCCATCGCCCGCACCCACCGCCGCCGCCGATCGCGCCCGGTCAACCCTTCGCACAAGCCGGCCCTATCTGCGCACGCCGCTGCGCATTTACCTCATCGTCATGCTGCCGATCTGCGCCCTGCAGGGATTCCTGCTGATCAATCCGACGCCGCTGTGGATGAAGGGCACGGCCGCGCTGGTCGTGCTGCTGACGGTTCACGGATTTGTGCGCGGCTATGTCCGGCGGCTGGTGCTGACGGCGGAGGGCGCGCGGCTCGTGACGCTGACGCGCACGATCGCCCTGCCCTGGAATCGCGTCAAAAAGTATGGTGTCTATATTCCGGGCGGCGGGCTCGGCGCGGTGGAGTATTTCTACCTCACGACGCACGATCGACCGCCGGATGGAAAATGGGAAATCGACGCGAACACGATTCAGATTCAGGCGCGCGACGGGCTGATCGAGACCGTCGACGCGCTTCTCGCGGCGCACCGTGCTCAAGCCGCCGAATCAGCCGCCGGAGGATGACGGCTCTTTCTTCGGCGCTTCGCCGCTCGCCGCCCCGTCCTTCGACGCGTCGCCTGTGGCCGACTGGGCGCTCGCCGCTCCGTCCTTTGGCGCCTCGCCCTTCCCCGACGCGCCGGGCCTGTCCCGACCGCCCGGGCCGCGCATGCTGCCCATCTGCTGTTCGAGCTTTGTTTTCTGCTCTTCGGTCAGGAGCAGGCCCACGTCGTCGTACAGCTTCTTCACGGCCGCGTCCGCCTCGCGCCCACCACGGCGGCTCTGCTTGCTCGATTCAAAATACGCCTTGAACAACGCGTCGATGTCGTTCTTCTGCTGGCTGCTCAAACCCGGCAATCGCTCAACGAGGGCTTTCAGCGCCTGCGGGCTGCGCGCAGCCATCGACATCTTTCGATTGCGGTCGCCGCCGTACATTTGCCAGTACGCCGAGAACTTCTGCCGTTGCTCGCCGCGCATCATGCCCTCGAGGTTCGTGTGCAGCTCGGCCTTCGCCGCCTCAACCTGCTCGGTCAGCGGCCGCATCAGTTCGTCGTTCTTCGCGCGGATGGCCTTCAGCTCGTCCAGCAGCGCCGTCATCTTCGCCTCGTCCTTCGTCTCCTGCGCCGCTTTCATCTCCTCGCGGATTCCATGCAACCGCTGCAAGCTCTCATCCGTCGGCCGGTATTTCTGACGAAGGTCCTTCTGCATCGCCTGGAAGTTCGTGACCAACTGGATCACCTGAGCCTTTTGCGTGTCATCCAGCTCCAGCCGGGTCGCCATGTCGTCGGCCACCAGCCCCGGATCGGCTCGGCCGATCTCCTTGAACCGCGGGCGCTCGCCGCGTTCCCGCTTCGGCTTGTTGGGGACAACAACTTCCTTGCCTTCTTCGGCAGGCGGGGTGTTTTGCGCGAAGACCCCCGAACCCAGAACCAACACCGACGCCAGACTCATGATGGTGAATCGAACCGACATGGTTTGCTGTCTCCGTTTCTTTGATAAGTGCAGTCCGTGCACTATGATGAACGCAATCGCCGCCCGATGACAACGGGGCAGACCTCACAGGATTGTAACGACGCCATGCACGTTCGTATTTCTCAAACTGCCGGTTTTGTCGGCCAAGGTCCAATGGCCTCACACGCGCCTAACTTCCTGTATCATCCCATTTTACACGCCTGCCGGGGTTCGGACGCATGTATTTCCTAGTCATTCTTGCGTTCGCCCTTGTCTTGAGCGGCAACCTCCCCATCGCGGAGCTTCAGTTCATCAAAGGGGGTGCTTCGCTTTCTGATGCCTTGCCGGCTGCCCTTCCGGCGATCGGTTGCGTGGTGGTTTCGCTGGGTGCGGCGCTCCTTGCGCGGCGATGGGTGAGCGCAGCGAAGCATCATGACGTCGGCCACGCCGATGACGGCGCGGCGAGGCTTTCTCGCGCGGGGTTCGGCCTCTCTCTCGTTCACGGCGTTCTGCTTTGCACTCTGCTGCTCGCAACACCTTGGCCTCGTTTTCTGCGCGGGCCGTTAGGGCTGGACCGATGGCCGCTGGCCGACGAGTTGGTCATGCTCGCGCCGTTCTTTGCCTCGGTTCTCATTCAGTGGGTCGTGTTCTTCCCGGTGGAACGCGCCTTTCGCCACGCGGCGGTGCACGCTGCCGATTCAAACGACGAGGCCGCCTCGCATGGGCCCGAGCCGGAGGTCGCGCTCGGCGCTTATCTGCTCGACAAATGTCGCCACCAGATTCTCGTCATCGCCGCGCCAATGATCCTGATCGTCTTCGTGAAGCACTTTACCGAGGCGATCAAGCCGAATCAGCCGGATGGTTCCTTTCTCCCATCGCCGCTATTGAGTGCGTGGCTCCCAGTGAAACTCCACGGCTACGCCGCCGACGCCCTGCTCGCTGTCGCGTCGTTTTTCATCCTGCTCTGCTCGCCCGTGCTCATTCGCCGGATCTGGGCCACGCGCCGCCTCCCCGACGGCCCGCTGCGCCGACGCTTCGTCGACACCTGCCGACGCATCGGCCTGCGTTACCGGGAGATTCTTCTCTGGCAGACGCACGGCACGACGATCAACGCCGCCGTGATGGGGTTCATCCCGCCGATGCGATACATTCTCGTGTCCGACGCGCTCCTGGAGAATCTCGACGACGAGGAAATTGAAGCCGTCTTCGGGCATGAAGCCGGTCACGTTCACCACTGGCATCTGCCGCTCTTCGGAGTCTTCGCCCTGGTGACCATGTACCTTGCCGGCGGCGCGTTCATTCTGCTCCAGCGCATGCGATGGGTCACTGACCCGGCCCTCCTGGAGTTCATCAGCCTGGCTATCCTGCTTGCCCTTTGGCTCTTCGCATTCGGCTGGCTGTCGCGCAAGTTTGAACGGCAGGCCGATCTCTTCGGTGTTCAATGCGTCACGCCCGACATCACGGTCTGTGTGCCGCAATGCCGTGTACACGGCGAGCCGCCCACCGCCGGCGTCTGCACCACCGCTGCGAATGTATTCGGTCGCACCCTTGGGCGCATTGCCGATCTCAACGGCATCGCCCGTGACGCGCCGAGCTGGCGACACGGAAGCATCGCGTCTCGCTGTCGACTGCTGGAGGCGTTTCTCGCAAGCCCCGCGAGGCTCGCACGATTTGAAAGGCAACTCGCCGCCATCAAGGTCGGCCTGATCGCCTCCGCCATCGCGGGGACAATCGTCGCGGTGTTCATCTACTGGCCGTTTGTGATGGGTGCGATGCAGAACGCTGGGAGACCGCCTGCTAGTACGAGGACAACGGAACGGGCACCGACCGCTCAAGGGTCAGCAGCAACTCGGCCATCAACTCGGCATCCGTCGGGTCCAGGAACCCCGACGAATCCAAGTCGGCCACACAGAACCACGCAGCCGGCCCCACACCAAGAAATGCATTGACGAAGAGCTGGATGTCCGCGCCATCGACTCGACCGTCGCCGTTCATGTCGCCGCTGCCCGGCAACCCCACCAGGAACTCGTCGGCCCCGACATCAATGCGACAGCCCATGACTCGCGGCTGACCGTCGATTTCCATGGCTTCGGGCGGCACCAGGAGAATCGGATCGCCGGTGTTGATGCAGGGCGATGCAACGGAAATCTCCACGCAATCGTCGGCCGTGCCGGAGAGGCCGTCCGGCCCGTCAAGATTAACGAAGCCCGGGTTGCCGCTGAAGTTGCCGACCCCGCCAAACAGACCGGTCCAGCCCTGCATGCAGTTGAAGCGTGTGGTTGGAAGCGGGCCGATTACTTTGACCTGCGCGGCTTCGTTCTGCCCGTTGATATCGCGGTTGTACCAGAGGATGTCGCCCTGAATCACACCCGCGCCATTCTGCTGATGGATGCCCGCGCCGCCTACCACGAAGCATCGATTATTCACGATGGTACATCCTTCAACCGTCAAGGCAGCGTTGGAATTGGAAATGCCTCCGCCACGGTCAAACCCGATGTTAGCAACCAATGCGCTGTCTCGGACGATCAAGCTGCCGAGGTTGTTATGGATCGCGCCGCCAAAGTCGCCCGCGAAATTGTTGATGAACCGGCTTGCCAGGACGGTTGTCACGCCCTGCGCCCCATACAGTGCGCCGCCGTCGTCGGCAGCGAGATTGTCCCGAAACACGCAACTGCGAATCAACGGACTGCCGCGGTCGTTGTAATACGCGCCGCCGCCGTCGTTGCCGATGACCGTGTCATTCAATTGAATGTTGTCCTGAAACAGACAGCCCGTGACCTGCGGCGTTCCAAAGAAGTGGTACACAGCGCCGCCGAAGAACCCCGCGAAGTTATCGAGGAACGAGCAGTCAGTCAGCGTGAACGTGCTGTTCGAACCGCCGATCGCCCCGCCCGAAAAATCCGCCGAATTGTTCGCGAACGTGCAGGCGATGGCCGTCGTGCTTCCGCCGCTCAGCGTTACGGCGCCCCCGGTGCCGAACGTCGAATTGCCATTGAACTGGCATCCCTCAAACGTCGGACTCACCCCCAGCGGCACAAACACCGCCCCGCCATTGTCGCCTCGGCTGTCGCGAATCAGGCAGTTGCGAACCACAGCGGGCCCCAGACACCGAACCGCGCTGCCGGCATCATCAGGAAAGATCCCGTTCGCATTGCCCCACGCAAGGACCAGACCATCCAGCTCGCGCGGCAGGCCGCCTGCCGTCAGGGTCACGACGTGAAACGAATTGTCGGATGAAACGCCGCCGACGCCGATGTCACCGCTTAACGTTGTGACATACAAACTCGGATTGCGCTGGTTCGGATCGCCGCTCGCGTTGCCGGCATATCCGCCTTCGAGAATCACACCCGAATTAACGACAAACGTAGCAGACCGGTCCGCGCTGCCGTCATCCGGCTTGTAGGTCCCGCGTGCGATTCGAATCCGGCTGCCCGATTCCGCGACCGCCAACGCATCGTTCAGGCTCGTGAAAGCGTCCTGCCAGCTTGATCCGTCCTGAACCCCTGGCGCAGCAAGGTCCACATACAAATCGCTTGGTGCCTGGGCGCGCGCAGCGGGGGCAGCCGAAAGCCCCCCAATAAGAAGGACCAGTCGAACAGCACACAACGATGCAGGTATGCGAACAGGCGATGTGTCGGCTCGCACGCCCCTCTACCCTTCCTCCGGCTCCGGTCCAGAGGCCTCCAGTGGGCACAATTGTAACCGGGCAGCACTGTCTTCCCAAGTCTTTTTAGGGCATCAACCCTAGCAAAAAAGGCCGTGCCCCTTTGATACAAAAGGGGGCACGGCCGAGTTATGGCACATCCGGAGACCGAACCGGCCTCCTGAATTTGCGTTGCTGTTATCCGGCAATGACCGGCTGGCGCACCCGCCGCCGAACCAGCGCGATGCCGCCCAACCCCAGGAGGCTCAATGTTGACGGCTCCGGCACGTACTCATACGTCACCTTCACCTTAACATCGAGCTGCGGATTCTGAACTTCCAACTGCCATGCGTCGGGCGCGTTGCCCTGAAACTGGAGGTCTTGGGACATCAGGTCCGGACTTGCAAGGAAACTCACAATGTTCGGCCCATTCGTGCTATACAAGCCGACCGCGGGATTGTGCGAACTCGCCAGCGCCAGCGAATAGCCAAACGTGCCGAAGTCGATACCGTCCGGTGGTGTGCGGTCGAAGATCAGCGGACTGCCGCCGTCGTTGTCATCGGGCAGGAGGTTGACAAACGGCGTGAACGCCAGAAAGTTCCCGCCCGAAACAACGCCCGGTCCCGTAAGCGACCAGATGCGCGTCAACCGCCCGCGAACGGTCGTGCCCTGAAACGGATCATCGTTGTCGGCGGACATTTCAACCGATGCACTGTGGAAGATCTCCACCAGTACGTTGATCAATGTGAGTGTTCCGCCCTGATTGTCGAAGCTGGGCACGTTGATTTGTGCCACCGGTTCCAGATCGCTCACGAAATGCGCTGACCCCATGTGCATGATGGAGTCGGCCTTCGTCGCTGTTACGCCGCCGAGAAAAAGCCCGGCACCCAACGCAAGAACAATTCCGCGATTCATACATCCCCCTGTTCGCCTAGACGGCCGGCCGGTACATCACGGCCCACCGTGCCCCGTTGTGTGATCCCCCTCTTGACCTGTCCGGCGTGCGAGACCCGCCCCCCACAGGAAGAGTTGCTACTCGATACTATTCACCAGGAATTTCGGCTGTCAAAGGAATTTGCGATTGTTTCGCGAGAAACTTGAGAAATGGGCCGCCAAATGTGGACGGCCCCAAAAAGACATCGTGATGAATGCCGCGAGGTCGGATCATTCGAGGTGATCGGTCCGAAACGCGCGAGAGAGATGGGCGCAAAAAAAAAGGACCGCCCCGAGCGGGACGGTCCTTTGAGGTTACAACTGCATCTTTGCGGACGTTCTTAGCGTCGGCTGCGGCGAATCAGGCCAACCAGGCCCAGTCCGAGAAGCGAAAGGGTGGAAGGCTCCGGAACATAGTCGTATGTCACCTTCACTGTCACCGACAGCCGGGGATTTTCGACTTCAAGGGTCCACGCATCGGGGGCCTGGCCCTGAAACTGAAGGTCCTGGCTCATCAGGGTCGCTTCAACGTCGAAGTTCACCAGACCTGGGCCCGGCGTTGCGTACAGGACCGTCGCAGGATTCGACGAATGCGCGAGCAACGGACCATACCCAATCGTGCCGAAATCGACACCATCCGGACCGGACGGATCAAAGACCACCAAGTCGCCATCATCCGCCGAAAGATTCACGAATGCGGTCGACGTCACATTGTTCCCACCAGCCACAACGCCGGGGCCGGTTGCCGCGAACGTGCGGAACATTCGACCGCGTACGACGGCCGGGCGGAACGGATCATCGTTGTCCGCGGCCATCTCGACAGAACCCTGGTGAAAAATCTCAACAAGGACGCTGTTCAGCGTGAGGGTTCCGCCCTGCGTATCGAAGGACGGAAGCTGAATCTGCATCATGTTGTTCGGCGGCAGGTCGGTGACGAACTCCACTTTGTCCTGAAAGCTGATCGTGTCAGCATTCGCCGAAAGCGAAAATGTCGCGCTCAAGAGAGCAATTGCGACGACGGGTACGAGACTGAACTTCTTCACTTCCATCCTCCCAGAAGACCTTCGCATGCCTGTGCGAGAGTCAGGCAACCCGCCCATCAGTGGGCAGGTGCATTCGGTCCTTCAGGAGAAAGAGTATCAGAAATAGGATTGGATGTCAATAGGCAGGCCGCGCGCGAAGCGCGGATCCCCGCTGGCCCATGCCATGAGGGGGCAATCCGGCAGCTGCATTCTCAATTTCGCCATAAGCCGTTTCAGAGAAACGACTTAAAAACTCTACCGCGGCAGCCTTCGCCGTCGAACCAGCATAGCACCCGCACCCAGCGCCAAGAAACTTAGGCTTGCCGGCTCGGGGACATACTCGTACGTGACCTTCACAACGACCGTCAACGACGGATTCTGAACGTCCAACTGCCACGCATCGGGCGGCGTTACAAATTGCAAGTCCTGCGACATCAGCAGCGGCGTCACAAAGAAATCAACCGTGCCAGTGTCGGTGTACGGCCCGAAAGCCGGGTTGTGCGAGCTTGCAAGCAACGGGCCGTAGCTAAGCGTGCCGAAGTCAACACCATCCGGTCCAGTTGGATCAAAGTTAAAGGGATTTCCACCGTCGGTATCGTCCCCCAGAAGATTCACAAACGGAGTCTGCGTGATCTGGTTACCGCCGGATACCACACCGGGGCCGGTCAACGACCATTGTCGAAACATTCGACCGCTTACCGTTGCGCCCTGAAAGGGATCGTCGTTGTCGGCCTTCAACTCGACCGATGCAAAGTGCGATACCTCGACCAGGACGTTCGTCAGTGTGAGCGTGTTGCCCAGCGTATCGAACGCCGGCAGCGTGACCGTGCCCGTCGGTTGCAAGTCGCTGACGAACTTGATCTCGTCCATGAAGCTGATCGAGTCGGCCGACGCAGGCGACGCGATGGTCGCGAGCAGCCCGCACGCGACGACTGTTGTCAAGATTCCTTTCATCCTCCGACTCCTTTTCCGTTTTACTGCATTGACTCTGCGAACACGCACTTTCGCTGGGAAAGCACGCGGGAGTTGTGCTTCGTTCCGGTGCGGATCGCCCACGGCGAACCATTCACCGCCGTCGAGTATATCCGACAACGACTGTCCGTGTAAAGGAAAATCGCAAACCAAATCGTCCGCTAAACGGGAATTTATCGTGCAAACACGCACATTTCCGGCGGTCCATTTCGCCAAATGACAAGCGTATAATATCGGAAGTAAAACCCTTTAGTATATCCGGACCGCGACGTCCAATCAATCCGCCAAAAAAGCGAGCGCCTGGTCCGTGCGGCCGTCCATCACCACGCGCACATGGCGCCCGCCCGCGGCAACCGACACGTCGATCAATCGCACCACGTCTCCCATTTCTCCCTCGCCCGGCAGGATACTCGAAAGTTGATTGTCCGACCCGCTCAAGAACGTCTCGTTGAACCGATTGCGCCGATCGTCCGGATACAAGGGCAGGTACGCAATGCCGGCCTCCACGAGATCTTGAAAGAAATGCGTCCCGAACGAGACCTCCGGCACGTAGCCATCGCGCTCCCGCGCCACCTCAATGAGCATCTTCGAGCGATTGATGTCCGCATAGCTCACCGGCACGCCCAGTCGCTTGTCATTGCTGCCCCACCGGCCCGGACCGATCAGGATGAACCGCCGGTCGCGCAGCCTCTCATTCAGCGCCCCGATGACCCGCGCCACGTGCACCCGCTTCTCGTTCGAATCCAGACGATCGTAGTCCCTCGGGTCCACGTAGATCACGTACTCAATCCCGTCCACGATTCCCGATCGCACAAACCGGTTGGCGCTGAAAATCGTCCGCTCCTCCGGCACATCCGCCGGGATCGTGACCTCCTCCATCTCCGCCAACTGGCTCAATGTTCGACATTGGAGGAGATACAGTCTCTCCCCATCGTGCGCAAACTCCACGTCCACCGGCACGCCGTACGCCAGCTCCAGCCGACGAAGCAGGCCGCGCATCTGCTCCGAAAACACCCCCTCGCTCATCAACTTGTCGAACGTCACGACCAATTGCGACGCCGGGGTGTCGATGTAGGTCCCCGTCGGCGGAACGAGCATTCCGTCCTGCGAGATCGACACAATTCGATCCAGCAGCCCGAACTTCCCCTCCTGCCGATAGACATCCTCAAACGAAACCGATTCCAGGCGATTCTTCGACAGGTTGATCACGTCGATCGTTCGCTGCGATCGCCGCGTGATTTCGGGAATGGATGACTCGTGCCGAAGCGTCGGCATCCCCAGCGCCACCATTCGCGGAAACTCCGATGCCACCCGATCCACCGCACGCGTCCCCAGCCCCATCACGATCCGCATCAAGCCGTCCTCTCGGCGAATCCGCGGGCTCCACCGATACTCGTTCCGACTGAACGCCACGCCTGCAAACGCCGGCGCGAAATACGGCCCGAAACGCTGCCCCACCACCTTCTGGATCAGGACCGCCATGTCTTCTTCGTAGTCCAGCAGATCATGCTCCCGCCGATAGAGCAACGGGTCCGGCCCCAGCGCGCTGGCGAACACCTCGGCAATCGCGCCCAGCAACGCCGCGAGCCGCTTTTCCAGCGACCCCTGATTGCCCAGAAAGAAACTCGCATACTTGCCTGAAAACGCCGTGCCGAAGCGGTCTTCGAGCAGGCTGCTGGACCGAACGATCACCGGATGATGGCCGATCTCTTCCAACAGGCGCCGCAACTGTTCCACCACGCGTACCGGGAACTTCCCATTGCGAAACACCTGTTTGATCAGGCGATAGTCCTTGCGGATCTCCTCCGCAGTCTTGTATTTCTGGTTCTGGTACTCGCCCAGGTCGTTTAGCTTGATGAAGTCCTCGATCACGTCGGACCGCAGGTAATACGATTCCGGGATGGCGATGCCCGCGCAATCCGCGACCGCCTGCTGAATCCGCGCATCTTTCTCCCGCTCGCGCCCGGACGGCTCCGGGCCGCGCGTCAGGATGCGATGGGCGAGGAACATTCCGGCCGCCTTGCCGCCGATCCGCCCCATGCCGGCTTCGTCGCCAATGAGTCGCGGCACGATCTCGCCGAAATCGCGAATACGCAGGTGCCACTTGGCGATGCCGATGAACTCAAGCTGATCGCTGATGAGATGGCGGATCAGCCCCACGCGAATCCCCATTGCCTCGTCGGGCTGAAGATGTGACTCCCCTTCGGGCAGGGCACAGAATCGTCGCACGGCGTCGGACAGCAATCGGAACGACACGGCGGACAACGACACGATCG
The DNA here is from genome assembly GCA_007753915.1 of Phycisphaerae bacterium RAS2. Taxonomy (NCBI): domain Bacteria; kingdom Pseudomonadati; phylum Planctomycetota; class Phycisphaerae; species Phycisphaerae bacterium RAS2. Next base: position 2,698,590 of record CP036352.1, read on the forward strand.
CGCGAAGTTTGTCGGCTTCCTCGCGCTTGAGCGCGAGATTCACCAGATCGTCTATTTCCCGTGCCGACAGGTGCTGCCCGGCATACCAGCGCGTGAGGCGATTGACCGCCGTGCGCTCCGCTTCGTCGCCGCGCGGCGCCTCGGCGACATTGGGGTTCCCGGTGCCCGATTCGACCTGCTCTCCGCGGGCCTTCTCATACATCTCGTCGATGGAGATTGCGCCCTTCTCGTGAAGCGCCACCTGCAACTGGCGGATGATCCGGTCCAGGAGATGCGGGTATCGCGCAAGATACCCATCGAGCACCGACGACGACTCGACCGTGTTGTCCGCGTCAGGATTCATGGCGTGCGGGAATTCCTTTGCGGCCGATTTCAAATGAAGGTGAAGTTAGCCGACGCGCCGTCTTCCCGTCATTCATTTCGTCGGGGCGATTCGCATGCCATCCTACCGGCTTCGCGTCCCGTTCACTCGTCCGGCGCCTTGAGGCCGAGAGAGCCGTCTAATCGGCGAATCGCAGAGATGGACCATCCCCGAGAACGCGGCCCGCTCATAACTCTAGGCATTATAGCCTGTTACAGCAGGCCAACCAACCGGTTTCCCTCCCCTTTGCGTTTCAGCCGATAGTCACTTAGACTATTCCGCGTTCGATGGACGAGCATGGATGGCCGTTCTCTGGGTCGCCCCGAGGGGGCATGACCGGCTGTATCCGTCTCGCCATCGAGCGCACAGACAGGAGTGATTGGCCGTCACATGATCAAAGTTCGACCCCGCCCCAACGAGCCGGTACAGCAATTGATGCGTCGCCTGAAGAAGCTTTGCGAGCGCGAGGGAGTCTTGCGCGAGATGAAGCGGACGGCCTATTACGAGAAGCCTTCGGATCGCAACCGGCGCAACCTGCGCAAGGCCAAGCGCCGCGTGCAGAAGTTCGGCGAAGTTCCGGCTCGCTGATGTTCAAGTCCACCAATTTGTCTATTTAATTCCGTGAGGTTTCATCGCGCTGTTTTCGCGCGCCGTTCGGGCAGCGGGATCGCGCTCGTTCCTCGCGCCAGGGGTTGCGGGAGCCGCCACGAATACGGCAACGGCAAGGTGGGCAGTGCCCACCCTACGGGATGCAAGGCAACGGGGAGTAGTCACTCTATGGGAAGTACGGCAGCATCACGAAGGCTACCGTCATCATGAATCAATGTGAATGTCCACGGCGCGGCCTAAGCCGAGCGCGAAAGGTGCTGGCGGGGGCGCGAGCAGTAGTAGACGCCGCCGGGCGGGACGTTCATCCAGACCATGCGATAGTTCACATTGTCAAACAGGCGGTGATAGAAACCCTTGAACAGCACCGGGGCCACGGTGATCTGAATGAACATGCCGTTGGGGGTCAGCGATTCGCGCAGCCACTGCCACAGCCGCACGGCCGCTCGCTTCGGCAAACTGGGCGTAGGCAGGCCGCTTAACACGTAGTCCACCTTCTGAATTCCGAGCTTGGCCAGCGGCTCGCGCACGCGCGTCGCGTCGCACTGCAGCAGGTTCGCTTCGGGGAAACGCCGGCGCAACACCTCGCAGAAATCGCCATCGTTCTCGACCGCCACGAATCGATGGTGCGGCCGCATGTTCTCCAGGATCTCCTGCGTCACCGGGCCGGTGCCCGCGCCGAGTTCAACAATTGTTGCGGGCTTGCTCCAGTCAATCGGCCGAAGAACGCCGGCCACCAGCGATGGGCTGGAGGGCACGGCGGATGAGATGGTTCGCCCCTTGGCGAGAAACTTGCGGAAGAACAGGCTGAAGTCAGCGGCCTTGGCACGGCGCTCACCGAGCGTCGACGCAGCCATTTCGGGTTCGGCGACGTTTGCGTTCAACGGATCGTGGCTCACATAAGCTCCGTGAAGAAAAGTAGAGGATGCTGCATGGATGCCGGACTTTGCCGGCGGTGCCGCTCCCGGCGAATTCAACAGACTCCGTTCCGCTGTGCGGGGCGATCCGGCGGACCGGCAATCGGCGGCGTTGCGCCGAGACCGATCACTGCCTTCAACAACCTACCGCATACGCTACGTTCGCGTTCGTTGCACCGCGCCGGTACGAACGCGCCGCGTGTTGTCCTGCAGCGCCGCGCCGGCCGCCACAGACTGGGCGTTGCAGGACTTGAACCTGCGACCTCCTGCATGTCGAGCAGGCGCTCTAGCCAACTGAGCTAAACGCCCCAGGGCCGCTTCGCGCCACCGCGCTACGACCATTCAGGAATGGTTAATGAGAACCCCCCGAATGTCAAGCGTAATGCCCGCAATACGTTGCGCCAGACACGCCCGCCGCCGCTTGACGCCCTGCGTTTTCGTCCTTATAAACATGGGTCCGATCGGCCCACGAGGCCGACGGTCGCGCGACTAGCTCAATTGGCAGAGCAGCTGACTCTTAATCAGCGGGTTCGGGGTTCAAGTCCCTGGTCGCGCAGTGCTTCCTACCCAGTCTGGAACGGCTCCTTGCCGACCACCCCCGAAAAACTCGGCCTCTGGCTCGTCGGCGCGTCCGGCAATGTCGCGACGACGGTCGCCGTCGGTCTGGCCGCCATGCACTCGGGGCGCGTTCGACCCATCGGGCTGATTACGGAATCCCCCGCCTGTCGCGGCCTTCAGCTCGCGCCGTTTGCGTGCATCGTCCTTGGCGGTCATGAAATCGCACGGCGCACGCCGCATCAGACCGCACATGAATTGGCGGACCAGAGCGGATTATTCGGCACGGAATTGCTTAAGGCCGTCGCGCCGGCGCTGCGTCGATACGGCCGGCAAATCCGTCCTGGCTACGACCCACGCTCCCCAAGACGGGTATCAGCCGCGAGCGTGATTGCGCGACTTCGCCGGGATATCGACGCATTCAAGTCATCGCAGCGCTTGGCTCGCGTGGTCGTGATTCATGTTGCTTCGGCCGAGGCGATGCATGACGCACGCAAGTTTCCGCGCGATTGGAGGGCCTTCGAATCGATGCTGAAACGGCGCCGAGCGGCCGCCGTTCCACCGAGTGTGCTGTACGCGCTCGCGGCGATTGAGGCCGGGGCGGCGTATGTCAATTTTACGCCGGCAGTCGGCGCGGACCTTCCTGCGATTCGGGCGCGGGCGGCGCAGCGCGGCGCGGCCCTCATGGGGTCGGACGCCAAGACGGGCGAAAGCCTTCTGCGATCCGTGCTCGCACCGATGTTTTCTGATAGATGTCTGGATGTACGAAGCTGGACCGGCGCCAACCTGCTGGGCAATCGCGACGGCGCAAACCTGTCTGATGCGAAGGTCAAGGTCGCCAAGCTCCGCTCGAAGGACGCCATCCTCGCGTCGCTGCTTTCACCGCGGCCCGACACACACACGGCCATTGAGTTTGTCGCGTCGCTGCACGACTGGAAGACCGCGTGGAATCACATTCACTTCGCCGGGTTTCTCGGCACGCCGATGGCGTTGCAGTTTGTTTGGCAGGGGTGTGATTCGATCCTGGCCGCGCCGCTGGTCATCGACCTGGCGCGGCTGGCAGACCTGCACCTGCGCCGCGGCCGCTCCGGAGTCATGTCGCATCTGGCCGCATTCTTCAAGGCACCAATGGATTCGCGCGACCATCACTTTCACCGGCAAATGGCGGCCCTGCACGCCTACCTCGACAACGCCCGCGCGGAGGCCCGCCGATGACGCCGCGCCTGGCCTACAGCGCGAATGCCTACATGCGCTACGACGTGTTGGAAGCGATTCGGCGCATTGCGGAAGTCGGCTACCGTGGAATCGAACTGATGGCCGACGCGCCTCACCTGTGGCCGGCCGAGACCACGCCGCAGACGATCGACGCCGTGCGCACGGCCCTTGAGCAGCGCGGCCTGACAATCTCCAACATCAACGCCTTCATGATGAATCGCATCGGCGACCCGCGGCAGCCCTATTGGCACCCGAGCTGGCTGGAGCCGGATCGGAGATACCGACAGGTGCGCATTGATCACACGCTCGCGGCGCTGGCGCTGGCACGCGACCTGGGCTCGCCGCACATCACCACGGAGCCCGGCGGGCCGAAACCCGACGGCATGACCTGGCGCAGCGCGTTTCAGCTATTTGTCGAGATGCTCAAGCCGGTGGTGGAACGCGCAGAACAACTGGGCGTGCGGCTGCTGGTCGAACCCGAACCGGGATTGCTGATCGAGCGGTGCGAACAATACCTCGAGCTGGCTGACCGGATTGCCTCGCCAGCCCTGGGATTGAATTTCGACGTCGGCCACGCATACTGCGTCAAAGAATATCCGGCCGTGTGGATCCCGCGTCTGCGCGAGCACACCGTGCATTACCACCTTGAAGACATCGCGGCGACGCGCGTACACGAGCACCTGGTTCCCGGCCGCGGCGCGATTGATTTTCCCGCCGTGCTGGCAGCGATCGGACAGGCGTATTTCGACGGCGGCGGCTGGGCGACCGTCGAATTGTATCCCTACGTGGACGACCCCGACGGCGCGGGCCGCTCGGCGCTAGCATTTCTCCACGACGCGGCGGCGGCCTTATGAGCAAACTGCGAGCCTACGCCGAGCTGGTGCGGCTGCCGAATCTCTTCACGGCGGCAGCCGACGTGTTGGCGGGCTACTGGCTCTACACACGCGAGCTCTCCCCGACGCCGGTGCTTGCCGCGCTGGCAATTTCATCCGTTTGTCTTTATGCGAGCGCCGTCGCCCTGAACGCCGTTGTGGACGCGGAGCTCGATCGGACCGAACGGCCCGGCCGCCCGATCCCTTCGGGCCGATTGACCCTGCACACCGCGCGACGATGCTTCGCATGGCTGGCGCTGCTGGGTCTCGCGTCGGCGGGGGCGGCATCGATCCTCGCGCAGACACCGGCCTGCATCGCCTTCGCCGGATTGATCTTCTTTGCCGGCGCCTTGTACAACCTTGGCGTCAAACACACCCCGCTCCGCGCTGCGAACATGGCGACGTGTCGCGGGCTGAATCTCGCCTTGGGCATGTCGGGGCACGCCGCAGTCGCCGGCCTGCCGCTGCTTGCGTTTTTTACATTTGTCGCTGCACTGACTCATTTCGGTCGCGACGAAGCAGGCGCGTCGTCGCGGAGCCGACTGAACGGCGGCGCCGCCGGCATCCTGATCGCCTTGCTGTTGCTCGGCTATTTTGCAGCCGAACGCATGATGGTCGATACGGCCGTGTTGGTGCTTTGGCTGGCTCTCGCCATTCACCTCGGCCGCGTCGCGCTACGTGCCGTCAAACGCCCCGATGCCGCCACCGTGCAATACGCCATGGGTACGTTCATCCTTGCGATCATCCCGTTTGACGCGATCATGGTGTGCGCGGCGCACGGCTGGCGCGGCGGCGTGCCCTTCGCCGTACTGCTGCTTGGAGCGGTGATCGCCGGGCGCTGGGCGCGACCCACTTGACCGCCGCCGAGATCATGCAGGATACCAGCTTGGTACCGATCCTCTCCTATAACACCAACGGTTTCGCGCACCATCGACTGCCGGAGGCGATCGAAGTTCTTTCGGGGATTGGATACCGCCATGTCGCGATCACCCTCGACATTCATTCGCTCGACCCCGCGGGTGGCAATCTGGATGCTCACATCGCCAGCATTCGAGACTTGCTGGCAAGGCACGAGATGGCCTGCACGATTGAAACGGGCGGCCGCTTCATCCTGGACCCGCACCGCAAGCACTGGCCCACGCTGGTCAGCGGCGACGCGCGCGACCGGCAGCGACGGATCGACTTTCTGCGCCGCGCGATCGACATCGCCGGAGCGCTGGACGCCGACGCCGTCAGCTTCTGGTCCGGCGCAATGGAACGCGACCTGCCCGTTGATTCAGCATGGTCACATCTCCGGGAAAGCTGCCGCGAGCTACTGATCCATGCGCGCGACCGCGCCGTGCAACTGGCTTTCGAACCGGAACCGGGCATGTTCATCGAAACCTGCGACCAGTACGCGAAGCTGGCCGGTGAAATGGTGGCGATCTCGAGCGGCATCCCGCTCGGGCTGGCGCTCGATGTCGGCCACGTTCACTGTCTCGGCGACGGCGACCCTGCATCGCGCATCCGCCAATTCGCGGAATCGCTGCGCGTCATCCACATCGAAGACATGCGCACCGGCCTGCACGAGCACGTCATGTTCGGCGAGGGCGAAATGGATTTCCCGCCGATCATCGCAGCCTTGTGCGACGTGGGCTACACTGGGCCGCTCGTCGTGGAGCTAAGCCGCCACAGTCACGACGCGGTGAACGCGGCGCGACGAGCGTTTGAGTTTCTGTCGTCCATGCTCACCTGATTGACTCTTCGGGGATTCTCGCCATGCCGGATCAAACAACGATCTTTGTCTCCATGCCCGGTCTTCGCCGTCGCGATCTGCAACACATGCCGCGGTTGAGCGCTCTCGCGGCCGCGGGCGCCGTCGCCGATCTCGTGCCGACGTTTCCATGCGTCACGTCTTGCGTTCAGGCGTCCATGCTCACCGGCCGCACGCCGCAGCAGCACGGCATCATCGGCAACGGCTTCTACCATCGCGACCGCAGCGAAGTCGAGCTATGGGTGGGCCGCAACGGTCTGATCGAAGGACCGCAGCTCTGGGGCCGCCTTGCCTCGGCCGGAGTCTCCAGTGCCGCGTGGATGACGCAGAACATCAAGGATGCCCCCGCCGATTTCATCGTTACGCCTGAACCGATCCACCACCCCGACGGCCGAATGGACCTCTGGTGCTATTCCAAGCCTGACGGGCTGTATCAACGATTGTTCAATGATCTCGGCCATTTCCCGCTGATGAACTACTGGGGGCCGATGGCGAACATCAAATCGACCGAGTGGATCGTGAACGCGGCGCTTTGGCTGATCCAGCGCGAGCGGCCGCGATTCAACTACATTTATATCCCGCACATGGACTACGCCGCACAAAAGTTCGGACCGAACAGTCCGCAAGCCGTCGCCGCCTGTGCCGAGGCCGACGGGCAGCTCGGACGGTTGTTCGACGGACTTGCATCCATCGGCGCGAGCGAAGCGACGATCTTCGTAGCCGGCGAGTACGCGCTCACCGACGTGTCGCGCGTGCTTTACCCGAATCGCGTGCTGCGCGACGCAGGCTTCGCCCGAATCGACGAGCGCAACGGCGCGGAGCAACTTAATATCGCCGAAAGCGTCGCCTTCGCTGTGGTCGATCATCAGTTCGCCCACCTTTACGTCAGCAAGCCGGAGGAGATCGACGCCGTCGCGGGGCTGTTCGAGGGGCTGGACGGCATCGCGCACGTGTTGACCGGCCGCGATCGCGCGGCGTTTCATGTCGATCACCCTCGCAGCGGCGAGGTCGTGCTAATCTGCGAGCCGGATACGTGGCTTGCGTACTACTGGTGGCACGATGATGCAAAGGCCCCGCCCTTCGCGCGGACGGTCGACATCCACGCCAAGCCGGGCTACGACCCGGTGGAGCTGTTCTTCGACCCCGCGACAAAGTCGATCCCGCTGAATGCGTCGTTGGTGAAAGGTTCGCACGGCGCGACGGCGACGCGCCCGGATCAATTCGCGGCGATTATTTCCAATAGCCCACTGCCTTCGCCGATCACCATAATTAACGATGCGAATGTTTACAACATGATTTCCGATCAGTTTATGTAAGCAAAACCTGGTGAGAACAGCGCGACTCATCCGAGCCGCGACCGTCAGGGAGCGCCGAGTGGAGCTTGGGTAGGCAAGAAAGCCCAAGTCCGTAATTAATTGCTCAATCACAAAGGACGGGATGAACAATCCGCTCGCCTACTTCATCACGTTTTCATGCAAGGGCGCTCGGTTTCACGGCGATCCGCGCGGATCCGTGGATCGCGACCACAATCAGCCCGAAGGTGAATTTGCGCCCTCCAATCCTGTTCGCGTTTCATCAGAAGCCGACCGGATGAACCACGGTCCGATCGTCTTGTCGCCCGAACAGCGCGCCTGCCTTGAAGCGACGATGCATGAGGTCTCCAAGCACCGCGGATGGACGATACACGCACTGGCCGTACGTTCCAACCATCTCCACGTCGTGGTTTCTGCATCCGGAACTTCGCCAGAGCGCGTCATGAATGATCTAAAGGCGTACGGCACGCGTCGATTGCGAAAGCAGGGCCTGCTCGAAAGTATCACATCGCTCTGGACGCGACACGGAAGCACAAAGTACTTGTGGAAAACGGCGGATATCGCAAAAGCCGTTCAATATGTTGATGAGTGGCAGGACGATCCGCGCCGATTTGATTGAGTTGTCGAATTCCGCATTCTACTCCCAAACAAACCCAAGCGTCTCGCCAATCCGCAGAGAGACTCGGCGCTCCCTGACGGTCGCGGCTCGGATTGCGCGCAAATCGTTAGGTCAATCGACTCCCATGAAACGCCGGCACTGACGAAAGAACGCCAGCGGGTTATCATATACAATCTTCGATATATCCGCTGCGATCCGGCCCCGCTGACGCAATTCCTGTATGAACCGCGGCACGGCCATCGGCTCGCTCGGGCCCCAATCCCCCGCCGAGTTCACCATCAGCCGCTCGCCGCCGTACACCTCTACCATGTCTGCCGCCCGCGCGGGCGTGCACTTCGTCACCGGGTACAACGTCATCCCCACCCAGCAACCGGCGTCCAGCGCGGAGCGAATCGTGTGCTCCTCGACGTGATCGATGCAAACGCGCTCCGGGCGGATGCGCGAATCGCCACGAATCATATCGAGAATCATCCGAGTGCCCTGGTACTTGTCCTCCAGGTGCGGCGTGTGAACGAGCACCAGTTCGTCATGCCGCGCCGCCAGATCAAGCTGCTCCTGAAAGATTCGACATTCATTGGGCGTGTTTTTATTCAGCCCGATCTCGCCGATGCCCAGCACCCCCGGCCGATCAAGGAACTCGGGAATTAGCGCGATCACTTCGCGCGACAGCGCGACGTTCTCCGCCTCTTTCGCATTGATGCACAACCAGCAGAAGTGGCGAATTCCGTATTGCGCCGCCCGCTTCGGCTCATATTCCGTCAATTGTCGAAAATAATCATGAAACGCCGCCGCGCTGCCCCGGTCAAACCCCGCCCAGAACGCCGGCTCGCTCACGGCCGCGCACCCGGCCTGCGCCAATCGCTCGTAGTCGTCGGTCACGCGCGAGACCATGTGGATGTGCGGGTCGATGTATTGCATGAACTACCGCCGCGTCTGCCAACCCAATTCATACGGTCGCGAAAAAATCATCTGCACGCGCTCCGCCCGATCCGCCCCTTCTGACAGGAGCGCCGTAATCGCTTCGCGCGTCTTCACCAATCGTGGATCATTCCGCACACCGGCTGCACCCGCGCCACGCTCGACGCGATCCAGAATCGCCGCCAGGTCCAGCAGCCGGCTTCGCGCCTCGTTGAAATGCCGCGTCAGCACCGCATCGGCCGAAAGACTCGCCGCCATCTCCGCCTCCAATGAATTGAATTCGCCCGCTGACGCCCGCCCTGTATAATCGATCCCAACGTTCTGGTAACGGTTCTCGTTCGCGCCCGGGAGGCTCCTCGTGCAGATTCTCAACTCCGTTCTCGAATGCGTCGGCCGCACCCCGATGGTGCGACTGCGACGCGTCACTGCCGGCATCAAGTGTACCATCGCCGCGAAGGTCGAGTACTTCAACCCCGGCGGCTCGGTGAAAGACCGCCCCGCCGTGCTCATGCTCGAAGAAGCCGAGAAGGCCGGCAAACTCAAACCCGGCGGCACCATCATCGAGCCGACCAGCGGCAACACCGGCGCAGCCCTCGCCATGGCTGCCGCGATCAAGGGCTACCGCTGCATCCTCGTCATGCCCGACAAGATGGCCCCGGAGAAATTCGCGCTGCTTCGGGCCTATGGCGCCGAGACGGTCACCGTCCCGACGGTCGGCGCGAACAGCCCGGAAAGCTATTACAACGTCGCCAACCGCCTCACGCAGGAAATCCCCGGCGCGTTTCAGCCCAACCAGTTCGAGAACCCCAACAACCCCCAGGCCCACTACAACACCACCGGCCCGGAAATCTGGGACCAGACCGACGGCAAGATCGACTATTTCGTCGCCGGCGTCGGCACCGGCGGCACGATCTCCGGCACCGCGCGCTACCTCAAGGAGAAAAAGCCTTCGCTCAAGGTCATCGGCGCCGATCCGGAAGGCTCGATTTATACACAAGGCAACATGCCAAAGGGTTACCTCGTCGAGGGCATCGGCGAGGATTTCGTCCCCAACACCGTCAACCTCAAGCTCGTCGATCAGGTCATCGCCGTCAGCGACAAGGATTCCTTCACCATGGCCCGCCGACTCGCGCGCGAAGAAGGCCTGCTCGTCGGCGGGTCGTGCGGCACCGCGGTCTGCGCCGCCCTCAAAGTCGCCGCCGATCTCCCGGCCGACAAGCTCGTCGTCGTGCTGCTGCCAGACTCCGGCCGCGGCTACTTGAGCAAGATCTACAACGACGAATGGATGCAGAGCAAGGGGCTGATTCCCCTTCCGGGCCACGGCATGACCGTAGGCGACGTGCTCGGCTCCAAGGGCGACATCCCGCCCTTGATCACCGTCAATCGCAAAGACCCGGTCGCCAAGGCCGTCGATCTGATGCGCAAGAACAGTATCTCGCAGTTGCCCGTCGTCGCGGATGACGGCGACGTCGTCGGTTCGATTCAGGAAATCACGCCACTGCAACTCGTCTTCGATCACATCAATATCGCGACCAAGGCCATCGGTGACGTCATGGGGTCGGCCTTTCCCAAACTGGAGAAAAACGTCGAAATCGAAAAGGGCATCAAGGCCCTGTCGCTCGGCGCGTCGGCCATCATCGTCACCGACGATCACAAGCCGCTGGGCCTGCTGACCAAGACCGACTTCATCACGTATCTGTCCGGCGGGCCCGATGGCGTCGAAGCGGTCAAAGCGGCGAAGTGATCGCGAAAACCGCCGCCCAGCGCCGAATGGCGAAGAGCAAATTGCGAAATGTTCAAGCGCTGGCTCTATCCGGAATTGCGGGGCTTTCGACTCGCTCATAACCGAAACGCCGCCTTGCGCAGAGCCATCCAAAGCTCGCGAGCGACGAAAGCTTGGATGCGCCTTCTCTTTCTGGTTTGTGCCCTAACGTTGTTTGCCCAGTTTGTTTGGCCGGGTTTTAACTCGCTCTGGTATGACCGGTTGGGAAATACACTCTTGCTCTGCGCTTTCGGTAGCTTAAGTTTGCCGTTTTTTCCCGCTTGCCGGCGAGAAGTCCGCGCGCACCTTCGCCTTGAACTGCTCCAGCTCCGCCGCTGCCCCGACTGCTTCTACGATTTGCGTGCGACCGAGCTGCCGCGCTGCCCCGAGTGCGGCCTCGCACTATCAGGCGTAACACCGGGCGACGCAGAAACTCGATAGCACAATGCCGCGCGCCGCCTTTTCTTATCAACGCGACGAAACGTCCCCCCCGCCCAGGCGATGATCGCACCGCTCCTTTCTCGTCCCAGCACTCCGTGCTAAAATCCGCTCACCTGCATACGAAAGGACACCCATGAACTTCGCCACGCGCGCCATTCACGTCGGACAGGAAGCCGAACCGGTCACCGGAGCCACCATCGTCCCCATCTTTCAGACCTCGACCTACACCCAGGACGGCATCGGCAATCACAAGGGCTACGAATACGCACGCACCGGCAACCCGACGCGCACCGCGCTCGAGTCCTGCCTCGCCTCGCTGGAGAACGCCAAGCACGGCCTCTGCTTCGCCTCCGGCCTCGCCGCGACCAACACCGTCATGAATCTTCTTTCGGCCGGCGACCACGTCATCTGCGCCGACGATGTTTATGGCGGCACGTATCGCCTGTTCGAACTTGTGTGGAAGCGCTACGGGCTGACCTTCAGTTGGGTGGACATGACCAATCCCGACAACGTCGCCAAGGCCGTGAAGCCCAACACGAAGATGATCTGGATGGAGACGCCGACCAATCCGTTATTGAACATTGTCGATATTTCGGCCGTGGCGAAGATCGGCAAGCAGCACAAGCTGATCACCGTCGTGGACAACACCTTCGCCAGTCCGTACCTGCAACAGCCGCTGGACATGGGGGCGGATGTCGTGGTTCACAGCACGACGAAGTACCTCGGCGGCCACTCCGACGTGGTCGGCGGCGCGACGCTGACGAGCAACGACGATCTCTACACACGTCTCAAATATCACCAGAACGCCGTCGGGGCTGTGCCGGGGCCGCACGATTGTTGGCTGGTTCTGCGCGGCATCAAGACGCTTGCGGTTCGCATGGAGGCCCACTGCGCCAACGCCGCGAAGATCGCCGCGTGGCTGGCGGCCAACCCGGCCGTGTCCCGCGTCATCTACCCCGGCCTGCCGAATCACAAGCAGCACGCCCTCGCCAAGCGGCAAATGCGGGCCTTTGGCGGCATGGTTTCGTTCGAGTTGAAAGGCGGCGAAGCGGCGGCTCGCGCAGTGGCAGGCAAGACAAAACTCTTCTCGCTGGCCGAATCCCTCGGCGGCGTCGAGAGCCTCATCGGCCACCCGGCGACCATGACCCACGCCTCCATGCCCGTCGCCGAACGCGAAGCCCGCGGCCTGACCGGCGGCCTGATGCGGCTGTCGGTGGGGATTGAGGATGCGGATGACCTGATCACGGACCTCGATCAGGCTTTTGCCTCGATTCGCACAGGCGCGCCCGTGGCGATGCACGCTTAATGGCATCGCCGCGCGTAACATGCATCACTCATGCTCGCCGAGAAGGGACACGACGGGCAAAGACGTTTAGCTAACATTAATTCGTAACTCGAAGCGAATGGCTGGGGGTGCCCGCTCGCTGGCGCTCGGGGCTAGGTTGAATCGACTTGGCAACGGCGGATCGCAAATCGTGTTGCGTCCGAGACGCTAACCTCTAACCACAGGCTTTCTTGCAGTAAAAAACGCGAGGCCGAACTGGCGCTCCGGTAAGCACCAATCCGGCCTCACGTTGCAAGAGATCTAGCCGGGCGTTACGACTTGCCCAGCAGACAGCGTTGGAGCGCTTCCGCCTCGAGTTGCGGATCTCCGCCGCTGTCCCGTAGCCGTTCGATGAACGCCTGAATGTCCCGACCGTCCACCACGCCGTCGCCGTTGTAGTCGCAATTCTCCGCCGAGGCGGAGGTCGCTGCCGGACCGGCCGTCGCCAGTTCGGCCACTTCGAGCGGCTGGGTGTCCGTCGAGATCATCACGGACGTCCGATCGACCGTGTTGACTGTCCTGACCAAGCTGGGCCCCACGAACACCACCGCCACGGCAGCCGCAGCCGCCAGGGGCAGCCCCACGCGAACCCATGCCATTCGCCGTCGGAGAAGGCCGGTAACCTTCGCCTGCGGCGTCTGCCACGGGAAGCCCGCCGCCGCTGCGAAACAGCCCGCTTCGCGAGCTTCTCCCAGCGTGCCGAGCATTGCGTGGAGGTTGTTGTGAGCGGAGTCCATCTTAGTCCTCTATATCCCCTTGCTGATTCCCCCCTCCGAGCGCGGAAAAAAGTGAAAAATCGATGCCCTTTTTTTCCATGCACCCCCGAAGCGCCTCCATCACCCCGGGAAGCCGCGAGTCTCGAAGCGTGGATTCCGGCATGCTAAGTGCTTGCGCCACAGCCTTTAACGTGCGATTCTCGAAGAATCGCAGCCGCACAATCACCTGATCCGCCTCCGGCAGCCTCGATACGCAGTCATTCAACCCCGCCAGAGCCTCGGCCTCTGCCGCGATGGCCTCCGGTGTCGCCTCGTCCAATACCGGTTCGGCTTCGCTTGCAGCGGGTCCTGGCGCGTCCGCGGCGTACTTTCGCGCCGACTCGCGGTTCACGTTTCGCAGAATTCCCGCCAGCCAGACCAGGAACGGCGTGCGGCCGTCGTAGGCGGTGCGTCCGTTGAATGCCCGGTACCAGGTCTCGTTGGCGAGGTCGTCCACGCGGTCGCTTCGGCGGGCCAGCCGCCACGCCATCAGCCGAACGCGCTGGTGATAGAGGTGATAAGCGCGCTCAAATGCCTTCTCGTCGCCTTCGCGAACAGCGCGGAACAGTTGTTGCTCGTCGCGGTCTCGCATAGGGTTGGCCGAAGGCAGGCTGTGAATCGTCGGGAGTTTTCATGCGGCGAGGCGGGAGTGCCTCGGCCGACAAAGAGCGATGTTAACACAAATGCGGTCGGCGACACAGATTGTGCGCTCATCGCCGAATGCCTCGCGGTTGCGAGACCGCGAAATGCCAGTAAAATCAACCGCCGACATGCCGGAAGACCCATCCGTGAAAACGAACCTCGACCTACGCGAAAGGCGATCATGAAGCTCGGCATACCCTCCGCCATCGGCCACGGCGAGACGCGCGTCGCCCTCGTCCCCGACGTGCTGGCGAAACTCAAAAAACTCAACATTGATGTCGTCGTGGAACGCGGCGCCGGCAGCGCCGCGGGATTTCCCGATTCGACCTTTGAATCGGCCGGCGCGACGCTCGTCGATGGCGTCGCGGCCGTCTGCGAACAGTCCAATCTTATTGTCTCCATCCGCCCGCCGACGCCGGACCTGCTCGATCCGATGCGGAGCGATACCGTGCTGATCGCCATGTGCAATCCGCTTGTACGGCACGATCTCGTGAAGGACCTCGCCTCGCGCGGCCTCACCGCATTCGCCCTTGAACTGATGCCGCGCATCACTCGTGCGCAGGCCATGGACGTGTTGTCCAGCATGAGCAGCCTCGCCGGGTACAAGGCCGTGTTGCTCGCCGCGAACGAACTGGTTCGAATCTTCCCGATGATGATGACGGCCGCGGGGACGATCACTCCGGCCAAAGTGCTGGTGCTTGGCGCGGGCGTCGCCGGGTTGCAGGCGATCGCGACCGCCAAGCGGTTGGGCGCGGTCGTCGAAGCGTTTGACGTGCGGCCGGTTGTGAAGGAACAAGTGGAGAGCCTCGGCGCGAAGTTCGTCGTGGTGGATGCACCGCAGGAAGACGCGCAGGACAAGGGCGGCTATGCCAAGGAAATGTCAGCGGCGTATCAGCAGCGCCAGCGCGAAGTCATTGCGCAGCACGTCAAGGACAACGACGTGGTGATCTCCACGGCATTGATTCCCGGCAAGCCCGCGCCGCGCTTGATTACCGCCGACATGGTTCCGCACATGCGGCCGGGGTCGGTGATTGTGGACCTTGCGGCCGAGGCGGGCGGCAACTGCGAATTGACCTGCCCCGGCGAGACCGTCGTGAAGCACGACGTGACGATCCTCGCGCCGACCAATCTCGCGGCGACGGTCCCCTTCCACGCCAGCCAGATGTTTGCCCGCAACGTCACGTCATTCCTGACGGACATCGTCAAGAACGGCGAAATCGTGATGAACATGGACAACGAGTGCATCCGTGATACGCTGATCACGCGCGAGGGACAGGTCGTCAGCCCGCGCCTGCGAGAGATCATGGGTCTGGGCGCGCCGGCATTGCAACCAGCATGACCCCGCGCAAGGGCGCCATGCCTGAAGGAGTCACACCCCGATGAATCTGTACTTGATCACAACATCCCTGTTGGCCGACGGCGCTGCCGCGCACGGCACAGCCGCCCCCTCGCCGGCGTCGATGTTTGTGACGGCGATCACCGTGTTCATCCTCGCGACCTTTGTCGGGTTCGAGGTCATTACCAAGGTGCCGCCGACGCTTCACACGCCGCTGATGTCGGGATCGAATGCCATCAGCGGCATCACGATCATCGGCGCGATTCTCGCCGCAGGGCTGAAACTCAATTTCATCACGATCACCTTCGGCATCATTGCGATCTTCTTCGCCATGATCAACGTCGTCGGAGGATTCGCCGTCACCCACCGCATGCTCGGCATGTTCAAGAAAAAGGGCTGATTTGTGTCAGAAGCCGTCCGCAACGCGCTGTACCTGTTCGCCTCGATCTGCTTCATCATCGCGCTGAAGCGATTGAGCCACCCCCGCACCGCCGTGCGCGGCAACGTCACCGGCGCGCTCGGCATGCTCGTCGCCATCGCCGTCACGTGCTTCGTCGCCTACGAAAATCCCGACATTTCCGGCCTCGGGTACTGGTTGATCGGCATCGGCCTCGTAATCGGCAGCATCGCGGGACTGTATCTCGCGGTTCGCGTTCCGATGACCGGCATGCCGCAGATGGTCGGACTGCTGAACGGTTTCGGCGGCGGCGCGTCGCTGCTGGTCGCCGCGTGCGAACTCATCGCGCGCATGGGCGCCGGTGACGTGCCCACCGAAGCCACGGCTGTCACCGAGATGCGTTTCTTCGTCGGCTCAACGATGGCCGCCGGCCTGATCGGTGCGGTGACGTTCTTCGGCAGCCTCGTGGCCGCGGGCAAGTTGCAGGAACTGAAATGGGTGCCCAGCGGCAACGTCATTCCCGCGCAGCAACTGGCCAACGCGCTCCTGCTGATCGCGACGATCGCCCTGTCCGTCTGGGCAACGTATGACTTGTCGAAGCTTTGGTTGTTCTTCCCGATGGTGCTGCTGGCGTCCGTTTTGGGTGTTTTTGTGACAACGCCCATCGGCGGCGCCGACATGCCGGTCGTGATCTGTCTGCTCAACTCTTATTCCGGTATGGCCGCTGCGGCGACGGGCTTCGTGCTTAACAACTACGGCCTCATCATTGCCGGTTCGCTGGTGGGGTCGTCGGGCATCATCCTCTGCCAGATCATGTGTAAGGCCATGAACCGCTCGCTCGGCAACGTCTTGTTCGGCAAGCTGGGCACGGCCTCGGGCGGCGCGTCGGCGGATGATGTCTACGGCGGAAAGGTCAAGTCCGCGTCGGCAGAGGAGCTGGGCCTGCTCTTTGACGGCGTTCGCCGCGTCGTCATCGTGCCGGGGTACGGAATGGCGGTCTCACAGGCGCAGCACGCAGTACGCGATCTCGCCAACGCGCTGGAAGCGCGCGGCGCGACTGTGGAATACGGCGTTCACCCGGTCGCCGGGCGCATGCCGGGTCACATGAACGTGCTGCTTGCCGAAGCCAACATCCCCTACGACAAGGTCAAGGAAATGGACGAGATCAACTCGTCCTTTGACCAGACGGACGTCGCGATCGTCATTGGCGCGAACGATGTGGTGAACCCCGTTGCTCGCACCGATCCCAAGTCTCCCATTGCCGGCATGCCGATTCTCGATGTCGACAAGGCCCGTACGGTTGTTGTCGTCAAGCGCAGCCTTAGCCCCGGGTTCGCGGGCATTCCCAATCCGCTCTTCGCTGCACCCAACACGCTCATGTATTTCGGCGACGGCAAGAAGGCCATCCTCGACCTGGTCGCCGCCGTGAAGCAGGCCGGGTAACCGGTGCGCCGATGTCCCACACCGGCTATTACTGGGACGCCGCGTCGCTCGAACACGACACCGGTCATCATGTGGAGTGCATCGCTCGCGCCCAGGTGCTCGCGCCCGATGCGCTCCGGCCGCTCGTCCCCGGTTTGAATCACCGCCCGACCCTGACACACGACGCCCGCGCGTGGATCACGCGCGTCCACACGGCGGCTTATCACGATCGCGTTCGACACGACATCGAGCACGGCCGGCATCTCCTCGACAGCGGCGATACCGTCGCATGCATGATGAGTTACGACGCCGCGATCCATGCGGTGAATACGCTCCTCACGGCGGCTGATGACGTAATGAGCGGCGCTGTCCGCAATGCGTTCTGTGCCGTGCGGCCGCCGGGGCATCATGCCCGGCCCGAGGCAGCCATGGGTTTTTGCATCTTCGCGAATGTGGCCATCGCCGCGCGCTACCTGCAGCAACAGCACGGAATCGATCGAATCGCGGTGGTCGACTGGGACGTGCATCACGGCAACGGCACGCAGGAGATTTTCTACGACGATCCGTCGGTGCTGTTTGTTTCGCTGCATCAGCACCCGCTCTGGCCCGGCACGGGAATGACGAACGAAGGCGGTGCAGGCGCGGGGACGGGGTTTACGCTGAACATTCCGATCGCACCCGGCACATCGGAGCACGATTACCTCGCGGCGTTTGAGCGGGTGGCCCTGCCGGCGGTTCAAGATTTTCAGCCCGAGTTTGTGCTGATCTCCGCCGGGTTTGACGCTCATCGGGATGACCCGCTCGGGGGGTTGCGCCTCAAGGAGACCGGATTTGAGACGATGACGCGGCACCTGATGCACGTGGCTGATGAGTTCTGTGATGGTCGGATCATCAGCGCGCTGGAAGGCGGCTACAACCTGACGGCGTTGCAGAGCTCCGTTGCGGCGCATGTGCGGGAGCTGGCAACGGGCACGGCGTGACCAAGCCGAAAACAGTGCGACGACCCATTGGTGCGTCGAGGACGCACCCTACGATCGAAACTCACCTTGCGATTGCACCTCCATGTCTTCGGACATTTCTGCATTTCTGACTTCGCGCCTATTCCTCAATCTTTTCAATTTCAAACACGCTCACCACGGCATTCGGTCCCTGCCAGGCATCGGGCGAAACGCCGATCTTCTCCGCGCAGCAGACTGACAGAAACGTCGGCGCATCCCAGCCGTGTTCGGTCGCCACGCTGGGCAGAAAGCACCCGCGGCGGCCGCCGATCGCCACGTGAACACCGTGTCGGCCGATCACGATTTCGCTTGCATCCCGAATCGGCGTCAGCGGCGAAAGCAGTGACAATTCGATGCGCAGCGTCGGCAGATCGCCCGGCCCCAACGGCGCGCCGGTGAAGCGCGAGTCGTGCGTCGCCTCGGCAGCGATGTGCCGAATGGTGGAGATCAGTTCGCCATCGGGGTGAAACGTGCCGATGCAGCCGCGAAGCCGCTCGCCGCAACGAAGCGTCACAAAAACACCGTGATTGGGATACTCGAACTCGCCGGCGGACAAGGCGGGCATGAGCCGGCCACGAACTTCCGCCTCGATGGCTTCGCGCGCGACGCGCAGCAGGTGCCTTCGAGCGCGCTCATCGAAATCAAATCGTGGAGTCACGACTTCTCGCCTCCCGGATTGAAATCGACCCGGGCCGGCCGCCTCCCGATCAGGGCCGCGCTGCGGGCGGGGGCGTGTTGAATGCCGGCGACGCGCCCAGCCGCGCCAGCGCCGCCACGACGCCCGGCGAACCGGGTCGCATCGAGTGCGCCTTCTGGAGCGCCTTGACCGCCTCGGCGTCGTTGCCGCATCGCATGTAGAAGAGACCCAGTTCGGCGTAGGCCGCGGGATTCTCCGGCTCAACCGAGACTGCCTGCTTGAAGTACAACTCGGCCTTGTCGATCTCACCGGCCTGCGCGAACTGCCGCGCCTTGAAGATGTGCATCTTTGCCTGCGGGCCGACGTACGAGGCCGCCCACGTTGCGACATCCAGCGCGTCCTTGTGTTTGCCCTTCAGCACCAGCGCATCGGCCTTCGCCTGCTGCGCTCGGCTGTATCCGGGAAACGCGCCAACGGCGGCATCAAACGTTGACAACGCACGGTCACAATACCGCAGCGCGCCGGGCAGATCGTCCTCCCGAAATTGCCGATCGGCCATTTTTAGATACGCCAGCCCGGTGTAGTACGACGGCTCCGGCCGCTCGCGATCCGCCTCGGCCGCGTTCTTGAACATCGCAATCGCTTCGGCATAACGCTGGCTCTCGTACTCGCTCAAACCCTCGGTCATCAGATCGTCGTAGCCGCTTGTCGGCCGGCCGCATCCGAAACCCGCGAGAGCCACCAGCGCGCACGCGATGACGACGCGGCATTTGCCCTCGCCGAATCGCGCTGAATACCCGGCTCGCTCGACCCTTGATAACATAGGCATGATGCTAATACTCCCGCGAGGCAGCCGCAAGGACGGCCCGCCGGTCGAGCCGGCGGCGGCCGACGATGGAACGCCTCTTGTCGGATCGGCATCGGATCGCACTTGAATGAACGGCAGCCTCACACCCTTGCCAGGGGCCGAAAACCCCCGAAGATTTGTTGTCCTGCAACACACGGACAAGGCCGGTATTCATTTTGACCTGATGATCGATCTCGGACCGACGCTTGCAACCTGGAAGTTCTCCCATGCCCCGGAGAATGCGACTGCCGGATCGTTGCCATGCCATCGTATCGGCGATCACCGGCGCGCATACCTCGACTACGAAGGACCGGTTTCCCGTGACCGCGGGCATGTCGTTCGGCACGACTCCGGCCAATGTGACGTGCAAACCAATGGCGGCTCGGTTTGGACGGTGACATTTCGTGGTGAGAAGCTCTCGGGGCGCTTTCGATTGAAAGCTGCGGACGCAGCAGGAAGCGCGTCCCTGTTTGAGCTGGAATTCACTTAGCGCGGGGGAGGTCGTCGACCCAGCGGCTGCACCGAGATGCTGATTTGCCCGGGTTCGACCGCCAGATCGGTCACGCGGTATGCAATCCCGCCGTTCTTCCACCAGCCCTCGGCATCAATTCGCAGCCCGGATACGAAATCGCCCTTGATCCTCGGGCTGCCGGGCCAGAGTTTGCCGGCGGAATAATCCACCCCCCGGTCCAACCCCAACCGGCTCGTGTCAAACGAGACGCGCGCCGATCCGCAGCGCGTCGCGAGCGCGCGAACCTCGATCGCGCCATCCCGGAAGCCCACCGCAAGATCCAGCGAGACAACGACGTCGACGCCGCCGAGCTTGTAGCGCCCCGCCACCGTGACTTCCCCTTCGTCGAAAACCACGAACGGCTCGACCAATTCGGACGGTGTCAGGCTCTCCAGCAGCGGGTAAATCTCGCGCCGCATGGCGATCCAACGATTCAAGTCCTCGGCGTGCAATTGATAGACAAACGGCTGATTCGCACGAAGGCTCTCGGTGAAGCGCTGCTCGGCCTCGACAAGGTTGTTTCGCACGCGCTGGCGCTGGTCCATCGCGATGTTCGGAGGCGCGTACCACGACGGCGTGCGCAGCAGCGCGAAGGCGCCGGCCGCGACAACGCCCAGCGCCCCGAGCAGCGCGAGCGCACCGTACGTTCGCCAGGCGCTGCGACGAATCCAGGTTGGGAGCCTGTGCGTCATTCGATTGCGGGCCTCCATGGATCGCCGCTCGCGAATTGTCACCGCGGCGGGCCGACGATGCGAGCCAAACGACCGCACAAACCCGCCCTCACGCACGGAATGCCGAAGCGGTCGAGCCACGAGCGAATTGACCCCTTCACCCCATGCTCCATAGAATCCGTCGGCGACCGTGGCGCATCGAGGCTCATGCGATCCGGAGCTTTGCCTCCGCGAGGGTTGGTCATTTCCGCGAATCGAACCATCGGGCTGTTGCTCGGCATCACCTGGACGCTCGCCATGGCGGCGCTGGTCCATCGCGACGTGCTGCCCTATTGGCTCGCAGAAGACTCGCCCGGCCGCGCGCTGCGCGCCGGCGACTTTCAAACCGGCATCTTCAACGAACGCGGCGACCGCGTCGGCACAACCTGGGTCACGGCCACGCCGACGGCCGACATCACCACGGTGTACAGTCTCTCCCAACTCGACATCGGCAAGGTGACAGGGCTTGCGCCTTTTTCCGGCCCCCTGCTGATGGAAACCGTTGTGACGTTCAGCGGCGATAGCACACTCGATGACTTCAAACTCAACCTCACGGGCGGGCCGATGCCCGTGCGCGTCTCGGCCGAGCGGTTCGGCACGGATTTCGCCTGCACCGTTCGACTGGGCGACTCGACGATGACCGTGCCGTTCGACGGGCGCACGTCGAGCGTGTTGAGCGAAACGCTGCGTCCCTTCACGCACATGGGAAAGCTGCACGTCGGCCAAAGCTGGCGGCTGCGTCTTCTCGATCCGCTGGCGTTGCTCAAGGGCGAGGCGATGGAGTTCCAGACCGAGCTGGCGCGCGTGACGCGACGGGAACAGCAGAAAATCAACGGCGTGGAACTGGAGTGTTTCCGAATCGAAACGCGCGGTGCCGTTGCCTGGGCCGACGACGAGGGCCGCGTTCTTCGACAGGAAGTAACGCTGCCGTTTCTGGGTAAATGGATTCTGCTCGATGAGCCGTACGACGCGGCCGCACGCAAAGCAGCCATGACGCTGACGCGCGTTTCGACGCCCCGGAAGGACGCGCGCGAGCGTTTGCGTCGCCGCGAGGGTCGATGAATCCCATGAACGAACCTCGCGCCATCACCATCGACATCCGCGACGTGACCAAGTGTTACGGGCGGCTGCGCGCGGTGGATCGTGTCAGCCTTCAGGCATCGGCCGGCGAAGTGCTCGCGTTCCTCGGTCCCAACGGCGCCGGCAAGACCACGACGATGAAAATGCTCTGCGGCCTGCTGACGCCCGACGAGGGCGAAATCACGGTCTGCGGTCGGTCGATCGCACGCGAGCCGCAAGCCGCCAAGGCAATGCTCGCTTATGTGCCCGATCAGCCGTTTCTGTATGAGAAACTGACCGCGCGGGAGTTTCTCTCTTTCGTCGGGCGGATGTATGCGCTGGACGACGGAACGATCTCGCAGCGATCAACGCAATTGATGCAGCGGTTGCAAATCGTCGGCTTCGCCGACCATCTCGCGGAGGGATTCTCCCACGGCATGAAGCAGCGGGTGGCGCTGGCCGGCGCACTCCTGCATGATCCGGCCGTGCTGGTCGTGGATGAGCCGATGGTCGGGCTGGACCCACGGACTGTGCGAACCGTCAAGGAACTTTTTCGCGAGCGCGCCGACGCGGGCCGCACGGTGCTGATGTCCACGCACACACTCGACGTGGCCGAGGCCATCGCTGACCGGATCGCGATCATTCATCACGGACGGATCGTCGCCTGCGGCACGCTGGCGGAACTGCGCGACCGGGCCGAACGTGAGCATCGACTGGAAGATATTTTTCTCGAAATGACCC
This sequence comes from Phycisphaerae bacterium RAS2, assembly GCA_007753915.1. Classification (NCBI taxonomy): domain Bacteria; kingdom Pseudomonadati; phylum Planctomycetota; class Phycisphaerae; species Phycisphaerae bacterium RAS2. The sequence continues at coordinate 2,721,301 of CP036352.1, forward strand.
GTCCCGACGAGCCGCAGGAAATGGCCGAAGCGGATGTCGTCCCCCGAGCCTGATGCGCCCACCGCATACCATGACCCAACTGCCCATGAGCCATGCATCCGCGGTCAGCCACCCACGCGCCACGGTCGATGCCCAGGTCGGCATCGGTATTCTGATTCGCCTCAAAGCGACGCTGCTGCGCAACCGCGTGCGCCAACTGCTCGATCAGTCGCCGATGCGGCTGCTGCTCATCATTTTCTTTGTCGCCGTGATCTGGCTGCTGCTCTATGCCGTCTTCGCGCACGTGTTCACCTTCCTGCGACGCTTCGAGCAGCAAGCCGTCATCGCGATTCCATACGTGTTCCATGCGTTTTTCCTCGCCATGACCGCGCTGCTGGCGTTTTCAACCGCCGTCATTGTCTATGGCGCGCTCTTTGCGCGCGCCGAGCCGGCGTTTCTGCTCTCCGCGCCGTTGCAGCCGCGCAGTGTCGTCGCGGTCATGTACCTCGAAGCGCTGTTCTTTTCCAGTTGGTCGCTCATCCTGCTCGGCATCCCCCTGATGATCGCCATCGGACAGGTGCAGGGGCTGCCGCTGCGTTTCTATGTCCTGTTTCTGCTGGCTTTTCTCGGGTTCGTGCCGATTCCCGGCGCGCTGGGGCTGGTCGCCGCCCTGCTCGTCGCGGTGTACCTGCCCCGCGTCGCGAAGCAGACGCTTATCTATTCCTGCGGCGCGGTTCTGCTCGGCGTCATCCTCTGGTGGGGCCGGCTCTGGGCCATTTCCTCGCTCGATTCCAACGAATGGCTGCACCGCTTTCTTGGCGAACTGCAATACCTCAAGGCCGCCATGCTGCCCTCCACGTGGGTCACGAACACGATCCGCTTCGCCATCGAGGATCAGCCCGCCATGGCGGCGTTTTACCTCGCGGTCACGGTCGCCACCGCGCTGTTCTTCAGTTGGGCGGCGGTGACGATCGTCGGCGCGCGGCTGCTTCGTGCGTATGCCAATGCGCACAGCGGCTTGAGCCGATCGCGAGGCTACACCGGTCGATTCTCTGCGATGCTCACGCGCGGGCTGTTCTTCTATCTGCCGGAGCCCTCGCGCTGGCTCGTGTTGAAGGACGTGCGCGCGTTTCTGCGCGATCCGCTGCAGTGGTCGCAACTTGTCATTCTCTTCGGTCTGCTCGCGCTGTATCTCTTCTATCTCCCGACGACCCGGCCGGACGGCTTCTCGCTTCCGTGGCAGGCGCTGATCTGTTTCTTGAGCTTCGGCGCGGTCACGCTCATCCTTTCGACTTTCACGAGTCGATTTGTCTTCCCCATGATCTCCATGGAAGGCAAGAACATGTGGCTGCTGGGACTGTGCCCGTTTGATCGGCCGCGCGTGCTGCGTGCGAAGCTGGCCTACGCCGTCACGATCACGATGCTGGCGGCGCTGGCGGTATCGGCGCTCTCGGTTCGGGCGCTGGACCTGCCCCCGGCGATGGCGCTGGTGCAACTGGGCGGGGTCACGGCCACGTGCATCGGTCTGTGCGGGCTGGCGATCGGCTTGGGCGCGCGGATGCCCAGCTACCAGGAGCGAAACAGCAGCCGGATCGCCTCGGGACTGGGCGGCACGGTGAACCTTGTCGCGAGCGTGGCGCTGGTGGCGGCCAATGCGGCCATGATGGGGGGAATCTGCGTCCGGCTCGTCGGAAACGGCAGCCTGCAATCGCTTGATGCCGTGAGCGGCGGGCTTTTTGCCGGAATGGTGACACTGGGCCTTGCGTCGTGCGGGCTGGCGATGCGCGTGGGCGGCCGGGCGTTTCGATCGCAGGAGTTTTAGCGCGGCAATCAGCCAATCAGTTCGGACACCCGCCGCGTGTATTGAATGCGCTCGCCGAACTTCTCCAGCCCCTCGGCGCGCAGCCGCGGCGCGTGATGGGCGAGATACTTCTCCAACTCTCCACGCGAGACAAATTCATATTGCGCGACGAACGCATGCGCAGTTCCGTCAACTTGCAGCACGCGCCCGCTCATCGCGCCTGCGTCGACGACGTCGCGCAGGTGTTTCACACGCATCCAGCGGACCCACTCATCCGCCGTCGCGGCATTGTCACACTTTGCGTTCACTTCATAAAGCAGCATTTCGAGTTCCCACGCGTCAAGCGCTCCTGGTTCATGCGGACGCCGTCGACATACGGAGGCGGGCCGACTCGCCCCGGTCCTCACCGCGCGTCACGCAGCGCCTTGAACTTCGCCAGATATTCTCCCATCACCCGCTCGTGGCCGCGATCGGTCGGCGTGTAGTAGGTCTTGTCCACGCCGAGGTAGTCCTGCGCCGCGATGCCGCCCGGCGCGTCGTGCGCGTATTGATAACCCGTGTGCCCCAGTTGCTTCGATCCCTTGTAATGCGTGTCACGCAAGTGCCTCGGTACGGGGATCGTTCGCCCCTCACGAACATCCTTTCCCGCGTTCCAGACGGCCATTGCGCTGGCGTTGCTCTTCGGCGCGCAGGCAATGTAGATCGCCGCCTGGGCCAACGGCAACTGGCACTCCGGCATGCCCACCAGCAGCGTCACCTGCACCGCCGCGCTGGCGACCACCAGCGCCATCGGATCGGCATTGCCGACGTCCTCGGCGGCGCAAATGGCAATCCGACGGGCGAGGAACCGCGGGTCTTCACCGGCTTCCAACATGCGGGCCAGCCAATACACCGTCGCGTCCGGGTCGCTGCCGCGCATCGACTTGATCAGCGCGCTGGCGGCGTCGTAATGCTGGTCACCGGCGGCGTCATAGACAATCGCCTTGCGCTGGATGCTGTCCTGCGCGATGTTGAGCGTGATGACGAGCGGTTCGCCCGTCGCCAGCGCCGCGCCCGCGCTTCCGCCCGTCCGCTGCGACAGCGCCGCCACCTCCAGCCCTCCCAGCGCCCGCCGCGCGTCGCCATCACTGGATTCCGCGAGGAACAGAGCGGCCTCGGGCGCCAGTTGCACCTTGAGCGCGCCCAGGCCGCGCTCGGGGTCCGCCGTCGCGCGATGCAGCAGCGCGACGATGTCCTCATTCGACAGCGGCTCGAACTGAAACACCTGGCTGCGCGAGACGAGCGGCGCGTTCACCGTAAAGAACAGGTTCTCCGTCGTCGCACCGATGAGAATCACCACGCCCGCTTCGACATCGCCGAGCAGCACATCCTGCTGCGCCTTGTTGAACCGGTGGATCTCATCGAGAAACAACACCGTCCGCCGGCCGTCGTTGAGAACGCGCTCTTTCGCGCGGGCGATGATCTCGCGGATTTCTTTGACACCAATCGACGCGGCGTTGGTCGCCTCGAAGGCGGCCTTCGTTTGATCGGCGATGAGATTCGCCAACGTCGTCTTGCCGGTGCCCGGCGGACCGTAGAAGATCGCGCTGGTCAGCCGGTCGGCATCCAGCAATCGTCGAAGGAGCTTGCCCGGCCCGAGGAAATGCCGCTGCCCCACGAACTCGTCGAGGTTCTTCGGGCGCATCCGCGCCGCCAGCGGACTGACCCGACGCATGGCGTCTTCGCGTTGTTTGTGAAACAGGTCCACTTTGCATCGCACCTTCGAGCCGCGGGCGCTCCAGTGAGCCGCGGGCTTTAGCCCGCGCGGCCCACCGATCGCGCGTAAACGCTCACTCAGTGCGCAGCGCCGCGCGAGCTCAAGCTCGTTGACGCGCGTGAACGCTTTTCGCAATACGCTGCGCCCGCGCAAGGCTCCGACCTACACGACGCCCGCCGACTCGCGCCGTAGCCACTTGCCCCAGCCGTTCTGGCCGCAGAACTTGTAGTCGTCCACGATTACACGACCGCGTGACAGCGTCGTCCGCGAAAAGCCCGCCAGCTTCCAGCCCTCATAAGGCGACCAGTCGGCGTTGGTCTCCATCTCCGACGGCTTCACCTCGATGCGATGCTTTGGGTGGATGATGGCGATGTCGGCGTCGTAGCCCTTCTTGATCGCGCCCTTGCGATCGCCCAGGCCCATGATCTTCGCCGGGCTGTGACTCACTTTGTCGACAAACTCCTGCATGGTGAGCTTGCCCTTGAGCACGCCGTGTGTATAGACAATCGGCAATAACGTTTCCAGCCCCGGCAGCCCCATCGGGATCTTTGTCCAGTCGCCCTGCCACATCGCCTTCTGCTCGCGCGTGAACGTGCATGTGTCCGTGCTGACAACGCAGACCGTGTCGCTCGCCAGGCCCTTCCACAGCCGCTTCTGATCGCTCTTCTTCTTGATCTGCGGGCAGCACGCATACAGGTGCCCGTCCGCCCCGGCGAACAGCGAATCATCCAGCACAAGGTACTGTGCGCACGTCTCGGCGAACACGTTGTCCAGCCCGCGCTTGTGCGCCGCCCGGATGATGTCCGTCCCCTCGGCCGTCGACATGTGCACGATGTAGAGCCGTCCCCCGGTCGCCTCGGCCCAGGTCACCGCGCGCTGAATCGCCTCGGCCTCGATGAAGTTCGGACGGGTGATGCCGTGCAGCTGCGCCCCGAGTTTTCGCATCTCGTCTTCGTTATGATGCCGCTCGATCAACTCGTCCAGCACGCGGCTGCTCTCGGCGTGGATGAGCAACATGCCATTCAGATCGCGCACCTGTTCCAGCGCCCCGTAGATCGCGGCGTCGTCGGCCTGCCAGCCCTCGCGCGCGTAAATCATGAACTGCTTGAAGGTCGGGAAGCCCTTTTTCACCATGTCGGCCATCTCGCCGCGGTGCCGCTTCCAGTCGGTCAGCGCAACGTGGAACGTGTAATCCACGCACGCCTTGCCATCGGCCTTGGCCATCCAGTTGTCGACGGCCTGCTGGAGCGACTCGCCGGCGTAGGGAATGGCAAAGTCGATCACGCTTGTGACGCCGCCGCGCGCCGCGGCCCGCGTGCCGGTGTTGTAGTCATCCGACGAGGTCGTGCCGCAGAACGGCAGCGCGAGATGCACGTGCACGTCGATGCCGCCGGGGATGACGTAGCAACCCGTTGCATCAATGATGCGCGTGCCGTCGGCGTTTGCCTTTTTCGCCAGCCCCTTGTCAACGCGGGCGATGGTCTCGCCGATGATGCCGACATCGGCTTTGGCGGATTTGTTCGCGTTGACGACGGTGCCGTTGGCAATGATGGTGTCAAATCGCATGGGGTGTTCCCCTCCAGGAGAATGGAAGATTCGCAGACCGATTATTGTGACGCTTGCCGAGCCGCGGGTAAAGCAGCCACGGCCCCCGGCAAGTCGCCTCGAAACTCCGCTTCCGAACTCCATCGTCGGCCCGTACAATGCGGCCCCATAGCTTGTATACCACGCAGCGACAGGCAATTAACGCGAATCACCCATGCAACTTTACATCCCCAACGAATACGCCAAGCTCGAGACCGTGCTCGTCCATCGGCCCGGCGACGAAATCGACCGGCTGACCCACGAGAACATGAAACGCTACCTGTTCGAGGACATCCCCTTCCTCACCGGTATGCAGGAGGAGCACGACGAGTTCGTCGGCGAGATGATCGACAATGACATCCGCGTCTTGTACCTCGAAGCGTTGCTTCTGGAGCTGTTTCGCGGGCAGCCGCTCATCAAGGCCAAGGTCGTCGAACAAGTTTGCATGGCGGCGCAAGCGCCGGCCATCGCGCCCGACCTGCTCGACCCCGCGCGCACGCCCGACGATATGCTGGTGCGAATTCTCTTTCGCGGAATGACGCATGGTGAATACGCGGAGCTGACCGGTCGCACGGTGCTCGACGGCACGGTGCGCACGATGTTCATCCTTCCGCCGATTCCCAACGCCTATTTCAGCCGCGACCCGGCCGTCGTGGTCAATCGCTGTGTCGTCAGTTGCAAGATGCACTACGCCGAGCGCGTTCGTGAAACGCTGCTGGTGCGTGCGGTGCTGGAGCATCATCCCGAGTTCGCGGGCCACACCATCGCCTACGGCGGTTCGCAGTTCCCGCTGGAGGATCGCCCCTTCACGATCGAAGGCGGCGACGTGATCGTGATCAACGAAGAAGCCGTGCTGGTCGGCGTCAGCGAGCGGACGCGCAGCGAGACGATCAAGGCGCTGGCGCGCAAGGCCTTCGCCGGCGGGCATGCGAAGCGCTTCTACGAGATTCCGATCCCGACCGAACGGACGTTCATGCACCTCGACACGGTCTTTACAATTGTCGATCTCGGCGTGGTTGTCTGGTACCCGGGCATCATGGAGCGGGCCATGCCCATCACGCAGATCGCCACGGACGGCAGCGGCGGCATCGTGGAAAAGGCCGAATCCCGCTCCCTGAAAGGAATCTTGAGCGACGAATTCGGCCGCGAGCTGCGCATCATTCGCACCGGCGGCGGCGACGAGCATTTCGCCGACCGCGAGCAGCGCACCGACGGCACAAACATCCTTGCGATCGCCCCCGGCGTCGCCTGCACTTATCGGCGCAATGTCCGAACGACCGCGGCGATGGAGTCGGCCGGCGTGAACGTGCTGAAAATCTCCGGCTCGGAGCTGGTCCGCGGCCTGGGAGGCCCGCGCTGCATGACCATGCCGCTGCGGCGCGCGACGGTGCAGTAGATCCCTGCATGCGGGCTTCTTTCACATTCATGCGCGCAGATCTGACACCGACGGATTGCAATGCGTCGGCGTCCCGGCACATGGGGACGCGCGTCGAATAACAAAAACAAACGTGCCCGGAGGCTTCCCATCCCCCGGGCACGCTCGCATTGAAAGGAGCAGTCGTTCTGATTGCGGTGGGCGACTACGGTCTGCCCGGCCGCTGTGCCGCGCCGACGCTGTAGCTGCGGAAGTTCCGCTGCGGCGTCTGGCGCTCGGAGAATTCGTTGCCGAAGAAGTCGCGGTAGTACTCGATGTACACCGTCTCCTGCGGACTGTGATAGCCGTTCCACGTCGATGGCCAGTCGGTCCGCCCGATCTGCCCGGCGACCGAGTCCTCCCACGGATCACCCATCAGGAGATTCGTCCCGACGGATGTCGCGATCGGCGACGGCGCGTCCTGCCGGCAGCCGATCATTCCCCCCGCGATCAGCAGCGCCGTCGCGCCGCCGATGATCCACAACCCCGGATGTCGAACCCCCCGATTCATGTCCCCTTCTCCCTCTCGCGCTCGTCGGGAGGATAGGGCATCCGGCGCGCCAGGGCCGGATAATTGCACGTGTCGCGGCGTGTTCCGAAAATGCGAATTCCCCGCGATTTCGTCGAAGTGCCCGTGGAGCAACAGGTTGCGACGAATCAGGGGAGTCCGACTCGCGCACGGTTGTGACGATTGGCGAAGAGAATCATCCTATGACGACGTGAATGCTTGGATGGAATCGTTGTATGAATTCATCCTGCCGTGTTGCCGCCATGCTGTATTGCCGCTGGCAGCAGCAATTACCACAAGCCGCGGGCTGTTCAAAGAGCCGCGGGCTACGCAAGGAGCCGCGGGCTTCAGCCCGCGCGGCCATTCGATCACGCGTGAATGCTTCGCCCCGATTCCCAACGCCGCGCGGACTAAAGCTCGCAGCTCATTCGCGCGTCGGCTCGCCGCCGAATCGCTCGGGCATGTCGGCGATGACGTAACTCACCGCCGCCATGACCGCGACGCATTGCGACAGCTCGCGCGGATCGACCTTGTCCAGCGTGTCGGCGTGCGAGTGGTGATAATCGAAGTACTTGGAGCCTTCGACGCCCAGGCCCATCAGCATCACGCCGGACTCCTTCATCGGGGAGATGTCCGCCCCGCTGTGTTCACCGCTGATGCGCAGCGGTCCCACCGGTGCAAGCAGCTCGAGAATCTCGTCCAGTTGTTTCGCTGCCTTCTCGCGGCGCGTCTTGTCCGCACATTCCAACCCGAACGACTCCGGCCGAAAACCGCCGGCGTCCGACTCGATCGCAGCGATGTGCTTGTCCAGTTCGTCGGCATGGTCCTTCGCATACGCCTTGCCGCCCATCAGGCCGTTCTCTTCGTTCGTCCAGAGGACCACCCGAATCGTCCGCCGCGGCGTCAGGCTCATCTTTCGCAGCACATTGATCGCCTCCATTGCCATCACGCAGCCGGTCGCGTCGTCGTGCGCTCCGTGGCCGACGTCCCAACTGTCGAAATGGCCGCCGATCACGACGACCTCGTCGGGCCGCTCTCGACCGCGCAACTCAGCGATGACATTTGCCGACGGCGCCATGCCTTCGTCCCGGGCCGACATCTTCAGCGTGACCTTCACTTCCTGCCCGCGCGCCGCCAGCCGCGCGATCATCTCGGCATCCTCGCACGACACGGCCGCTGCGGGGATCTTCTTCACGCTCTCTTCGTACCGCATCATGCCGGTGTGCGGCGAGCGCAAACTCCGCGCCGTCACCGAGCGCACCAGGCACGCAACCGCACCCTGTTTCGCCGCGAGGATCGCGCCCTTTCCCCGAAACCGAACCGTCTCGCCGTAGCGCGACCCGTGCTCTTCGTCATACGGCGGCATCGCGTTGTTGTACAAAACGACCGCGCCCTTCACCTTGTCGCCGGCAGCCTCCAACTCCGCCTCATCGCGCACAACCACCACCCGCGCCGTGATGCCGTCCTTCGGCGTGCCCACCGACCCGCCCAGGCCGAGCATCGCCATCGGCATGCGCCGCGGTGAAACAATCTCCGCCGATTCCTCGCCACGCACCCATTTGGGCACCATCACTTTTTCACCACGCACGTTCTCGTGCCCGTCGGACTTCATCGTCTCGATGGCCCACTCGATTGCCCGCTCAAGCTCCCGCGAGCCGCTCAACCGGTGTCCGATTCCGTCGCAGAGTTCCTCCATTTTTTTCCACGAGTCATTCTCGCGCATCGTCTGCTCAACGATCCGCTTCACCGCAGGTGCGTACGAGGCGATGCCGTCTTCCGAGCGTAGCGGTGCGACAGCGAGCAGCAGAATGGCGTTTGAGATCATCAGACCGATTGCTCGAATGCGCATGGAAACGTTTCCCTGCAAAGAAAGAATGCTGGCTACCTTGTTCAAAACTCAGCGCGAACGCCGCGCCGGGGCTGCATCCGATTGCTCGCGCAATCGGCTCGCCGGCGGGCAATTGTACCGGTGCGCGACGACCCCAGAAACCCACCGCGATCCGCCCGCGACGCGGCGGCGACGTGCGTTACAATGGCTGCCGCGACGCAAACAAGGAGCAGATTGCGCAAGCAATCAAACCAACCATGCAAACCGATCGACGGATGTTTCTGCGAACCCTGGGCGGGGCGACGGCAGCCTACACGCTGCCCAGCCTCATCGATGATTGGCCCGCGATTATTCAAAACGCAAACGCGCGTCAACCGGTGGAGGGAGACGTACCGCGAGACGGCAAGCCGATGTCGAACGGCCATCAGTCCGCAAGCACTCGTGACAAGGCCCACAACGAGAATGACGAATCGTTCTGGTTCAACGTGCAGCAGGCATTCTCGATTGATCGGTCATTCATCAATCTGAACAACGGCGGGGTCTGCCCGTCGCCGCGCGTCGTCATGGACGCCCAACGACGGCAACTGGAATTCACCAACAATGCCCCCGCGCGCCACCTGTGGCAGGTGCAGGACCCTCAACTTGAACTCGTCCGCGCCAAACTCGCCCGACTGTACGGCTGCGATCCCGAGGAAATGGCCATCACGCGCAACGCCAGTGAGGCGCTCCAAATCTCCCTGAACGGCATCGACCTCAAACCCGGCGACGAAATTCTTACTTCCACCCACGACTACCCGCGCATGATCGCCACAATCCGCCAGCGCGAAAAACGCGAAGGCGTCGTGATGAAACAAGTCTCCCTGCCGCCGCCCGATGCATCGCAGGACGAAGTCGTCGGCGCGTTTGAGCGAGGCATCACCAGCAAAACGCGCATCCTGCTGGTGTCGCACGTCGTCTTTCTGACCGGCCGAATCCTGCCCGTGCAAGACATCTGCGCCATGGCGCGAAAGCGCGGGCTGATCATCATCGTCGACGGCGCGCACGCCTTCGGACAGGTCCCGTACAACGGCCGCGACATCGATTGCGACATGTACGGCGTCAGTTGCCACAAATGGCTGACCGCGCCCATCGGCACCGGGTTTCTTCATGTGCGCCGCGGCATGATCAAGGACCTGTGGCCCCTGACCGCACCGGAAGACCCCAAGTCGGAGAACATCCGCAAGTTCGAGGAGATCGGCACGCACCCGGACGCCGGCCGTTTGGCGATCGGTGAAGCCATTGCGTTCCATCTCGGCATCGGCCCGAAGCGCAAGGAGAATCGACTGCGCACGCTGCGCAACTACTGGGCCACGCGACTCATGAAGCACGAAAAGGTGAAGCTGTTCACGAACCTCGCCCCCGATCGATCCTGCGCCATCGGCACGGTCGGCATCGACGGCATTGAACCGCTGGCCCTTACGTCACACCTGTGGGACAAGCACAAGGTCATCGTGACGCCCATCGATCACGAAGACATCCACGGGGTGCGCGTGACGTCAAACGTCTATACGACGTTCGAAGAGCTGGATCTGTTCTGCGAGGCGATGGAGAAAGTCGCGCGGGAGGGCCTGCCGAAGAGCGGGAAGTGACGCGTATCAAGTGGTGCGCGGCGATCCCTTACGGTCGCCCTTGAGCTCACGAGGCGACGCCATGGGGCGCAGCTCAAATCGGCGACGTCTCGCGGCAACGATCGCTATCGAAGGTGCACGTTGAAGGCTTTGAGGGCCGCGGCGTCGTCGGCGTAGAAGCTGAACTCCTTCTCCAGTCCGGTGATCGAGAACATCTTCTTGATCTCGGTGTTCATCCCGCACAGGGCCAGGTCGCCTTTGATCGCCAGAACTTTTTTCTTCAGATTGATGAGCAGGCCCAGCGCCCGAGACGAGAGCGTCTTGACGCGCGTGAAATCGAGGATCAGTTTCTGCTTGTTCTGCGCGTCGGGCAGGGCGTACAGGTCCTTGCCGAGCTGGTCGATGGCGGCGCTGTCGAGGATGGAGCTGTCCGTGAATGTCACGACTGTGACACCTGCGTAATCCGTCACCAGCATGCGATTCGCCACGCGCGATCCTCCACCAACCGATCCACGCTCAGGGCCGGGTCCGGCCTGAACCAACCAACGTCCCCGGCAGGAGTCGAACCTGCAACCTTCGGCTTCGGAGGCCGACACTCTGTCCAGTTGAGCTACGGGGACTCGCCAATCGCTGATATCGAGGCTGAATTGTACCTTTGCGGAAGTCCGTCGCAAGTGGGGCTTTCGCTCGCAACCGGTAGGTCGCGCTGCCCCCAAAGCACCGCGATCTGATTCACGTATCCTTCAATCCCGAGTCAGACTCAAGCACCATAGTTTGAAGCCGCTCCCAATCCGCGCCGCGCATCAGCACCACCATCCACACGAAGACTGGCAAGATAAATGAACACGCCACAACTGATGCAAAAACATGCTCAACCAGAAAGCTCATAGCGGCCTTCAACCAGCCGGGGGGGTCGAATGCGCTAAGGGCGTCGCCCTGACTCAATGTGTTCACGATGGAGACCAATCGGCGAAACAGCACGAAAGCATGTACGGTAAACAACGCGCCGACCAGACCAATCCATCGCCGTCGCCAGGCGACAGGCGTGGCCAGAACCAGCGCACAAACGAGGCTTGAAGGGATGTAACCATCGTAGCGCGCGCTGGCTGGACGTGTGCCGAAGGCGCCGGGCAGCGACTTGTTCACAAGGACCATCTCGGTGTCCATTACATCACCGGCGGGATTCAGCGGACGAAAAGACACCGACGCCCGGCCGGCCACGGAATAGAACGCGGTGTTGCACAAGCCGCGATAGAACGCGCGATAACCCGCGCCGACCACCGGCCATGCCAGCGCAAGCCCGACGTAGGCGACCAGCGCGATGACGAGAAACCGTAGCGCAGATTTAGTCATGGAGAGATCGCGACGGCGCGACGGGCTCTGCCTTGAGCGCCCACCATGCCCAAACGAGCCAGGTTGCGACAGCCAGGAGGATGAAGATTACCTGCCAAACATCGACATGCATTACATGAAACGCCGCAGGCCAATACACGCCGAAGAGAAACAACGTGACGATTCGCAGCAGATTCATGGCCATGAGGCCCAGCACACCCGCGACCATCCCGACAAACCGGGCGCGGAAGGTCATCGGGGACGCAAGGATGGCGGAAACAAGGAGGGCCATCGGCTCGATCGCATCACAACCCCGCGCGACTTCGATGCTGAAACGGTCAGAATGAACCGATGCCCCATCGGCCCGGATCGGACCCTGCCCCAATAGCCCCAGCAGCCGGGCCGACACCGTTGCATTCAGCTCAAGCAGAGCGGGGAAAATCCGATCCCGGACGAGGCTCGCACTGGAAACGACGTAGTAGAACACCATGCAGCCGGCAAAAAGCAGGACAAACCGCAGCACAGGCCGGCGCGAGGCCCGCCGCAATGCCGGTGCTGCGTGTTGACGAGCCTTCGCCCCCGCCTGAAACGATTCATCGGTGCGTCGCGCCATGCTCTGCCGAGATTCCCACAACTCGAAGGATCAATCATCCTGCTCGCGCCGTTCGGGGCGCGACAGGCCGATCCACAAGTGTATCAGATAGGCAGCGAGTGTCCCACTGATGGCGGTGCCAATGATGTCGCGCAAGGCGAGTTCATCGTATATGCGATAGGCCACAGCGCAGCCGATCACCGCCGCAACCACGACAACGATCAACGTCTTGGCGAAAATCGAAGGGTAAAACAAAGGCGGCTGTGTTGTTGAATCCTGCATTGAATCTGCTTCCAAGATCGCCTCAAGGCTTCGCTGCACGGCGAACTCATGCAGCGCCACTTGAACCGCGCGACGCCTTCGCCGGTCGCACAACCCCGGGGCGGACGCCGATGGATCCGCCCCGAGGTTGGTTGGCTCATCTGATCTGCGTGCTGCAATCAAGCCAATGAGTGCGCTCCAGCAGGCGACCGCCGTCGCATCGTCACAATGGTCCCCGCTATCAAGAGCAACAGTCCCATGATGATCAGACCCCATTCGGATACGGTCGGAATCGGATCAGGCTTGGGCCGGCCCAGAATGTACCCGCCGTGGTCACCGTCCCATGTGGGATGCTGATCCACCGTGCCGCAATTGTTAATGCCGTAGTTCGCGGCTTCTGCCGCGCTGGTTTCGCCGTTCGCATTGCCATTCGGCATTTGGTCGGCCGTCGTATTTAGCGCATTCCCGAAGCACTGCGTAAACACACCTCCACCGGGACCTTTGTCCGCGCACTCAAGATCCGTTGTTGACGTAATGAAGCCGATCCCCGGAGCGAGGCCGTTCACGGTGTCCGCGAACTCTCCGCCGCCGCACGAATCAAGAATTGTAAGAGTCTTGTTGGCGCGGGTTCCCAGAGCATTGACGTAGTCCTGTGCTGACATTTCAGAGCCGTCTCGGCCCACCCACTGCCCATGTTGGCCGGCGTTGTTGTTTCCATGGCCCGCGTAGTACACGACATATTTGCGACTGCCGGGCGGCGAATTGGCCGTGATGTCTGCGATCATTTGCGCGGCGGTTCGATTGGTCCTCACAACCGTATTCCAACCCGCGTTCTCCAGCTTCGACTTCATCAACGCGATATCCGGCACGACCCCCGGCAGATCGTTTGCGCCCGAGCCTGCATCGTAATCGTGGTTGCCGATGATAAGGGCCGTGTCCTGCGCTGATGCGATGCCTGACCATGCGAAACATGCCATCACCGCGACAGCCACATAACAGAACCCAATTCCTGCTGATTGACGTCTCATCTCACCAACCCTCCTGACAGAATCTGCTCGAAACTCCACCGGTCGATCGACCACCTAGGTCGCACCCTCGCCAAATGGAAAAAAGACTACGGCACCGCAGCCGTCGCATGTCATCCGAACAACCTAATCGGTGAGCGCGGAGCCCCCGCCGGCGCTCAGCGCCATCTCAGATCACAGACTGTCTCAACAGGCGGCCCGCGTGCTGCGGCCAATGGGAGCAACCACGCGGAATGCACACGGGCAAAGAGAAGCGCGCCGTGCGGTTAGTCAAAATGCGGTGTTCCTTTCGGCTCACCGTGTTAGCCGCACCTTAAAAAGAACTTAATCAAAAGTCAATAACCGTGCAGCGTTTTTCGGATTTTTTTCGTGCCCGTTTAGCGACCCTGCTGCGCCGGAGACTTGGTGACCGGCCGTCCAAGTTTCGCTCATTTAGGCAATTGCGAGCCTTATAGGGAATTCAACCTAATTTGGAAATCGCCAATCATTTACTTGACGCAATGAATTTGACTCACACGCAGCACAAATCGACCGTTCCTCTCCGAGCTTGCCGCAAGCCCTCGCAACGTTACTTCGGCGAGAGGCTTAAGGCCGCCCGCGCCCTCCAATCCGTGGCGAATAATCGCACCATGCGCATCGGCGATCTCTGCCGTCAATGAGTGCGTCATGATTCGATCCGCAGGCTCGCAGCAATAATCCCACGGTGTCGGGCACTTGTCTTCGGGATTCGCGTTGCACGGCGGCAGACTCAAGTCCGTCAACGTGAACATCGCGCGGCCCTCGACAAACGGCGACTTGCTCCCGCCGATTCGGCCGCGGACCACGATTTCGTCACCGGCCTTCGCGGTGCGCTTCACTTCCAGCACGCCCCTCGCACCGGCCGGCTCGACCTTGAGAAACAAATCAGCCGGGAGTGCTTCGGCTGCGCCGTTTGCAGCGTTGGGCTTGGTCGACTCGTTCGCCCCGCGGTCGCAGGCGCCGGTAATGAGCGCACAGAGGACGCCGATGCACGCATGTGTGCCGCCGCGGCGCATTCCGAAGAACCGATTCTCACTCACCTGACTCATTCGCCGAATCACCATCACGCACTCACTCCTTGTTAAATCAAGCCACTTGCTCACGCCGCCTTCAAGGCCTCGCCGATTGTCGGCCGCAGGCATCGCCAGCCCGGCGGCAACGCGCCGAACAGCCCGAGTAACAGCGCCGCACCGATACCCATTGCGAGCGTCGGCCCGTCGATCGCCAGCGCGAACACTCCCATCGAAAATCGCACAGCCAGACCGTCAAGACACAGCAGCGCCGCGAGCGATGCCACCAGCGCACCGGTGCAGGTCAACACCTGCGATTCCTGAATCAAACTCAACAGGATCGCCCGGCGCGAGTAGCCCAGCGTTTGCAGCGTCGCCAACTCGCGCACGCGCGATGCAAACGCCGCGTAGAGCGTGTTCAGCCCGCCGAAGAGGCCGCCCAGCGCGATCAGCGCCGCCGTCGCCCACACGACCATGCGGATCGGGCCGAAGAAATCCGTCAATTTCGCGTAGTAATCTGATTCGCGAATCGCCACCAGCTCCAGGTCCAGCCGCTGCTTACAGAACGCATCGACATCCGCGAACTCGGCATCGCCCAGCGTCAGCACGACGCAGGAGTAACTCGTCCGCTTCATCATGATCTGAATGTCCGACAGCGGGCACCAAAGTTCCGACTCGATCACGCTGCCCGGCGCCGCGAATCGACCGACGACTTTCCATTCGTGACCATCCATCCACACCGACCCGCCGGGCGCGAGGGCGGCCTCCGGCAACCCAAGACGCACCGCCGCATGGCGGCCGACGAGCAACTCGCGGCTCCCTGCGCGCGGAAAGCGCCCTTCCACGATGCGCACCTGTCGATGCACCAGCAGCGCGGCCGGCGTGACACCGCGAAAAAACGCCGACCGCGTTTCCTGTGCATCCGCTCGATCGCGAATTTCCACCTGCACGTGCGATTCTTCGGAGACATACGCCTGGCCCAGGTCCGAGCGAATTCCGCTGATCGCAGCCGCGACGATGCCCGGCACCGCGGCGTCGACCTCGCTTCGCTCAATGCTCTCCTCGCTCCCTGCGCCAAGCAGAATGACGTTGTCCGCCTGCCCCGTCACCGATAGCCCGCGAATCATGCCGCGTACGAATCCCCCGGCGCACAGAATGAGCAGCACGACGAGCGCGCTGCCGACCAGCCCGGCGGCGCAGCGCTGCGGCGAGCGCCCGAGGTTACGCACGGCATATTCAAATGGAATGCGACGCATCAGCGCTCATCCTCAAACGGTTCGAAAGCACGTTGCAATTTCCCGGCGGGAGACTTCCCACGCGGGAACCAGCCCCGCGACGATTCCCACGACCGCGCTCAACGCTGCGCCCTGTGCAAACAGCGAAAACCCCGCGCGGATGGGAATGCTGACACCCTCCACCGAGATGCTGTATTGCCCCCACGCCAGCCACAGCACCACCACGCTGCACCCGGCCACTCCGCCAATCATGCTTAGCAGCAGGCCTTCTGTGACAACCCATCGCGCGAGCAAGCCGCCCTCGAAACCCAGCGTCTGTAGCACTGCGTGCTCCGTGACGCGCTGACGCACCGCGAGAAACACCGCGTTGCTCACCAGGGCCATCACGGCTGCCAGCGCCGCCCAGCCCAGCCAGCGCGTGAAACCCGCGATCTCAACGATGTCCTTCGCCGCGCCGGCGACAAAGGACTGCGCCGACTGCGTGAAAGTCGGATCGGTGTCTTTCGCAAATTCCCGATCGATCGCCGCGGCGATGGAGTCCGGCGGCGCGCCGGCCTGCGCGCGAACGTCGAATTGCGTCACGTACCCGCCCTGCCGCCCGCCGGTCGCGTATTGAATGAAACTCAAGTGCGCATACGCGATGTTTTCGTGCTGGGCTTCGTCCGATTCGATGATCCCCGCGACGTAGACCGTGATCCCCGCGGCATCGAATCGGTCTCCCACGTTCAACCGCCGGCGACCGGCCAGCGTCTCGCCGAGAAGCACGGCATCACTTCGCCGCTGCCAGTCTTCCAGCGAGCCGGCGACGAATCGAATCCGGCCGGCATACTCCGCCGCGAAGGCATCCTCCGGCACACCGCGGAAAGTCACCACATCCAGCGCCGTGCGGCAGTTGTTCACCACCACGCGCACCGGCACCACCGACGCGACCCCCGGCACGGCTCGCAGTCGATCCATATACGATTGCGGCAACCGGCTCGTCGCCGGGCAGTACCGATCTTTGCGATAGACGACCAGATGCGACTCATCGGCCGACGCGCGCGTGGCTTCCTCGACGCCCGCCTGCATCGCGCGCACACCGCCGAAGAGCACCATCATCAACGCGACGCCGGCAATGGTCAGGCTGCTGCGCGTCTTTTGGCGAAGCGCCTGTTTGAGAATGACCGGCCAGAACTTCGCTGCGACCATGATCTAGGCTCCCACTCCGGTCGGACCCGGCTGCCCCGCCTCGACCAGCGCGCCCTTTTCCAGATGCAGCGTGCGCGACGCATGTTCGGCCGTGTGCGGATCGTGCGTCACCATGATGAGCGTCTTGCCCAGCTCGCGATTGAGCCGCTTGAGCAACGCAATCACCGCCTGGGCCGCGCTCGCGTCGAGATCGCCGGTCGGTTCGTCGGCCACGAGTATGCGCGGGTCAGTGACGATGGCGCGGGCGATGGCGACGCGCTGCTCCTGTCCGCCGCTCAATTGCCGCGGGAAATGATCGTGACGATCCGCCAGCCCAACGAGTTCCAGCGCGAGCGTGACTTTCTGGTGCCGCGCTTCGCGCGAATAATCGTGCAACAACAACGGCAACTCGACGTTCTCGTAGGCCGTCAACGTCGGAATCAGGTTGTACAACTGGAAGATGTAACCGATGTACTCCGATCGCCAGCGGGCCAGCTCCGAGCGCGACATCCCCCCGACATCGACGCCGTCAATCACCAGTCTGCCCGATGTCGGCCGATCAATCCCGGCGATCAAATTCAGCAACGTCGTCTTTCCGCTGCCCGACGGACCCATCAGCGCAAGAAACTCCCCCGCCTCCACCGTAAGGTCGAGACTGGATAGTGGCGTAATCTCCATCTCGCCCTTGCGATACGATTTGGTCAGACGATGGCATTCGATCAATGGCATCTTCGGCCCCTCATAGCGAGTTTCCCTACTGCTTCGAACTTGCATCCCCGGCCACGCGAATTCTCGCCCCATCACTTAACGACGCCGGTGGTTCCACGATGAGCGAGTCTCCAGGTTGCAGGCCTTCTGCGACCTGAACCCAGCCGTCCTGTTTGGCCGTGCCGAGCGTGATCGCGCGGCGCTGCGCCCGGCGCGCCGACGCATCGATCATCCAGACAAAAGGCTTGCCGCCGTCATCGCGACGGATCACCGCTTCAGGCGCGAAAACGCTCAATTCACCGCCCGCACCGGTCGCGGAGTCGGTCGAGAGAAACCGCACGCGCGCGAGCATCTCCGGCTTGAGTTCCGCCGCGGGCTCGGTGATCGCCACCTTCACCTGCAGCGTGTTCTTCTGAATGTCCGCCTCATGCACAACGCGCGTCACACGGCCCCGAAACACGCGGTCCGGCAGGACGTTCACCACGACCTCCGCGTCCTGTCCGATGTTCACCCGCGCCGCCTCGGCAAGCGGCACATCCACACGCACCTGCAATCGCCCGGGGTCATACAGACGCACCACGTGCGACGACATCGGATTGTCCGTCGCCTGCATGACCTTCGACCCCGGCTCCACCAACCGAGTCATCACGACGCCGGCCACCGGCGACCGAACCTCCATCCGTTCCAGTCGAAGCCGCGCCTCGTCCCGCGCAGCCCGAGCCCGATCGACCGCCGCTTGTGCCGACGCCACGGCCGCACGGGCCTCGTCCAGCGACCGCTTCTCCGGGATGCGCAGCCGCAGATTTTCCTTCGCCGCGGCCGCCTCGGCACGTGCGGCATCGAGCTGCGCCTGCAGGATGGGTCGCCTTGCTTCGATGGATGCGACGGTTGCCCGCTGCGATTCGCACCGCTGCGTTGCGCGGATGAATTCGATTTCACTCGCCTGCTCGTCCGCATGCAGCCGCTCGATTCGCGCGCATTCGGCTCCCATCTCCGCGGCGACGGCCTGCGCGGCCGCCAGTTCCGAGGGCCAGCGATGAAGTTCCGCCTCGCGCTCGGCCACGGCCGCATCGGCCGATGCCACGCGCCGCGTCAGCTCCACCGGGTTGTCCCACTCGCGCTGCGCCGCTTCGAGCGTCGCCTCGGCGAACTTCAACGCGGACTCGCGCTCTGCCAATTCCGCGCCGGCCTTCTCCAGCCCGATTCGCGCATCGTCGGAAATCAGCCGCGCCACGACATCGCCCGCCTTGATTCGCGCGCCTTCCAGCGCCAGCACCTCCGCGACCACGCCATCCGCAAGGGCAGACACCACCGTCGGGTACGGATCGGCCTCCACCCAGCCCGGCGCCTGCACCGTTGCGGCAGCCGTTCCGCCGACGCCCGATTTGGCAACGACCTTTACGACGCGCACCTCCGTCGCGGGCCACAGCGCATCGGCCGAAACATAGACAAATAGTACGAATGCAAGGCTGACGATCCCGCCGGGAATGCCCCAGCGCGTCACCCAGCGCGGGCGAGGTCTTGCGATTCCGCTCGACGGCACGGCGGGACCGTCGGTCGGACTGTCACCGCGCGGGCGCGCCAGCGCCGTCAAATCTGTCGTTGGAGGAGTCATGAGTCATCCGCTCTGTCATCGAAGCCAGGATGGATCGATTTCACACGATTGCGCAGCGTGAACGGCTGCGACCATTTCGCGCGTACACACTTGCGTGCGATGGCGCGCCGTCGATCAACCACGATTGAACGTGTGAATCAGGCTCGCGGAGGGTGGAAGACGTCGGCAAGCGAGCGATCGTTGGACGTGATCTGTCCGACAAATAGGATTTCACAGCAGGCGGCGATCTGCGCCGAGCCGGCCATCGGTGAGAGGCCCATGACGACTTTCGCGCAGCAGTTCGCGGTGCAGTGCGTGCATCGCTCCGGAGCGGGTGCCGGGGCATCCGATGAACCGTCGCCCGGATCCCCGGTTGTCGCACTCAACTCGGTTGGTACGTCACCGGCGATGACCGGGACATCGCACGAAACGCAGCATTCGGAATAGGTACCGTCGCCCGCGTCACGCTCCGACCCTTCGCAGCAGCGCTCCGCCGCGCGCGGCAACAGCACGGAGGCTGCCAGCATGAACGCGAACGGGATTCGAAGTCGCCGGGGCTTCATATCGAGACTCGATGGCTGTACTTGGGTCTGCGGCCTTGGAAGCCGCTCGGGACGTTTCATCTATCGTAGCATACTTCGAATCGGTCCCGTAGCGATTCCGGGTTTAGTTTTACGCTCCCTTTACACAAGATGCCCGGCAAACAGCGGCTGCTGCGGACCAATCGCTGCATTGATTCAACCCCTTCCCATTCATAGAATGGCGGCCGATAAACCAAGGCGGGCGACTTGCCCGTGGACAAGCCAAGCAGCGAAGGGACTCCAACCATGACGGCGACGATGATGGCCAGCAAGACGGACGAACACCTCAAGATCGCGGATCAGTACGGCGCGCACAATTACCACCCCCTGCCGGTCATCATCGAATCGGCAAAGGGCGTCTGGGTGACGGACGTCGACGGGAAAAAATACCTCGACATGCTCGCGGCCTACTCGGCGCTGAACTTCGGCTACTCGCATCCGAAGCTGATCGAGACGGCCAAGCGCCAGCTTGAGAAAGTCACGCTCACGTCGCGCGCCTTTCACAACGACCAGCTCGGTCCCTTCTGCAAGGAACTCTGCGACCTGACGGGCTTTGAGAGCGTTTTGCCCATGAACAGCGGCGCCGAGGCCGTCGAGACCGCCATCAAGTGCGCCCGCAAATGGGGCCACACGCAAAAAGGCATCGAGGCCGAGAAGGCCGAAATCATCGTCGCGCGGGACAACTTCCACGGTCGCACGACGACAATTGTCAGTTTCAGCACCGACGCCCAGTATCGGCACGGCTTCGGCCCGTTCACGCCGGGGTTTGTCATGGTGCCGTTTGATGATGTCGCGGCGCTGGAAAAGGCCATCACAAAGAACACCGCCGCGTTCCTCGTCGAACCGATTCAGGCCGAAAGCGGCATTCGCGTGCCGAGCGAGGGCTACCTCAAGAAGGTCCGCGAGATTTGCACGAAACACAACGTCCTGTTCATCGCTGATGAGATTCAAACCGGCATGTGCCGCACCGGCGACCGCTTCGCGTGGCAGCATGAGGGGCAGGCCGCACGGCCCGACATGATGTGCCTCGGCAAGGCCCTGGGCGGCGGCATCCTGCCCATCTCGGCCATCGTCACGTCGAAGAAGATCATGAGCGTCTTTACACCCGGCGATCACGGATCGACGTTCGGGGGCAACCCGTTCGCCTGCGCCGTCGCACGGACCGCCATGGAGTTGATTCGCACCGAGGGGCTGGAGAAGCGCTCGAAGGAACTCGGCGAGTACTTCCGCAACAAGCTCAAGGCCGTCAACGCCCCGGCGGTGCAGGAGGTGCGCGGCCGCGGCCTGCTGATCGGTGTGCAGATCAAGGCGAATTATCCCAAGGCCCGATGGTTCTGCGAGCGTTTCATGGAGCAGGGCATTCTCTGCAAGGACGCGCACGACGACGTGATCCGCTTCGCCCCGCCGCTGGTGATTGAGCAGAAGGAAATCGACTGGGCGATGGAGCGCATCGGCCCGGCGCTGTTGAGCACGAAACCGGTGTAGCCTCGCAGCCATGCTCCCGAAATTACGCACTTGAAATCACGCCCATGCGACCACACGTTCGCATGGGCGTATTTTTTTGACCCCAGCAAACACTTGACAGATGTGCTAACATTGTCGGATGCCCGGTAGGTTGAACCACGCCCCCGGCCTCTCCCACTTCCAGCGGAAGTCCCGCCTTCTCATCGAACGGAGTCAGCCATGAGCAATCAGGACATGCTGGGTTCCCTTGCGCACGCCACGGACGACACCGAGTTCTACACGCCGATGCCGCCGGGCTACAAAGCCGGCAAGACCAAGTACGTCGGCGTATTCGGCACGGTCATGAGCGGGCTGGGCAAGGGCATCTTCGCCAGCAGCCTCGCGAAAGTGCTCAAGGACAAGGGCCTGACCGTCGCGCCGATCAAGCTCGAAGGCTATCTCAATCTCGACTCCGGCACGCTCAATCCATTTCGTCACGGCGAGGTGTTCGTGCTCGACGACGGCATGGAATGCGACATGGACCTTGGCACCTACGAGCGCATGCTCGACCAGGACATGAGCCGGATGAACTTTTCCACCAGCGGGCAGATCTTCAGCGCGGTGCTGGAGAAAGAGCGCCGCGGCGGATACCTCGGTCGCGATGTGCAGATGATCCCCCACGTCACCGGCGAGGTGAAGAGCAAGCTGCGCCAGCTCGCGGTCACGGCCGATGCCGACGTGGTCTTCATCGAGATCGGCGGCACGGTCGGCGACGTCGAGAACGCGTACTTCATCGAAGCGCTGCGGCAACTGGCGTTCGAGGAGGGAGCCGGCAGCACCTGCTGGGTCGCCCTGACGTACGTGATCGAGCCGCCGGCACTGGGCGAGCAGAAGTCCAAGGCGGCCCAGCTGGGCATCAAGCAACTCATGCAGGGCGGTATCCAGCCGCACATCGTGGCCTGTCGCGCCAAGTCTCCGGTGACGCCGAAGGTGCGTGAGAAAATCGCCCTGTATTCCAGCGTTCACGAGGATCGCGTGTTCTCGATGCACGACTGCGAGTCCATTTACGTGATACCGGAGATGGTGCGCGAAGCCGGGTTGGATCGGGCGGTTGTGGAGATCCTCGGCTTGCAGGATCGCCTTCACCCCGAGCTGGAGGCCAAGGCCTGCGGCGTCTGGAGCGAGTTCCTCGGCGGCATCCGCCAGGCAACCGAGCGCGTCACGATCGGCATCGCCGGTAAATATACATCCGTCAGAGACAGCTACGCCTCGGTCATCAAGGCCCTGGAGCATTCCGGCGCCCGATGCCGGACGGCCGTGGACATTCGCTGGATCGACACGTCCACCGTAACCGACGCATCCGTCGCAACCGACCTGGCCAGCCTGGACGGCATCATCGTACCCGCCGGCTTCGGGGCGCGCGGCGCCGAGGGCAAGATCACATGCATCCGGCACGCGCGGACCACCGGCCTGCCCTATCTGGGAATCTGCCTCGGTTTTCAAATGGCTGTGATTGAGTTCGCTCGAGACGTATGCGGGCTGGAGGGCGCGGACTCGACCGAGTTCGATCCCGACTGCCGACATCCCATCATCAGCGTCCTTCCGGAACAAAAGCAGATCGAGGGACTCGGCGGCAACATGCGATTGGGCGGGCAGGACGTGCTGCTGACCCCCGGCTCGCTCGCGTCGCAGCTATACAGCGGTGCGCGCGAAACGCGCCTGCGATTCCGCCATCGGTACGAAGTTGATCCGCGTTACATTGAGCAGTTGGAATCGTCCGGGTTAGTCTTCAGCGGCCGCGCCCCGCACCTGCCGATCATGCAAGTGCTCGAACTGCCCGCGGCGACCCACCCTTACTTCATCGGGACACAATCCCATCCGGAACTGACCAGCCGCCCGCTTCGACCCGATCCGTTCTTTCTCGGATTGGTGCGCGCAGCGATCGCGCGGCGGACCGCTCACCCGTCCCCGTCGGAATTCGCGACGGGTCGCGCAAACTGAATCGCGTTAAGTGATCCGAACCGTCTCAATCCGCCAAGATCAGGCCTGGACCTGTTGTGACGGATTGCGCCGCACCTGCGACGGCCGAATGGACTTGATTTGATTCTTGCCCGCGGCCTTGGCTTTGTAGAGCGCCTCATCGGCGAGATGCACCAGTTCGATGCACGTCCCTGGCAGATTGTCTTCACGACTGGCCAGACCGATGGACAGCGACACAAAGTGCGCATCGGGCATGCGGCGGAGCAATTCGCGTTTGAAGCGCGTCAGGATGCGCTCGGCGCTGGCGGTCGCCTCGGCCGGCGTGGTGCGCGGGAAGAGCACGGCGAACTCATCACCGCCGTAGCGCACCGGCACGTCCGCCTCGCGGATGCATGCCAGCAGCACTTCGGAGGTGATCTGAAGCAGCTGGTCGCCCATGTGGTGGCCGAGCGTGTCGTTGACCTGCTTGAAGTTGTCGAGGTCCAGCATCATGCAGGTGATTTCGGTGTTGTAGCGCGCCGCCTCGGCAAAGAGCTGGGCGAGCACGTCGTTGAAATGACGCCGGTTGTAAAGGCCCGTCAGCGAATCGCGCGAGGCCATCTCCGCCAGGCGCATGTTCGCGCGCTCCAGGTCGAGCGTTCGCTCGCGCACACGATCTTCCAGTTCGGCGTTCAGCTTGACCAGCTTCTCATGTGAGCCGTTCAACTGATCAGCCATGCCGTTGAATGCGCGCTTCAAGTCGGCGATTTCGCCCCATTCATGTTGACTCACGGCGACGCGCACGTCCCGCTGGCCTGCAGCGAACGCCGTCACTGCCTCCGCCAGCCGGTTGATCGGCGCGATGACCACGCGCACTGCCTGGAACCCGACCGGAACCATCAACAACGCAACAGCGACACACAGCCAGATGATGTCCTGCCGCAAACGAGCCAGCCGGGCGCCCGCCGACGTCATGCTGACACCCAGCCGAACGAACCCGACGGTCGGCGCGGCAAGGCCGCTGGCTTCGGGCGATATCACCGTCACGGGGTAAACAACGTCGATGCGCGGGCCGAATTCGCCGTGGTGCAACAACCGCGGCTGATTGATCGGATCGACGAGAACGCGGTTCGTGCCGTCGACAAGCAGGCTGTTGATGTTTCCTGCGCCGCGCTGACAACTGGCGAGGATTTCACCGGAGATGTCCGTGAAGACGAGGTAGGCGATTTCACCCTGCGAGACGCAGGCCTGGGCCGTCCGGGTCAGGGCTGACCGATCCTGCTGGGCCACTTCGCCGCTGCTGGAAAAGGCCACGGCCCGGGCGATGTCCGTGGTATGCCGGCGCGATTCGGCCAGCGTGAGCGAAGAAGAAAAGCGCGAGTAGGTCCAGCCGCACAACCCCGTGGCGACCACGACGATGACGGCGAGCAGCGCGGTCGTTCGGAATTGAAGCCCAAACAGCCCGCGACGCAGTTGGATGGCGCTTTCTGCCACGGCAGCCTCCTGGGAGCTTCGGTGACGGATTCGCGCCCGCTCGGAGCAGCGACTCCGGTTCAGTGTTCAATATCGAGTAGGCAGCGGCACAACTTTGTCGTGAAATTCACTCCGCGTCCCCGGCGTCCTAGAATGACTTGCCGGAGTCCGGCTCGCATGAGGCGGGCGGCATTCCAGACTTGTCCGGGTTGTGCGATCTCGGACTTGAAACAGTCCCAATGCCAGCGATAATGTGTCAGCGCCGCGGGAGGTAGCAGACGAGCTTTCGCGGCACGATGGTGAGTGTAGCTCAGTTGGTTAGAGCACTAGGTTGTGGTCCTAGGGGTCGCGGGTTCGAATCCCGTCACTCACCCGTTATCAACTGTTTCGCCGGCAATCAGGAGACACGGGGACCGGCCAGGCAGGTTGCCGGCAATCCCGATCTGACATCGCGTCGATCCGCTGCCGGAGGGCGCCCACGAGATGGAGTATCGATTCTCACTCGATCAGCCGGCGTTCCTGCTGCTGCTCCTCGTGTTGCTGGCGATTCCTTATCTCTCTTTTCGTACGCTTGCGTCCTTGGGCCGCACGCGTCGGGCGATGGCCCTGACGGTTCGCAGCCTCGTGCTGGGGTTGCTCATCTTCGCGCTGGCGGGCATCGAGTCCGTCCGGCGGGTGGACGATCAGACCGTCGTCTTCGTTCTCGACACCTCGAACAGCGTCCCGTCCAGGCTTCAGCAGGCGGCCTTTGAGTTTCTGCAGCGCGCCGTCGGTGGGATGCGCCCGGGAAAGGACCGCGTCGCGGTTCTCGGCTTCGACGGACAGGTCTCCATCGATCAGCCACCTCGGACGACACTCGAAACTGATCGTGCCCCGACCGCCGCACGACCTGATCGCACCGACCTCGCCCGTGCCCTGCGCATGGCGTCGGCCCTGCTTCCGCCCGACACGGCCAAGCGAGTCGTCGTTCTTTCCGACGGAAACGAAACGACCCCCGACGGAATCGACGAGGCGGTCGCCCTTAGCGCCAACAGCGTGCCGGTCGATGTCGTCCCGATCCTGCACGAGCGAAGGCGAGAGGTCGTGATGGATCGCATGGTCGCGCCGAATCGCGCCCGACAGAACGATACGGTCAGCGTCGGCGTTCTGCTCCGCGCAGACGGACCCGTCACCGGTCGGCTCGCACTTTCCTACAACGACCGATTCGTCGATCTTGATCCGCAGAGCACGGGGCTGGAAATGCCGGTCCAGCTTAAGGAAGGTCTCAATCGATTCGCCTTCCCCATTCCGCTGACCCGGCCCGGCGCGCATCGATTTCGCGCGACCTTCACGCCCGACGATCCATCCATGGACGCCGTCGTGGAGAACAACGTGGCCGACGCCTGCACAGTTGTTGCAGCGAAGGATCGCGTACTTTTTGTCAAGGACGCATCGCTGGGCCGCACTGCGGAAAACGTCTCGGCTGACTTATTGGTCGAGGCGCTTCGGCAGGAAGAACTGGAATGCGACCTGCTGGACATCGACGACGCCGTGCTTGATCTGCCATCGTTGATGAACTATTCGCTCGTCGTTCTGCAGAATATCTCCGCCAGCTATTTGTCATCCGAAGCGCAGGCGTCGCTCGTAGCCTACGTGCAGGACGTCGGCGGCGGCCTCATCGTGCTGGGCGGGGACCAGTCCTTCAGCGTCGGCGGCTATGAGAACACGCTTCTTGAGCGGGTCCTTCCCGTTGAGACCAGTCGCCAGAAACTGCAGCTCATGAGCACGGCGCTGGTGCTCGTCATCGACCGTTCCGGATCGATGGGTGGTCAAAAGCTGACCCTCGCGCAGAAATCCGCCATCGCGTCCATGGAACTGCTTAGCTCGCTCGACTGGATCGGTGTCGTCTCGTTTGACTTCGTTGCAACGTGGGATGTTCCGATGGTGAAGTGCAGCAATCGGGCTGACATTCGCCGGCGAATCGGTTCGATCGACGTCGGCGGCGGCACCAACATGTACCCGGCATTGAAACAAGCCCACGCGGCCTTGAAGGGGGTCAACGCCGGCGTGCGCCACGTCATCGCTCTCACCGATGGTCAATCCGTCCCCGGCGATTTCGACAACGCAGCCAACGCCATGCGGCGGGATGGAATCACCATCTCCACGATTGCCGTTGGCGACGATGCGGACCGCCCCCTGCTGGCGCGAATCGCGAAGATCGGCGGCGGCCGGACCTACCTCGCAGACTCGCCCGAGGCCGTGCCGCGCATCTTCGTTCGAGAGACCATGCTGGCCGGCCGAGCGGGCATTTACCAAAAGTCCTTCTCACCCAAACTCACGCCGACGCTTGACGACGAAATCACGCGCGGGCTTTCCGGGGCATCGCTCCCTCGTCTGGGTGCGTACGTCATCACCGCGCTGAAACGCGACGCCCACGCAGCCATCGTCAATCCCACGACGGAGAAATCGGACCCGATCCTCGCCTATTGGCAGGTCGGGCTGGGTCGAACGATCGCGTTCACCAGCGGCTTGTGGCCGAAATGGGGACCGGATTGGCCGAACTGGTCCGGCTTTGGCAAACTCTGGAGCCAGGCGGCGCGCTGGGCCGCCCGGCGTGAGAGCGCCGCGGACATGGAATTATCTACAACTGTAGAAGGCGAGTCCTTCGTGGTGCGCGTGGACATGGGCGACGATGCGCCGGGCGCGGATCTGCAAAGCCAGGTCGTCGGCCGCGTGATCGACCCTTCCTACCAGGGTGCGCCGATTCGGCTCGACCAGACCGGCGCCGGGCAATACATCGCGCGAATTCCCATTTCGCAGGCCGGCAACTACGTCATTCGCCTTGCCGGCCGCAGCGGGTCGGGAGATTCGGCAACGCCGCGCGAAGCCGTGGCCGTCCTGAACGCGCCCTACTCGCCTGAGTTTCGCGAACTGCATTCCAACGAGCGTTTGCTGAAGGAAATTGCCCATGCAACCGGCGGGCGCGTCCTGGCCCACGAGAAGCCCGATGCCGTCTTCGATGCAACGAGCATCCGACACCTGAATGTCCATCGGCCGCTGCGAAACGCGCTGCTCATCATCGCGGTCGCGGTCTTTCTGCTGGATGTCGCAGTACGGCGTCTGTCAATAACACCGCAGGATGCCGCGGCATTCCTGCGACGCTTTGTCGCGTCGCTCACTCCCGGCGGCCACACGGCGAAGGTCGAAACCGTCCTGTCTAACCTAAAGGATGTTCGCACGCGATCGCGCGGCACACTCGTTCGCGAGAGCGAAGCCCTCGCCCCTGGCTCGGCTGCAGCCCCGCGACCGGACCCCGACGTCTGGCCGGCTCGCCCGGAACCGGGCGCTGGGCAATCCGCTGCGCCATCAACCAGCACAAACATCGCCGAAACGCTGACCGGCAAGCCAGTCGATGCAAAGCGCGCCGCTCCAAAGCCGAGCGGCCCCGCCGCCGATCAACCAGCGGAAGCCACGACGGCCCGACTGCTCAAGTCCCGCAGGTCTCGCCGGGATTCGAACAGTTAATTCCTCTCTTCGGTCGAAGGCGATTCGGCCTGGGCGGGAGCCCCGCTGCCTGCCAAACCGGGGGCAAGCAGGACAATGATGGTTTGATCCGCCTGCGGCTCAATCGGCTGATCGACGGAAGCCAGCACCACGCGCTTGTCATCTCGAATCACTGCCAGCAGCATGGCCGCGTGGCCGTTTTGCACGAGGAAGTCATTGTAGGTAAATGTCTTTGATAAACGGGTCTTCTTAAGCGATCCGCCTTCACCCCACCACTGCATCAGCGCCGCATACGTGGCATCCTTCCGGAAGAGCAAGCGGCCGTTCAAACGAGGGTCCAGCTCGGAACGGCCCGATGCTTGGCCGTCTCCACCGGGTAGCTGGTAAACGTTTGATCGTGCCATCCGCCGAGAGAAATGCCCCACGGCCAGGACATTCACCTCTTCATTGGGCGTCATCGCAAGCAGGTATCCGATGCCGGCAAGGTCCAGCCGCTCTTCGATTCCTTCGCCGATGATGCTGCCGTTGTAGGCCTGCAGCCCGTCCATTTGGGCTCGGCGCACCAGATCGCGATTCGTGTCAACGACCAGCACTCGTAATCCGAGTGACTTGATCAGGTTTGCGAATGCAAGCGCAAACGGCGATGCTCCAACGATCAGCATTCCCTGCGGGTTCGCGTCCGAGAGCTTCAGCGCCCGCGCCACGCGCGACCCCGTCAGGCCATAGACAACAACCGTCCCGACGATGGTGACAAACATCAACGGCACGAGCAGGCGAGCCTGCGGGGCGCCGGACTTCTCCAGGGCCAGCGCAAACACCGAGGTAACGGCGGCTGCCACGATGCCGCGCGGCGCCATCCAACTCAAAAGTATTTTTTCCCGCCATGGCATCGAGCTGCCAAGCGTCGAGATCCAGACGCTCACCGGTCTCACAAACAAGATCAGCAGCCCCACAAAAGCCAGCGTTTCGATGCCGATGGCCTGCAAGTCGGCAATGCGTACCCGTGCGGACAGCAGGATGAATACCGCCGACAAGAGAAAAACCCGGAGATTCTCCTTGAACTCCAGGATCGATTCCACGTCCGCATAGCGCTGATTGGCGAGAGCGATTCCCATCACGGTGACCGCCAGCAGTCCGGATTCGTGCTGGAGGTGGTTCGCGACCCCAAGCGAGACGACCACGAGCATCAGGGCGACCGCTGTTTGAAGGTAATCCGGTATCCAGTATCGCCGGATTGCCCAGACCAGCAGGCCCGCAAACGTCAGCCCCAGTCCTCCTCCAACTACGACTGTCTTAAGCAGCGCTACGGCGAAGAATCCGACCGAATCTGATTTCACGGGCCCCGTGATCAGCTCAAAAACGAGGACTGCCAGAAGCGCCCCGATCGGGTCGATCACAATCCCTTCCCACTTGAGGATTGCGCCGACGTGACCGGTAGGCTTGATCTGCCGGAGGAGCGGAAGAACAACCGTCGGACCGGTCACGGTCAGTATTGCGCCAAGCAGAATTGCCGGCTCCCAATCCAGTCCAATGGTCCAATTCGCCGCGAGGGTCGCAAGCGCCCATGTGACGACGGCCCCCAGAGTCACAAGTCGCCCGACCACATTGCCGACACCGCGAATCTCCGAGAACCGAAGCGTCATTCCGCCCTCGAACAGGATGAGCGCGACGGCCATGGACACAAATGGCAACAGGAGCGGACCGAGCAGGCGATCCGGATCGACCCAGCCCATCACCGGCCCCGAGATGAACCCAAACACCAGCAGCAAGAGGATGGATGGCACGCGCAGTGCCCACCCTACCCACTGCGCGAGGGCGCCCAACGCCACAATGATTACAAGCGAAAGGAGAACGCTCTGGTCCATACCGCCGACTCTCTCAACGACGTATCGACCCGAGCTTCAGAAAAGGATGCTGAAAAGTGCAGCCATGGAACCCGCGCCGCTTTCGAATCGAATGAAGCAAGTCGATGCGAGCGAGGACGGGCGGTTTGACGGCAGTCGACTTGGTTGTTGCAACAGCCGAGCGCTCGACCTGCACCAGTTGCTTGAGCACCTGTCGCATCCGGGCGTCCAGTTTCAGGGCAACTCGGCGCGCAACGCGGATGACCCGCGCCGCAAACTTGCGAAGTTCCTTCCTGCTGCGAGAAGCCTCGCGCGCCGACGTTACGGCGTTTTCCAGCACGCCCATGACGCGATCAATTTGGAACAACCGCCCAGCCAGGTCGCGACGCACGATCTTGATCGTCCGCCCGGCCGCAGTCGGAATAGCAGCCTTCAGCAATTGATTGGCCTCTTTGAGCGCCTGCTGCATGCGATGCTCAAGAACGTGCATTCGCAGCGACGACGGTACGACGGTGTACGTTGCCCGCCCAGAACCGTTGCAGAAGTCACAGCTTGCGATTCCAAAGCCAAGGCAGTACCCGCACGGCGAGGCATCGCTGTGACATCCGTCACCGTCACAATGCTCGCATCGCTGAACGCCGGACTTGCAATAAAAGCACGGCATCGACGCGAGCGCGGCGATCAATTTTTTCGATGCGCTCGCTCCGAGACGTGCTCGAAGCCGGTCCCAAAGCTCCCCATTGCTGGGCAACTCGTTTCGTTCCAGCGCCTGCAAGAGGATCCGCACGGCGCCCGTGCCGCGCCCTTTCTGGAGCGCGGCGCTGATCCGCTTTGCCGCCGCCGCCTGCTGGGCTTCCCATCCTGACTCGGACTCCATACGAGCCTTTCTCAATTCGACGTTTATTCAATCGTTCCGTTGCCGGCCCGGGTTGCCATTAGGAAACCGTTTGAATCGTCGGCACGCGGCCGCATTTCGTCAAGGACGCCGCCGGAGCGCAATTGTGCCGAGCTGCCCGCACGCCGCCATGGCCTGCGTGCCCTTCGTATTCCGGCGGAAGACGAGTTGGCCCGCGTTCATCAGGACCTGTTGAAACGCGACAACTGTCTCCTCATCGGGCACGTCGTAGGGCGAGTTCTCGCGTGGGTTGTACGGAATCAGGTTCACGCACGTCGGCAGGCCGCGCAGATACGCCGCCAGCTCGCGCGCATGCTCCGGCGCATCGTTCAACCCGCGGATCAGCACGTACTCGATGAGCACGTGGCCGCCCGCGCGGACGGGGTACCCCGCAATAGCCCGACGCAACTCCGCCATCGGCTCGACGCGATTGATCGGCATGATCTGTGAGCGGATCGCATCGTTCGGCGCATTCAGCGACACGGCCAGATTCAGCCGACGCCACCGCAGCGCTGCCAGCCGACGGATGCCTTCGCACCGCCCCACCGTGGAGACCGTGATACGCCGCCGCGGAATCTGATTCACATGATCGTTGTGCAGCCGCGTGATCGACTCAATCACCGCGTCGAGGTTGTCCATCGGCTCGCCCATGCCCATGAACACGAGGTTTCGCACAGCCGCGCCCAACACATCGCGCGCGGCAGTCACCTGCCCGACGATCTCATCCGCCGACAGATTGCGAATCAGCCCCATTTGGGCCGTCTGGCAGAACGTGCAACCGCGCTTGCAGCCGATCTGCGACGAGACGCAGAGCGTGTGCCAGGTGTTCTCGCGCGCGCCCATCGGAATGAGTACGGATTCTATTTCGTAACCGTCGGGCGTGGCCTGGCAGAACTTGGTCACGTCGCCGTCGCGCAGCACGCGCGCGATCGGCAGCGGATCGGCAGCCTGCGCGCCAAGTCCAATCCCCGCACCGGTGCTGACAGCGCGAGGCGCGAGCATGATCGGAATGGATAACTCCGAAGACATCCCACGCCATCATACTCGGACCCATGTCCTGATGCCCCGGGACCGCCTCGCCGCCTTGACCAGCCGGCCCTTCCGGGCTACAAACAGGGGTCCGGCGCGAGGCGTTTCACATGCCCGTCGATCACCGGCCGCGTACCCAAGTGGTTCAAGGGGACGGATTGCAAATCCGTTATTCGTCGGTTCGAATCCGACCGCGGCCTGTCTAACCAAGATCGTGGCCCAGGTTCCAATCAGCCTGCCCCACTTATTTCAGCGACGCTCATGGGCTTCCATTCTCTACCAATTGCCCAAGCTCAAAACGCGTATTGGTACATGGCAATATGGACCGTCGCGTTGCCAATCAGCATTGTGGCACTTCTATACGCTTTTCGCGCAGGTGTTCGAAGGGACAACCAGTCCCGCAGAACCGCACGCTCACTGGCGATTATTTCAGTTGGATTCTGTGCAATATGTACGTTTATCTACATTTACCGAGAAGCTCGTCAAGCAGCGAACCCTCAAGGGATCATCGTGCCAAGAAGCAACGCCCTCTTTGGTCTATTATTACTTGGATGCGGACCGCCATTCTTACTTTGTAGCGCAGCTTACCTCGTGTTGCAACAATACGATCGACATCCCCTCCGATCCGATACGATCCCTCGCTGCCACAAATGCGGCTACAACCTCACCGGCCTCGCTGAAGCGCGCTGTCCGGAGTGCTTTACGCCGTTTGATCCGGAGCAACTCGACCCGAAGCATTGATCCCGCGAGATTCGATTCCGGTCTCTGGAATCCCCCAAAAAAACAACGGCACGAGACGCACTCGCCGTCTCGTGCCGTACCTCGCTCGGAGGTGGAGGAGGAAGATTGCTGATTGAAACGTTGCTCGGTCAATCCCTTCTACGGAATCAGGAACGCATCGGTTCGATTGCTCGGCCGCTCGGTGCCGGTGTAGCGATTCACGCCCATGACGCGATAGATATCGTCATTGTCCAGCCCGACACGCGGATTGGGCGACCAGATGACGCTGATGTTTGCCCGCAACACGTTCTGGCCCTTCATCCACGGGTGGCTCGTCGAGTTCTCCGGCGCGGCCCCATCGACCAGTGCGCGATCGTCATTCACCAGCGGCGTCAGGTCCGACGCGATCGGCATCGACGGATCCAGCTCCAGGCGCGTCCACTGCTGCGGCAGGATGGGCGTCGAGTAACTGTTGTTCCGCACGTTGGGAAAGTTATTCCGACCCGCCGCCTGCTCGCGCGTCATGGCGATTTCGCCCGGCCGCGCTTCGCACACGAACTGTTGCGGCTCAACATACCCCTGCTGCACGAGCGGGAACAACTGCTGCGAGCTGCTGACGTGACGAAACTCGGGCTGACGCTTCGCTGAGCCGGCCGCCCACGCCGCATCGACCGGCAGCCCGGCCGTCAAAGGAAACTGGTTCGCGTTGGCCTCGGCGTACTGCACGGCGCCGTAACCGATCTGGCGCAGGTTGTTGGCACAGATCGTGCGCTGCGTGGCGCGGCGAGCTGATTGATAGCCCGGCACGAAGATGCCGACAAAGATCAAAATCGCCGCGGCGAGTCCGATCAGATCACGCGAAGAAAAACTGCTGCTTCGATCCGAATTCGCACCGCCGTCGGCCGGAGCGAGCGTCTTGCCCGCCGTCAGCGGAATCGTCCGGTGCAGGGCATCCACCCGCGCGAGAATGCGCGAGGACAAATCAACAGGCGCCTCGACGCGATCCGCATCGAGCGGCCGCAAGATTTGCCGCACTCGCTGGACGGCCTGATCCAATGCGGCCCGATTGGTAAACGCGGCTTCCACCGCAGCCCGTTCGGATTCATCGAGCAATCCGAGGGCGTACCCCAGCAGGTCCTGTCGCTGGTTGGGTTCGTCTTTCGATGGCTGTGTCATGGCTGCCCACCGCCTTGATCGTGTCGGCGATCAAACTGCATTGTGCTCACGTCCTCCCTCTCCATCGTCCCCGCGCAGCCGCGCGGATTTACCGTTCGGCTCGCTCCATTCGTTTTCGATAGGACGCGGCGAAGTGATTCACCGCCGCGTGCAACCTGCTCTTCACGGTCCCCAAAGGGATCGACAAGATCTCTGCAATCTCCTTGTATGCGAAGCGATCGAAATACCCCAGCAGCAGCACCTCCCGAAGGTGATCCGGCATGCCGTCGATGATCGCCCGCACCTCCTGTCGAACCTCGGCCGACTCCACCGCATCGCCGGGTGACGTCGAATCGTCACCGAGGAAATCCAGAAAGCTCACCGCGTCCGATTCGCTCGCCGTCGGTCCGTTGAGCGAAATCTCCTTTCGTCGCCCGCGACTCCGCAAAAAGTCGCGCGCTTTGTTCGCCGCGATCGTGAACAGCCACGGGCGCAGCCGACGCTGGGGATCAAACCCCCCGGCCGACTGATACACCTGGACAAACGTCTCCTGCACCAAGTCGTCGGCCGACGCCGGATCGCGCACGAAACGCGACACGAACTGGAACACCTGGGGCGAAAAGCGCTCCACCAGCTCGGCGAATCGAGCCTCGTCGCCGGCGACGAACTGGGCCAGAAGCCGTTCATCCGTCCCGGCGTCTTCGACTTCCCTCGGTCGATTCACCACCCTGTGTTCCTAATGCCTCGTACGATCTCTCGGCCTGAAAGGTTCATCTTTTCTCCATCGACAAATGCAATGCCTGGGGCAGTTTACGGAATTGGGTAATTTTCCCCTTGACTTACCCAGTTTCATAACCTACGGTTTTCATAGATAGTTATAAGCGCAAACGGGCAATACGCTGCAACCAGACGGATATTACCCACGTATTACCCAGTAGCCTCGCCCAACCTTTTTCGGTGCTGCACTTCCATGGTCTCTGACGCTACGACATTTCGAAATCTCTCCCCACGAACGGTGTCCGCCCTCGTCGAAGCATCCGCCGCGATCAACGCTTCACTCTATCTGGGCGACGTGCTCCAAGCCATCGCCATGAAGGCCGCAGCCGTGCTTCGATCGGAGGCGTCGAGCGTGCTGATGCTGGATCGGCGTCGGAACAAGCTCAAGTTCATGGCGGCCGTCGGCGACCGCGCGTCAGCCCTGATCGGCGAGGAGTTCGATGCGAACCTCGGCATCGCCGGTCGCGTGGTGGCGACGGCCCAGCCCACGATTGTCGGCGACGTGCGCGAGAACAAGGACTTCTTCAAGGGCATCGACGCCAAGAGCAGCTTTCAGACGCGCGGCATGATCGCCGCTCCACTCGTCTGGAAGGGCGATGTCATCGGCGTGGTGGAAGTCCTAAACAAAATCGGCGGCGGCGGATACGAAGACGATGACCTGACGCTGTTGCAAGTCTTCGCGAACCTCGCCGCGGCCGGCGCGCACAACGCGGCCGAGCACACGAATCTCGTCAAGGAGAATCGCGGCCTGAAAGAGACGCTGCGCATTGCCGCGCCAATCATCGGAAGCTCGGCATCGCTGCGACAGGTCATGGACATGGTCAACCGGGTCGCCGGCAGCAATGCGACCGTGTTGCTTCTGGGTGAGACCGGCACCGGCAAGGAGATCACCGCGCGGCAGATTCACGGGGCTAGTCCGCGGGCCGACAAGCCGTTCATCGCTATTAATTGCGCCGCATTGCCCGAAACGCTGCTTGAGAGCGAGTTGTTTGGCCACGAGAAGGGCGCTTTCACCGGCGCGCACACCGACAAGATGGGGCGATTCGAGCTGGCCGACGGCGGCACGCTCTTCCTCGACGAGATCGGTGACATCAGCATGAGCACGCAGGTCAAGCTCCTGCGCGTGCTGCAAGAGAAGGAATACGTGCGTGTGGGCGGCACGAAGACGATCAGCACCGACGTGCGCATCATTGCCGCGACGAATCGCAACCTTCGAGAGGCGATTGAGAAAGAATCGTTTCGCGAAGACCTTTATTACCGCCTGAATGTGTTTCCGATCAACCTGCCGCCGCTGCGCCAGCGGCGCGAGGACATCCCCGTTCTCGTCGATCACTTCATCGCGCTGGCGTCGACACAACTGGGTTGCCGCAGGCCCAACGTGAGCGACGAATCCATGGCACTGCTGGCGAGCTACCACTGGCCCGGCAACATCCGCGAGTTGCAGAACGTGGTTGAACGCTCGGTCCTGCTGGCCGACGGCCAAACGCTCACCCCCGCACACCTCCCGCGCGAGATTGTGGGCGAGGAGACCTTTGCCGAGAACACGAAGCAGGAGTCGTCACTCTGGGGCTACGAGAAGGCGCTGATCGTCAAGGCGCTACGCGAGAACAATTGGAATCAGTCCAAGGCTGCGCGCTCGCTGGGCATCAGCCGGGACAACCTGCGCTATCGCGTGAAGAAGTTTCAGATCGCCCGACAGGCTTGATCACAGGCCCGCTCACGCCGGCCTGCGACCGCGTGCCTCAATCCCGCAAGTGTTCCTCGCTGAATCCCGTCGGCAGTTGGTCCTTCAAGAGATCGAGTTGGAGAAGCTCAAGGATCGCCCTCTCGAGGCTGTTCATTCCTTCGCCGCTCCGCGCCGATAGTTGCACAACCACGCCGGCGGTCAGACGTTGCAATTGCGCCGCAAGCGACCGTGTTCGATCAGCATCCGCGCAATCCAATTTGTTCAGCACGCAAGCAAACGGGCACTTCCACCCCGTAACGAAGGCGAGTGTCTGCCGCGCCGCATTGATCTCGGGGTCGGTCGTGCAGGCGTCAAACACTGAAATGACCAAGTCCGCACCCCGCGCCTGCGCCGCTCCGCGCTGAATGGCCTCCGATTCGATCTTGCATTCGGTCATTCGCAGGCCGGCGGTATCAACGAGCGTGACGGGCCAACCGTCGATCAGCGCCGTCTCCGCCACCCAATCGCGCGTGGTGCCGGGCACGTCGGACGTGATGACCCGGTCACGACCGATCAGTCGATTCGCGAGCGTGCTCTTGCCGGCGTTGGGCGGGCCGACGATGGCGATCCGAATGCCGCCCATCAGGCGAATCGCCGCGCGCGTCCGGCGCTCGAAGGCTTCCCGTTGCGACGCGGACCACTGATCGCGCGTCGCGAGGAACGCGGGCAGAATCTCCCGCTGCGTCAGCAACCACTCGGCCAGGCGCCGCGACTCGGCTCGCAGCAGCGCCGCAAAAACCGCCCGGTCAATCGAATGGCCGAAACCTTCACTCGTCACGAACTGCTGCGAATCGACGACGCGGACGTCCTGCCGCTCCAACAGCAACAAGACACGCTGCGCGATGCGAACCCCGCCATGAACATGCAGCTCGAAGTCGTCGGATGCTTGACCTGCCGCGCGCCGCCGAACAATCAGTACATCGTCCAACGTCTCGGCACCATCAACGAGGCATCGCAACGTGGGGCGATCCAATTGCGACGGGCTGGGAGCCTCCGGATCGTCGCTTGCCCTCGTCGATGCCCTCGAACGGGTCACCAACGACACAACGCGCGGGGCGTCCGGCCCGCGGAGCGCGATCACCGCGATCGCTCCCGGCGCAATCGGCGTCAGCAGCGCCGCATGCGTTTCGTCCGCCCCGTTCATGATTCATCCATCAACGGCGCGAATTGCCTGCGAAACGCCAGCCCGATGCCGCGCAGACACAAATCCGGAACAACGTTGTCGATGAAATCACACTGACTTCGCACAAGGTCAGCGCCGCCCCCCGTCACAACCAACTGCGGCCACTCGTGCAGCTCCGTGGCGTAGCGCTCGACGATTTCGCGCAAAGCCCCCACCGCCCCGTACAACACGCCGTTGCGAATCGCCTGCTCCGTGTTTGCGCCATACACCTCGCCGGTTGCCTCAATCGTCACCAGCGGCAGCGCCGCCGTTCCGTCGTGCAGCGACTGCGCCTGCAACGCCAGCCCAGGCAAGATCGACCCGCCCATAAACACGCCTTCTTCGTTCACGCAATCTATCGTAATGGCTGTGCCGATGCTCGCGACGGCGCACGCCTTGCCGATCACTTCATACGCCGCGGCCGCCGAGCAGACGCGATCAATCCCCACTCGCTCGGGGTTCTCCACGGCCAGCGACATCGGGCGATGCAGATCTTCTCCCACAACAAACGCCGGCGCGTCCAGTTCCTTTGTCAACCGATCTCGAACGGTCGCCAGGACATCGGGCACGACCGACGCATAGGCCACGGCTCGAATCGTGTCTTCACCCAGGGCATCGAACGATTCCCTCGCATAGGCCGCGATCTTGTCCAGATCGGAGTGGGAGAATTTGGCCCACGTGCGGACCGAGCTTCCGACGTACGTGGCGACGGTCACATGCGAGTTGCCGATTTCGACAATCAGCAGACTCGCATTGGCCAGCAACTCGGGAGAAAGCGACATGAAGCACTCGCAGCGGGACAGTCAACCGCGCGCCGCGACCATCGCAACGGGGTCTTGCTCCGTGCAAATGATACTGGGAAAGGTGAGATCCGTCAGCGCGGGTCAGGCCTGATCGTCCCGCAGATCACCGTGAATCCGACTGATGAGGGCCGTCAGATCATGGATGCGCAAAGCCAGACCATCGATGGCATGATCGTGGGCCGCCTGTTCGACCAGCGCGGCTTTGTCGCAGAGGTCGCGCTGGCCGCAATGTGCGCCGGCCGCCTTCAAGTGATGCGCGACGGAGCGAATCCGCTCGAACGAGCCCGAGCGGAGGGCGTCCAGCAGAGCCTCGGCCCGCGCGGGCAGGGTTCGCACGAACGCCTCCGATGTGGTCCAGAGTTCGGCGTCTTGTGTCAGCAGCGCGGACAGAACCGTGTCGGCTGAATCATGCGGCGGCTGATTGGCTGAATCTCCCATGGCGGCTTCCCCCCGGTAATCGAGTCCGGCCTGGCCCTGCGGTGCGCGGTCCGATCCTCCGCGCACTTCACTCGGCCCATTCGCCGGTGCGTACGCTTTCAACATCGAAACGCGGTCTGGTCCGCTTGAGTTGGATGAGGCTCCGTCCGTAAATCACAGCGCGCGGATCAATCCTAAGTCCCAGAAGTTGGCTGCAACGGTCCGAGCGATCGCATCGACAGCAGCGAGGGCACCGCCGTACCTTGTCGGACTTCGCCTCGGCCGTTAATCTTCGCGTGGTCCATCCGAGCCATTACCAATGACTGTCCTGCTTGACGCCGCCGGAATTCGCCAGACGCTGGATCGCCTCGCGGGCGAGATCCTCGCCACGTTTCCATCGGACTGCCCGATTGCGATCATTGGGATTCGACGGCGCGGCGACGAACTGGCCCGGCGATTGTTGCAGATTCTCGCCGCGCGGGCACCGCGCGAGATTCAATACGGATGTCTTGATATCACCCTCTACCGCGACGACCTGGCCGAAGTCGGCCCTGCTGCCGTGGTTCGCACGACCGAAATCGACTTCGACGTCTCCGGGACCTACCTCGTCCTCGTCGACGATGTCATCTACACCGGCCGGTCGATCCGCGCCGCTCTCGCCGCCATCATCGACCTGGGTCGCCCGCGCGCGATCAAGCTGGCCGTGCTCGTCGACCGCGGCGGCCGCGAACTCCCGATCCAGCCCGATTTTGTCGGCATCACTGCGCGCGACGATCGCCGCCCGATCACCGTGCAACTGACCGAAACAGACGGACGCGACGAGGTGACCGCCGCATGACGACGCCATCGCACACTGCCCCGCAACGTCCGCTCGCCGCACAGCCCCCGTCGCCGGCCGGCGGCGCGCCGACGCCCCTCGAATCGCCGCCGCAGGTCAGTTGGCCGCACAAGAACCTCCTCGGGCTGGAAGACCTCACCGCCGCGGAGATTCTGCACCTGCTTGACACCGCCAAGGCGTTTGAAGACGTCTCGACGCGCAGCGTGAAGAAAGTGCCGGCCCTGCGCGGCCGCGTCGTGGTGAATCTGTTCTTCGAGGACTCCACCCGGACGCGCATGAGCTTTTCACTTGCGGCGCAGCGCCTTTCCGCCGACGTGATCGACTTCTCCGAAAAGACCAGCTCGCTGAACAAGGGCGAGAGCGTGCGCGACACCGTGCGCAACATCGAAGCCATGGGCGTGGACCTCATCGTCGTGCGCCACGGGGCCGCGGGCGTTCCGCATCTCATCGCGCGCAACGTGCAATGCAGCGTCATCAACGCCGGCGACGGCCGCCACGAGCACCCGACTCAGGGCCTGCTGGACATCTACACGATGCGCCAGGTGAAGAGCCGCATCGCCGGGCTGAAGGTCGCCATCGTCGGCGACGTGGTGAACTCACGCGTGGCGCGGTCGAACATCCACGGGCTAACGCGGCTCGGCGCCGAAGTGACGCTCGTCGGTCCGACGACACTCGCGCCGCGCAGTTTCGAGCGGTTCGGCGTGCGCGTTTGCCACGATTTCGACAGCGTCATCGGCGAGTTCGACGTGATCAACATGCTGCGCATCCAGCGCGAGCGCATCGCCTCCAATGTCTTCCCCAGCCTCGGCGAATATTCGCGCCTCTTCGGCCTGTCCAACGAGCGAATGAAACGCGCCAAGGCCGATGTGCTGGTCATGCATCCCGGCCCCGTCAACCGCGGGATTGAAATGTCGCCGGAAGTCGCCGACGGCGCGCGAAGCGCCATCCTCCGGCAGGTCACCAACGGGCTGGCCGTGCGCATGGCGGCCATGTTCCTGTGCAAACAGGCGGGAGAGGCAACGTGACCACCACCTCGCGGAGCCTCCACCCATGACGACGCGCCTCCTCATCCGCCGCGGCCGTGTCATTGACCCGACACAGGGCATCGACGAAATCGCCGACGTAACGCTTGCCCACGGCAAAGTCGCCGCGATCGGCCGCGCCGCCGAACAACCCGGCGATCAGGTCATCGACGCCTCGGGGAAAATCGTCTGCCCCGGTCTGATTGACATGCACGTTCACCTGCGGGAGCCGGGCAACGAAGACGCCGAGACGATCGCCAGCGGCGCCGCGGCTGCCGTCGCGGGCGGCTTCACCTCCATCGTCTGCATGCCGAATACCAAACCAGCTCTGGACACCGAGGCGATGATCGAATTCGTCTATCGCCAGGCCGACCGGGCGCGATCCTGCAACGTCTTCCCGATCGGCGCGATCACCAAGGGCCGCGAAGGAAAAGAACTGGCCGAAATCGGGCAGATGGTCCGCGCCGGCGCGGTCGCTTTCAGCGATGACGGCGTCGGCATTGCCAGCGCCACCGTCATGCTCCGCGCCCTGCAATACGTCGGCATGTTCAACCGGCCGATCATCCAGCACTGCGAAGACGCCGATCTCGCCGCGGGCGGCTGCATGAACGCGGGCTTTACGGCCACGCGCCTGGGCCTGCCGGGCATTCCCGCCGCCGCCGAGGAACTCATGGTGCAACGCGACCTGCTGCTGGCCGAGTCAACCGGTTGTGCCTACCATGTGGCACATATTTCCACCGCCGGCGCGGTGCAACTGGTGCGCGACGCCAAGCGCCGCGGCATCCGAGTCACCACCGAAGTCTGCCCCCATCACCTCCTGCTCACCGATGAGTTCGTGGAGCAGTACGACACGAATTACAAGATGAACCCGCCGCTGCGCTCAAAGACCGACGTCGATGCCTGCATCGCCGGCGTCGCCGACGGCACGATCGACTGCCTGATCACCGATCACGCGCCGCACGGCCGCGAGGGCAAGGAGCTGGATTTCCAGGCAGCGCCGTTCGGAATCGTCGGGCTGGAAGTCGCGCTGGGATTGTTCGCGAAGGCGCTCGTCGCGCCGGGACACTTGAACTGGAATCAATTGATCGCGCGCATGACCACCGCGCCCGCCCGCATCCTGGGTTTGCGAAAAGGCTCGCTCGCGCTCAGCGGCGACGGCGATGTGACCATCATTGATCCGGATCTCCCGTGGACCGTCGATACAAGCCTGTTTCAATCAAAGAGCCGCAATTGCCCGTACGAGGGGTGGCCGCTCGTGGGGCGCGCGACGCACACGATTGTCGGCGGGGAGCTGAAGTTCGCCCTTGAAGGATCGCCGTCGAGCATGGTCGCTTAAACCATGACCGGACAACAAGTTAAGCTACCCTCGGTTTGGGAGGGGTGTTCTGGTCCCGGACTGCGCCAGATGATTGTCTGTATCAACAACGAAGCGCGCATTCAGAAGCGGCTCAATCACGATTCGCGGCCGTTTGCGTCCGATACTTTTTTCTTTGCGTCGCCCCCCATCGCGCGGTACACTTAATCCGGAACTGGACGGAATCTTACGCATCGGCGGTGGTCAATCGCACCCCGCTGGTGCCGAGTGTGGGGGCGGGAAAGAACGCCAGCGGCCGGCCCGAGTGCCGGGCGCGGTTTCTTAGGTGTTGCCCGCGGCGGTTTGTGACTGCATTCCGCCGGCTCGTTCCTGTTCGCCGAGTTGCCGATTCGTCGGCCGCTTTCGGGAGACCCACATGTCCGCCAACCTTCCCACTCCGATTCCGCTCGGTTCGCCCCATCTCCGCACCCCGCCGACCCTCGACCGCTGGGGACTCGGAACGCAAAAACGCAAGCGACTGGATCAGCGCGACTACGAGCGCCGCGAGGCCGCCTGCGATCTTTGGTTGAGCGACGTGCGCGCGCGAAACGTGCTTCGATGCCGCGTGACAGACATCTCCGACGCGGGCCTCTACGCCAGCGCCCCCATCGGCTACGGCCTCGCCATTGGTCAGCGTTACGAGCTGCGCATCGTCGTCAGCGATCGCGCGACCGCCGACAGCCCGCCAATGACCAAGTCGCTCGGCTACGCCACGATCATCCGCACCGAGATCGAAGCCACCGGTTCACAGCATGACCGGGTGGGTTTCGCCGTGCGGTTCGACGTGCCGCAGCTCCTGCCTGTGTAAACACTTCGCCTGCTATATTGGATTCTCCGCCGCGGTGCCTCCGCTTCGTGATCGGTCCGAGCTGCGTTTTGACGGCCGTTGCATTCGTGAACTGCCCGCTTGCTGACGGTCGCGGCTCGGGCTGGAACTCGCTCCATTGCCGGTGCCCGGCGCTCCTCACCCCGTCCCATCGCGCGGTTTGCGGCGGATCGCGCCGGCATCGAATGGCACGTCGGCCTGCGGCAGCTTTCGCTGCAGCTTCCAGCGCTCGATGAACCATTGCGGATCGCGGCGGTACTCGTCGATCACGCGCCAGGTGTAATGCTCGCCGCACTCCGGGCATCGACGATTGTCTTCCAGCCCCGTCAGGTTGTAGCCGCAGTGAATGCAGAACGGCTCCTTGCGAGCCTTGATCGCCTTGCGAACGACAAAGCCTCCCAGCGACAGCAGTATCGCCCCGGCAAACAGCAACCCCTTCGCCCCCAGCACCAGCAGCAGGCTGGCCATCGGCGGATAGAAAAACGCCCCCGCAATCACCAGCAGCATCACCACCATCGGCACGGCCAGCACCCACCGCCAGCCGACAAACTGCAGCCCGTCGCGCCAGCTCGGGCGCCACCATTGCACCGAGTCCGGCGCGGCGCGCACGTCGCTGGGCGTCCCGACGACGGCCGGCGGCAGCTGCGCCTCAATCGGGCGGGCATCTTCGAGTTGCGATCCATCGGGCGGCGAGTCGGGCATTCGAGCTTACTTTCCGCCTTCCCGCGGCGCGCCGCGCAGCGCCTCGGCGATGCACCGTGCGACAGCCTCATGCCCGCGCGGCGAAAGGTGCGTCACATCCAAATGCGAATCACCCACCGCCATCAGCGCGGCGTTCACGTCGATGACCTGCAATCCCGACGCCCGGGCCAGTTCCATCGCCGTGCGACCCAGCTCGCCGTGCTGGCGGTCCGACGGGTCCATTTCGTACCGCACCGGGATGTAGACAAAATAGCATCTCGCGCCCAGCCGCTTTGCCCGCTGCGCGATGCCTTCCAGTTGCCGGCCCAGCCACCCGTGTTCCGGCGACAACTTGTCCGCCACCGCGATCAGGCACCGCTCGTGCGACCGCGACCGCCGGCCGTACGCGAACGGCTCCAGGCAGAGGTTCACCAGCGCCGAGCGCTTTTGAAACTTGAGCATGAGTCCGGACAAGCCGCCCGGCTCCGCGCTGTGAGCGGTCGGGCCGTGATGCCGCTTGAGAACGTCCGAGTGGTAGGCGGGATTGGGGATCGATTCGGGCGGGAACTCCGGCAGCTTCTGCTCGACTTGAATGGCGAACTGTTCCAAGGGTTCGTCCACATCATTCGGACAGTAACACACGATGATATCGTCCGGCTGATAAGTCGCGCCGCGCGTCTCGAGCCAGATACGCTCGCTGTAGGTGCTGTAGCCCCCCACGCCGGAGTTCATCACTTCGCAGCCGGGGAGGGCGGCTTCCAGCTTCGACGAGAAGACTTCTTCAATCGGTACGCCCAACCCAAACAGGACCGAGTCGCCCAGGCAAAGCACTCGGCGAACGCCGGCGGGCTTAGGCCGCGCATGGATTCGATCGCTTCGCATACCTTCGGCGTTGATGCGATATTCGGCGGGTGGACCGCGATAGGTAAACGTCACGCTCGACGATGGCTTCAACTCATAAATGAGAGGACCACCGTCCGAAACCGGCTGCTGGATCGTGCGCAAACGGACCAGCCAGTCCGGCTGGAGGCGCAGCGGGCCGTATCCCGCGAATCGCGCGGCCAGTTCCGCGAATCC
Source organism: Phycisphaerae bacterium RAS2 (assembly GCA_007753915.1). Lineage (NCBI taxonomy): Bacteria > Pseudomonadati > Planctomycetota > Phycisphaerae > Phycisphaerae bacterium RAS2. Next base: position 2,765,985 of record CP036352.1, read on the forward strand.
GGCTGCGACCAGGCAGGCCAGCGCCAAGGCCAGAAGCTTTGTCCGCAGGCGTGTTCGCCGCCGCGGCGGCGTGGGAGCGGTTTCGACCTGCACGATTTGAACCTCCAGCTCGGTTACAAGCGTAAGTACCGCGAATTCAGGACGATCCGATTCTACCATTCATCGCCCCCAATGCCCGCCGTATTGCCGGTTTTCTTGCCGGCCTCCCGCCGCCCCACGCGCCGGAACGCGGCCCCAAAAAAACTTCTCTATTCGGCTCGCGTTAGGGTTGACGTTCGGCCGAAGTTAGGATATGGTCACTCACACATTCGTCGGTCGAAAGGAATCGGAAGGCCAGCGCTGGCTGCGTCGCCGAACGGCGGAGCTGGTGGATCGGCTGATCAACATGTTCTCGGTGGAAGCAGCCTCCGGGAGCGCGGGCGAAGCGGGCGCGGTCGCAGACGATACGCCGGCGTGCTGCTTCGGCCCCGGTGGAGATTTCCGCCGGGTGTACAGCCCCCGGCTTCGGGTGGTGTCGGCGTCGGATGGAGCGGAGTACCCGGGCGATGCGGTGGTTGATCGCGCGCCGGCTTTGGCTCGACCCGCCCCGCACCCAGCTCGTTCGGTTGCGGCGATGCGGCTTCTGGCTGATCTGAACGCTGGTACGGATGAGAACGACGAGACTGCCGAGCAAGCTTCGACTGACCACGCGGCGGCCCTTCCGCCGGTGCTGCTCGGCCCACAAGGACTCAACGGTACGCCGTGGCCACGACGTACGGAGAAACTAAATGCCCTCAAGGACAAAAAAGAAACCCTCGGCGAAGTCGACCGGCGGCGCAGCGCGTCGCGCCAGATCGAAGCCGACCCGCCCCGCGACCCCGAGGCAGGCCGAAATCCTGACCTTCGTCCGGGACTTCACCCACAAGAATGGCTTTTCCCCGACCTACGACGAGATCGCCGCCAAGTTCGGAATTTCAAAGGTCACCGTCTTCGAGCACCTCACCGTCCTCGAAGAGCGCGGCCTGCTCCGGCGGGAGCGTCACAAAGCTCGCTCTTTGGAATTGGCGGACCATTTGCAACTACCGGATGATCGCCCCAGCTGCCTGAAGCTGCTCGGCCGCATCGCCGCCGGCGCGCCGATCGAAGCAATTGAAGACCCCGAGACGATCGATCTCGAGCAGTTGTTTTCCTCCGACCACGGGATCTACGCGCTCCAGGTCCGCGGCGACAGCATGATCGACGATCAGATCGCCGACGGGGACTACGTCGTCGTCGAGCGCCGGTCCACGCCTTATAACGGCGAAATTGTCGTGGCCGTCACATCAGACGGTGAAGCCACGCTTAAGCGCTTCTACCGCGAGAAGGGCCGTATCCGCCTTCAGCCGGCCAATGAGAAGTACGAGCCGATCTTTGTGACCGAGGTGGACATCCGCGGCGTGGTCATCGGTGTGATTCGCAAGACGTAGCAGCGCATGACGCGCTGCGAGAGTGCCGATTGCGCGAGCAATTGAAAAAGTGTCGTTGCGCCCAACGGCGGAATCTCCCGACTTACCTCAAGACCCACACGTAGATCAGCGCGGCCGCGATAATCAGTGTTACCGCCGACCAGATGAACTGTTCTATCCTGCGTTTCGCCGGGTTGACTGCATTGACCCAGCTGCCGCATTGAGGACACTTGATCGCATCAAACGCCATTGTTGCTCCGCAAAGCGGACATGCGGATTCATCCGAGTCGTCGGCGGTGTCGTCATCATCCATGTCGGCCGACTGCGGATCGTCGCGGTCATCTTCGTCATCGTCACGGTAAGGCATGATTGATCTGCGGAAGCAATGAGACGCCGCAAGGCCTATTTGACGAGTTTGAGGAACTCTTTGAATCGCGGATGGTCACACCGTTCGATCAATTCGAACATCAGCGATTCCACGGTCGAGACGACCACGCCCGCGCTGCGCATTCGATCCAGCGCCGTTTGATAATCCACCGGCCGTCGCGAGCCAACGGCATCGGCCGGGACAAACGGCACATAATCCACGCGCAACAGGTCCAGCGCCGTCTGTTGTATACAAACGTGAGTCTCCACGCCGCACAGGATCACATGCTCCCGTTCGGTGGCCTGCAGCGCCGCGCGAAAGCCCTCGTCTCGCCAACAGCTGCATGTCGTCTTCTCCAATGGACCGGTTGCGCCCGCCAGCGTCTCAACCAACCCGGCGTCGGTCGAACCCAGGCCGCGCGGGTACTGCTCGGTGAAAATAACGGGCACATCGAGCAGCCGCGCCGTCTTCACCAGCACCGCCATGCGCGCCACCAGCGCGTCCGGCGTGCTCGACGAAATCGCCGAGAGCATCTTCTCCTGCACGTCGATCACAACGAGCGCGGTCAGATCCGCTTCGAGCATGTTGGCATGAGGCATCGTCGCATCCCTCCGGGCAACGATTGTAGCGTCTGGCCGCTTGCCCGCGACACGGCGATCATGAGAAGATACCGGCACTTCTCGCGACCAGTCGAATGACCGCCCTCCAGGAGAGTGCGACTTGCCCCGCGCGACCCGACGACTCCGACGCCGTATCTGGCTCTTTGCTCTTTCGAGCCTCGCGTGCGCCTCGTTGGCCCTGCCGTGGCTGGCGCGCGTTTGGATGGAGTCGCGCGCGGCCGATGTCCCTCGCGCGGCCTGCCTGCTGTATCACCGTCTCGTCGATGAATCCGCGTTCTCATCGCTTACGCGGGATGAACAACTCTATGCCATCACGCCACGCCAGTTCGAATCACAAGTCGATGCACTCGTGACTGACGGCTGGCGGGTTGCATCGCTCGATAACGTGCTAGGCCTCGCGGCGCAGCCCGTCATCGCGCCTGATGGGGCCGCCATGCCCAAGAACCTGCTCCTCACCTTCGACGACGGATGCGAGTCCATCGCTACGGTGCTGCAGCCGATCCTGCAACGCCGAGGGTGGCGCGCGACCATCTTCATCACGACGGACCCGCAGGCGGAGGTCTTCCGCACCGGCCTCGCCGCGCAGCCGCGCATGACTGATGCACAGATTCGCGAACTCGATCCTGACCGGTTCGACCTCGGCTCGCATGGACGCACGCATCGGCCTCTCAATCAACTCGACGACACCGCACTCGACGCCGAATTGCGTGATTCACAGATCGCGCTGGCCGCGCTGACGGGCCGTTCAATCACGACACTTGCGATCCCCGGTAACTGGTACGACGCGCGGGTGCTGGAACGCGCCCACCACGCGGGCTATCGGGCGGTCTTCACGTCCGACGCCGGGTCGATTCATTCCGGTGACGATCCCATCGGTTTGCCGCGCATCAATGTGCCGGGGTACTTCGCGCCCGAGCAGCTTGTGTCACGCCTCTCGCCGACGGCGATCGTCCAGCGGCGCATGATCGGCAAATGCCGCAGGGCCTTGGCTACGGTGTTTGGGGAGGAATTGGCCGGGAAGACTGCTTACATAATATGGAGGGCCGGCGGCTGGCCGGAGACGCTCATTCCGCTGTTTTCGCACTTGGCCATGTTTGCGTACACGATGCGGCGCCACCGCGAGATAACTCAAGCTGCTACCTCTGTGGTCTGACCGTCTGACGGGCCAGTGCCATCACCACACCGTACACCGCAAACGAAATCCCAAAGCTGATGAACCACGCATAGTGGTACAGGTCCATCCAGATCGGTGCGACCTTTAACGTGGTGACCGTCCCGACAAACCCCGGTACGCAAGGCACGATGCCGAAGATGAGCGCAAGCAAGGCGACGGGATTAAATCCGCCGATGTACCAATACGGGCCGGCGCGGTCGTACAGCCCCTTCACATCCAACTTCGCGCGGCGAACGAGATAATAATCCGCGATCAGCACGCCCCCCACCGCGCCGAGCAGCGCCGAATACGCAACAAGCCATTTGAAGATATACCCCGTCGGGTCCGCGACGAGCTTCCACGGCTGCATCACGATTCCGATGATGCCCGTAATCAGCCCGCCGGTGCGGAACGAAATGCGACGCGGCGAGAGGTGCGCAAAATCATTCGCCGGGCTGACGACGTTCGCGGCGATGTTCGTCGCCAGCGTCGCAAGGCACAGCGCGAACATGGCGATCACCAGCACGACGGGGTTCTTGAACTTCGTCATCAGGATGACTGGGTCCCAGATCGCCTGATCGTGCGGTAGGTTGTAAATGACGATCGTCGCCGACGTGACCGCCACGCCGATGAACGAATACAGTGCCATGGTCGGTGGCAGGCCGACCGCCTGACCCACGACCTGATTCCTCTGCGAGAAGGCATAGCGTGAAAAATCGGGAATGTTCAGCGAGAGCGTCGCCCAGAAGCCGACGTTGGCCGTCAGCGCAGGGAAGAAGAACTTCCAGAACGCGCCTTCCTTCGGCTGCCCCGGCGCGAACGCCGACGGCTCCGACAGCATCGGCCCGAATCCACCCGCCTGCCGATAAGCCCACGCGAGCAGAAGCAACCCCAGCACGATCAGCAGCGGCGCTTTGATGTTCAACAGAATGCGGATTGACTCGATCCCCCGGTAGATCACCCACATGTTGATCAGCCAGAAAAACAAAAAACACGCGAGTTGTGCCGCGTTGATGTCAATCCCAGAGAGCTTTGGCAGATCGTTCCAGCTTGTGAATTGCACCGCGAGGATCTGGTAAATCGCCCAGCCGCCGATCCAGGTCTGAATCCCGAACCAACCGCACGCCACCAGCGCCCGCAGCAACGCCGGCACGTTCGCGCCGAGGATGCCGAACGAGGGCCGGCAATACACCGGGAACGGGATGCCGTACTTCGTCCCCGCGTGCGCGTTGAGAATCATCGGGATCAGCACGATGACGTTGGCCAGAAATATCGTGCCGACCGCCTGCCACCAGTTCATGCCCTCGGCGATCAGGCTCGACGCCAGCATGTAAGTCGGCACGCACGCCGCCATCGAGATCCACAGCGCCGCGATGTCCTTCGTGCCCCACTTGCGCTGCGCGACCGTCGTTGGCGCCATGTCCGCCGAGTAGTACGGCGAGCGCATCAGGCTGCTCTGGTCTGCGTACTCGACGATGCCGCCGGTCGTCACGCTGACCTCCGCATTGCTGCTGCTGTTTCGCATGACGTTTTCCGTTTGCGCGAACGTTTCGAGTGCGGCAAGCAAGCTCGCCAACCAAACATCACCCTTCGCGACCGGCCATCTCGAACAACGACATCGCCATCGACTCGGCCGCATCCTCACGCGCCAGAGCACGGGCTGCCTGCGTCATGCGCTTGCGGCGGTGATCCGATTTCATCAGGTCGCGCAGCACCGGCAGCAGGCGTTTCGCGTTTTCCTTCGGGTCGTTCGAATCGTCGATCATTTCCGCGGCCTTCGCATCCACCAGCACCCGCGCGTTAGCGGTCTGATGCTTGTGCCGGTCGAACGGATATGGCATGAGCACGCTCGGCAATCCCATCGCGGTGATCTCGGCCAACGTGGATGCCCCCGCACGCGAAATCACCAGGTCACAAGCGGCCATGCACTCCGGCATGTGCTCGGTGAACGAAAGCACCCGCGCATCAACCCCCGCGCTCTTGTACGCCTGCTTGCACGCGTCCAGATCGGCGCTGCCCGTCAGGTGAACCACCTGCCAGTTGTTCGCGACGGTCCAAAGCTCCATCAGCTCCAACGCCGCCATGTTCACCGAATGCGCCCCCTGCGACGCTCCCGTGATCAAGATCGCCGGCCGCTCCGAATCCAGCTTGAGCGCGCGGCATCCCGCCTGCCGAGACATCTTCCCAAACCCCGGCCGGATCGGGCAGCCCGTCACCACCACCTCGCGCGCCTTAGGGAAGCGATCCTTGCTATCCTCCCATTGCACGAAGACCTTGTCCACCAGGCCCGACAGTTTCTGATTCGCGCGCCCTGGCACCGCGTCGGGATTGAAAATCGCCGTCGGCACGCCCAGCTTCGACGCAGCCACCACCGCCGGCCCGGCCGCATAACCCCCCAGCCCCAGCACCATCGACGGCATTCGATCTTCAAACCGCGCCCGCGCCGCGCGAACCGATTTGCGCCATGCCAGCAGGAACCCCGGCCATTTCATCGGATTGCTCGGCCACGGCCGCACGACTTGCTTGACCAGTTCATACCCGCGCGACTTGGCCAGCTTGTGATCGATCTCGCGCGTCGTGCCGAAGATCGTCACGTCGAAATTGGGTTGAAGTGTCTTAATGGCCTGCGCAACGGCCAGCCCGGGGTACAAGTGCCCCCCGGTTCCCCCGCCGGCGATGACAAACCAGGGCTGTGACGTGCTCATGCAGTTGCGCAATCGCGGTCGGGGTTCATTGCGTCGTCGAAGCTCCGGCCAGGCCTGACAACGGGATGCTGGGGGCTGAATTCTGCGTGGCGGCAAAGATACCGCCTGTCTCCACCCGGCCCTCCGCACCTGATACGCTGCGATATCTTGCCGTGTTCGCCATGAGTCCAAGCAAGAAGCTGTAAAACAACACGCCGCTGCCCCCCGCCGACACGAGCGGCAGGCCGATCCCCTTGGTCGGCATCGACACCGTCACCACCGCGACATTCATCGCCGCCTGGAGGCCGATCAGAATCGTTACGCCGAACGCGATCAGCCGGCCGAAGGGCGTCGGGGCGATGGCCACGGCCTTGCGCCCCTGCCAGATGAGCACGGCGAACAGGCCGATGACCGCCAGCCCGCCGATGATGCCCAGCTCTTCGCAGATGACCGAGAAGATAAAATCGCTTCGCCCTTCGGGCAGGTAGCCATATTTCTGCACGCCGCCGCCCAGACCCAGCCCCCACCAGCCGCCCGATGCGATCGTGATCAGCGACTGCATCGGCTGATAGCTCTTGCCCTGCGCGTCCAATTCGGGGTTGCGAAACGCAAGCAGGCGATCCATGCGGTACTGCTCGGCCGTGAGAAGGTAGACCAGCCCCGCGACGATTGGAATCGCCAGCAGCCCGAGGTGCCACCATCGTGCCCCGGCCGCCAGCAGGATGCACCCGCCGACCGCGACGACGAGCGCCGCCGTGCCGAGGTCTTCCTTGCCGATCAGCGCGCCGACGATGGCGACGATAAAGAGCAGCGGCAGCAGACCAGTCCAGAACTTACGCACACGATCGCCCATCCGCGCGCAAACACCCGACAGGAAAATAATGATGCCGACCTTGGCAACTTCCGATGGCTGAAAGCCCAGCCCCAGCGACGACGGCCCGAGCGACAACCACCGCCGCGCGCCGTTGCGCTCCTCGCCGATGCCGGGGATGAGTACCGCCACAAGAAGTCCAACGACTGCAATCAACATAAACACCGAGGGCTGCCACCAGGTGCCGCGGCGAATCCGCCACGCGTCATACGGACACAAGCTAACCAGCAGCAGCGTGACCATGCCGATGCCGCTGAAGGCGGCCTGGCGAACCGCAGAATTCTTGAGCGGCTCCTGCAGGATCGGCGGTGCGGTGAGGCTCGCCGACGCCGAAAAAACCATGACCATGCCGAGGGAAAGAAGCGCCGCGCCAACGATCGTGATCGTCGCGCTGCACGAAGTGGGCTTGCTGTCGAGATTGAGCATCTGGGCATCCCTGCCGCGGGGCGCGATCAACAGTCGCCCCGGTATGCGATCATTCCGACGACGGCATCGTACCGTCGCCGTTCGCCGATGTCACCGCAACTTGGTCGTGGCCAGTGCAAAGGCCGCGAAAATCGCCGCGAGCAGCCAGAACCGCGTGACGACCTGCGTTTCCTTCCAGCCGCCGAGCTGAAAATGATGGTGAATCGGTGCGACACGGAAGATGCGCTTGCCGCCGGACATTTTGAAGTACCCGACCTGCAGCATGACCGACAACGCCTCGATCACAAACACACCGCCGACGATGAACAGCATCACTTCCTGACGGATCACGATCGCCACGAAGCCGATCAGGCCGCCCAGCGGCAGCGAACCGGTGTCGCCCATGAACACCTGCGCGGGGTGGCAATTGTACCAGAGGAACCCCAGGCACGCCCCCATCATCGCGCCGCACAGCACGGCCAATTCACCCGCCTGCGGGATGAACGGAAACAGCAAATACTCCGCGACGCGCTCGTCTCCGACTGCCCACGACAACAGCATGAACACACAGCAGCACAGCGCGACGCACCCGCTGGCGAGGCCGTCCATGCCGTCGGTGAGGTTGACCGCGTTGGACGTTCCCGCGACGACCAGCACCGTCATCGTGAGAAAAGCCCACGACGGAAGCAGAAAGCCGTATTCGTATTCGCCCTTGAAGAACGGCAGTGTGAGAATCCGGTAGTGCTCGACCTCGAAGTCGGCGAAGGTCGCCCGGCCCCGGTCATAGATGAAGTACCCCAGCATCACACCGAGGCCCACCTGAAAGAGAATCTTCTGGTAGAACTTCAACCCGTCGCGCGAGCCGCCGCGGGCCTTGTCGCGCAGCTTGATCCAGTCATCGATGAACCCCAGCGCCGTCAGCCAGACCAGGCAGACAAACGCCATGTGAATGTATAATACTGTCAAATTCGCCAGCAGCACCGTGCTCAAGCCGACCGCTCCCACGATCAGGACGCCGCCCATCGTCGGCACGTTCTTCTTGTCCTTGGTCAGCTCGTTCAGCGCCGTGTGGTCGAAGTCGGGGATGTCGCCCACTTTCAACCGGACCAGTTGCCGGATCACCCACGGCCCGACCAGCCACACGATGAAGAACCCGACGAGGATCGCGCAGATGCCCCGAAAGAGCGGATTCTGATACCCGTAGTTGCCGGGAAGGAAATGATTGAGCAGATGGTATATCACGCGCGATGGTCTCTCGATTGAATCCGTCTATATCGGCAGAATCTGCATGCCGACTGCCGCTTTTCGCGCGATTCGCCCGGCTTTCGAAGCGGCGCCCTAGGCCGCGCCCGTTGCGGCCGGGGACCGCTTGTCCAGCCCCTCCAGCAACCGCTCCAATCGCATGCCCCGAGACCCCTTCAACAGAACGATATCACCAGGCTCCAGGAGCTCCCGCAATCGGCCCGACAGCGCCTCCACCGTCGGGAACGCATAGATTCGTTTGCTCGTCCCGGCGGACTTTGTCGCCCCATCCACCACCGCCCGCGAATGCCCACCGACCGCGATGATCACTTTCGCGCTGGATCGCCCCGCCTCCAATCCCACCGACGCATGGCATCGTTCCGACTCATCCCCCAGCTCCCGCATGTCGCCAAGGACGAAAACGCGCCGACCCACGGCGGGCCACTCGTCCACCGCCTCAAACGCCGCCTTCATGCTCGTCGGGTTCGCGTTGTACGCGTCGTTGATCACCGTCCACTCGCCGAGTTGCATCGGTTCCAGCCTCATCTTGGCCGGTCGAACGGTCTCGAGTGCCGCCGCGATCTCACCGTGCGTCATCTTCAACCGCAGACCAATTGCCACGGCCGCCAATGCGTTCACCACGTTGTGCCGACCGATCAACGGCAGTCGATAGTCGAACTTGCCGTTGACGCGAAAACGCATGCCCGCGCGATCCGCCGACAGCTCCGTCGCGCGAAGATCGGCCGACTCGGCAAAGCCATACACCAGTCGCGTACACCGCTCCGGCAGTTTGCCCGGTGCGAAGGCTGCCGCCTGCTCGCTCATTGCCAAAAATGCTCGGCCGCCAAGATTCGCAACGATTGAGAACTCCTCGCTCGCCACGGCGTCCAGCGTGCCGAAGAATTCGAGATGCTCTTCGCCAATGCTCGTCACCACCGCGAGATCGGGCTGCGCCATGCGCCCCAGCGCCGCCACTTCACCGGGATGGTTCGTGCCGACTTCCACAACGACGTACTGATCCGCCGGCTCGACCGACAGCAGCGTCAGTGGCACGCCGATGTGATTGTTAAAACTCCCCTGCGCCGCCTTGCCGCGGAGCTTGCCGCCCAGCACCGTAGCGATCAAATCCTTGGTCGTCGTCTTTCCGTTACTGCCGACCACGGCAATGACCTGCGCAGCGAACTGCCGGCGGTACCATCCCGCGAGCTTCCCCAGCGCCGCCGTCACGTCCGGCACCTGGATGACCCGACCTCCACGATGAAACTGGTCCGCCACGGCCGACAGATCGCTCACCACGGCGCAGGCCGCCCCGCGCGCCAGAACATTGTTCACAAATGCGTGACCGTCATGGTTCTCGCCGCGCAAGGCGAAGAACAGCCCACTGGTCACATCGTGCCGTGAATCGGTCACGATGCGATGAACCGCCGGCACGGTCAGCTCGCCAAGCAGCCGCCCCGCCATCGCCGTGCAGATTTCAGGGATCGTTAGCGCGCGCATGCCGCCGATTGCCTCCGTGCCACCGCCTCGCGCGCGACTTCCACGTCGTCGAAGTGAATCTTCTGCGTGCCGAGGATCTGGTAATTCTCGTGACCTTTGCCGGCGATGATCAGCGCGTCGCCCGGCTCCAGCCGCTCGATCGCATGCTGGATCGCCTCGCGGCGGTCGGCAATGGTCGTCCCGCGCTCGCGATCCGAATTGGCTACACCGCGCTCGATGTCCTGGAGAATCTTCTGCGGGTCCTCCGTCCGCGGATTGTCGCTCGTGATCACGAACCGGTCGGCGCCCTGCGTGACCGCTCGCGCCATGAGCGGCCGCTTGTACGGGTCGCGGTCCCCGCCGCATCCGAAGACGCACCACAGCCGCTCGCGCGTCAGCGGACGCACGGCGCTCAATACGTTTCGCAGCGCGTCATCGGTGTGGGCATAATCGACGAAAATATCAAACCCCAGATCGCCCGTGTCCACCCGCTCCAGCCGCCCGGGCACGTTGTCCAGTCGGGCGATGCCGTCGGCGATGATCTCCAGGTCCAGCCCCAGCGACAGTCCCGCGGCCGCCGCCGCCAGCGCGTTCAGAATGTTGTGCCGCCCCACCATCGGCGTGCGCACCGAGACCTGTCGACCCTCCACGTCCAGCACGAACGTGCCGCCGCCGATGTCCGCCTGAAGAATCCCGCCGCGCACGTCGGCGCGGCTGTCCAGCCCGAAGCGCAGCACCCGTCCCCTGCACGCCGCCGCCATGTGGTCGCAATTGGGATCGTGCGCGTTCAGCACCGCCGTCGCGCTGCGGTCGAGCTGCTCGAACAGACGCCGCTTCGCATCGCGATAGTTCTCCAGCGTGCCGTGATAATCCAGGTGATCCTGCGTCAGGTTCGTAAAGACGCCTGTAGCGAAGCGGATGCCGTCGGTCCGCCGCTGATCCAGTGCGTGGCTGGAGACCTCCATCACCGCGCTGTCGGCTCCGTGACCCGCCGCTTCCACGAGATGCCGCGTCAGCGTGACCGCGTCCGGCGTCGTCAGCGCCGCGTCCACCTTGCGACCGACCAGATCGTATTCAATCGTGCCCAGCATCGCCGGCCTCAACCCGGCGCGCTGAAGCAGGGCCCGCACCATGTACGCAAACGTGCTCTTGCCGTTTGTGCCCGTGACTCCGACGACGGGAAACCGGCCATCCGCCTGAATCCGACCGAGTCCGTAAAACCCCCGCGCCAACCGCGCTACCGCCGCTCGCGCATCCGGCACGCGAATCACCGGTGCCGTCAGCGGCCCCACGTCGGCATCACGATCCGCGACGACCGCAACCGCGCCGCGCTTCACCGCGTCGGCCGCAAACGCCGCGCCGTCGGCCTTTGAGCCGGACAACGCCACGAAGACATGTCCGGGTTGTGCCGCACGACTGTCACCACAAACGCCCGTGACCTCGACGCGGCCCAGGCTGTCGGGGCAGACCCCGACCCCGAGTTCTTCCGTGATGAGCGTTGCGAGGTCCATTCCCTGATCCTTCGATGCCTTCCACCGAGCCACTGCCTCTTGCGGCTCGACATTGTAACGCGTCCCTGCACCGGGCAACTCGTCGAAGCCGGCTAGCCTAACCGCCGCTGCGGCCATTGATTGTACGTGATCTCCCCCGTCTGCGGTTCACGGGCGCTTCGACCCGTTGCACGCCGTCAGTCGCCGCCGACGCCGTCCGCCTCAACGGACGCAACGGTCCGGCCGTCGGGTCGATCCGGCGCAATCTGAAGATAAGCCAGCGCGTGCGCCAGAATTTCGCGCACGACCGGCGCGGCGACCGTGCCGCCGTAATAGGCAATCGATTTCTTCGGCCGAGTTACCGCGACCATCACCACCAGTTGCGGGTCCTTCGTCGGCGCGCCGGCAATGAATGAGCTGACATACGCGTCCGGCTCGTATCCTCCGCCGCCTCGCCGCGCGATCTGCGCCGTGCCGGTCTTCCCGAAGACCGAATACTGCGCCAGCTTCGATTTCGTGCCCGTGCCGATCTCCACGACCTGGCTCAAGATCTTTTCGCGCATCGTCTTCGCCACGGCCTCGCTCACCACGCGTCGTTCCGGCGGCGGGTTTGAGAAATCATTCAACACGCGCCCATCCGGCGCGAGCACGGCCCGGATCAGGTACGGCTGCACCAGCATCCCGCCATTGGCAAACACGCAGAACGCCCGCGCCAACTGCAACGGCGTCGTGCCAATCTCCTGCCCCATGGGAATGCTTGTCGTCGTGAAGCTGTTCCATCGGTTGAACGGCTGGAGGATGCCCGAGTCTTCGCCGACCAGGTCAATGCCCGATTTGCTTCCGAAACCGTACGCGCGCATGTAGCGATGCAACCGGTCGTTCCCAAGCCGCTTGCCGATCTTGGCCATGCCGATGTTGCTCGACTTAATCAGCACATCCTCGAACGACAACGCGCCGTAGGGATGGTGATCGTGCAGCAGCCGCGCGCCGTCCTGCCAGGCCCCGTTTTCGCAATCGAAGACCTCGCCCAGCCGCACGACTTTCTCCTCCATCGCGGCGGCCGCAACGAAGGGTTTGAACGTGCTGCCCGGCTCGTACGGATCGGTGATCGCCCGATTGCGATAGCGCACCGGCCCGAAGTCCAGGTAATGATTCGGATCAAACCCCGGCGACGTCGCCATCGCGAGGATCGCCCCCGATTGCGCGTGCATCACGATGCCGACCGCGCTCTCGGCCTTGTATTGCTCGATGCATTTGGCCAGCTCGCGCTCGGTTGTCGCCTGAATCTCGGCGTCGATGGTCAGGAGAACATGGAACCCGTCACGCGCCGGGCGATAGCCGCCGTCGGCCAGCCAGAATGCCTTGCGCCGCGCATCTCTAACAATTGTCTTTAGCCCGTCCTCGCCGCGCAGCCACGATTCGCACTGATACTCCAGACCGCTCACGCCGACGCCGTCCGGCGAGACAAACCCAACCAGCGCCGCCGCCAGCTGATTCATCGGATACACGCGATACGGCTCGTCGAACAGGCCGATGCCGTAGATGTTCGCATCGCGGATCATCTGCGCCTGCTCGTCGTCCACTCCGCGGCGAATCACCATGAAGCGATTGCCTTCCGCCGCGTTCAGGTCCGGCGCGATCTCCTCCGGCGAAACGCCGAGAATCTCCGCCACCGTTCGAGCCGCGGCGTCTTTGTCTTCGATGACTTTCGGATCGGCGAAGACGCTCTTGCGCAGCATCGTGCCGGCGATCATGCGACCGCGGCAATCGACCACGAGCCCGCGACGATGCTTCAGCGGGATGATCGACTGCTGCTGGCGCTCGGCGCGGGCCAGCAGGGCCGTCCCCTGGTAGGCGTTGATGTAGACAAGTCGCCCGCCCAGCACGACAAACAGGACCAGCACACCGCCCAGCAGAATCTGCGAAACCGGATTGTTTGATTTCGAACGCAAGGCATCCGTTCCTTACCGAGTTCGATCCATCCCCTCGGGCAACGCGAGCTAGTCGCGCGGTCCGGGTTGCCCCCGATTGGCATCCTTCGCCGCGGCATCAGTTCGCGGCGGAAGCAGATTCAAACCGAGGTCCTTCGTCCGCCGGCGAATTTCCTCCGGCCCCCGAAGCCGTGCGAGATCCATCTCCTGCGACCAGAGCACGTGCTCCAGTTCCGTCTGCTTTTGGTGCAGCCGCTGCACGCGATTTGAAGCTTTGGCAGTCTCCCCGCGGATCACCACGATCGTGATGCCCGTGACGACCATCATCAGCAGTATCAACAGCGACCGACCCGTCGTCATCGCACATGCACCCCGCGCGACCTGCGCCGCCGCGCTGCCCGCGTCCTTCGACTACGGCTCGTCGCCGCCGCTCCCCTTTGCCGAC